>JBCNPI010000024.1:0-35895 GCA_039593415.1 Rhizobium sp. | reverse complement strand
CTTCCTTGTTGCGGACAGCGCCTTCCGGTCCGAGATCCTTGCCCATGACGCCGTTTTCGGTGCCGAGCAGGTGCTTCAGGAAGTATTCGTGCCCCTTGCCGGAAGAGCCGAGCAGGTTCGAGCGCCAGACGAACATGTTGCGCGGCCAGTTGGCCGGATCATCCGGATCTTCGCATGAAAGCTCGAGCTCTCCCGATTTCAGGGCCTTCGCAACATAGTCCTTCGGCTCGAGGTCCGCCGCCTTCGCTTTTTGCGCAATCGAAAGCGGATTGACCTTCAACTGCGGGGCCGACGGCAGCCAGCCCATGCGCTCGGCGCGGACATTGTAGTCGATGAAACTGCTTTCCCAATCGCCTTCCGGCGCCGTCGGCGACAGGATTTCGGCGGCCGTCAGCGTCTCGTAGCGCCACTGATCGGTATGAGCATAGAAGAACGACGTCGAGTTTTGGTGGCGCGGCGGACGAGACCAGTCGAGCCCGAAGGCAAGCGGCGCCCAGCCGGTCTGCGGCCGCAGTTTCTCCTGCCCGACATAGTGCGACCAGCCGCCGCCGGACTGACCGATCGCCCCGCAGAAGACGAGAAGGTTGATCACGCCACGGTAGTTCATATCCATGTTGTACCAATGGTTCATGCCCGCGCCGATGATGATCATCGAGCGGCCATTGGTCTTCTCGGCGTTGGTGGCGAATTCACGCGCGACGGTGATGATCGCATCGCGCCTGACGCCAGTGATATGCTCGGCCCAGGCGGGCGTGAACGGCACATCCTCATCGTAGTCGCGGGCAATGTTGGCACCGCCGAAACCGCGATCGAGGCCGTAATTGGCCATCATCAGATCATAGACGGTCGCGACCTTGATGGGCGCGCCATCGGTGCCTGATATCGTCCGGACCGGAACGTTGCGGGTCAGGATTTCGCCATGCTCGGTCGCCACGAAATGCTCCGTGGCACGGCCGCCGAAATAGGGAAAATCGACCGCCGCGATCTCGGCACCCTCGCCTGCAAGCGAGAGTTTGAGAGAGGTGTTGCGGCCCTGACCGTCCTTCTCTTCGAGGTTCCACTTGGCCGATTCACCCCAGCGATAGCCGACGGAACCGAGAGGGGCGACCAGCTCGCCCGTCTTCTCGTCGATCGCGACCGTCTTCCATTCCGGATTGTTGGCCTCGCCAAGCGCACCTTCCAGTTCCCAAGCTCGCAGCAGGCGCTCGGGAACGAGCCGGCCGTCGGGCTGCGCTAGCCGCACGAGGAACGGCATATCGGTGTAGCGGCGGGCATAATCCTCGAAATAGGGAACCGACCGCTCGAGGTAATATTCCCGCAGGATCACATGGCCCATGGCGAGCGCCAGCGCCGCATCCGTTCCCTGCTTCGGGTTCAGCCAGATGTCGGCGAATTTCGTCGCCTCGGCATAGTCAGGGCTGACGACGGCGCTCTTGGTGCCCTTGTAGCGGACTTCGGTATAGAAATGCGCATCCGGCGTGCGCGTCTGCGGCACGTTCGAACCCCAGACGATGATGAAGCCGGCATTGTACCAGTCGGCGCTCTCAGGCACATCGGTCTGCTCGCCCCAGGTTTGCGGGCTTGCCGGCGGCAAGTCGCAATACCAATCGTAGAAGGACATGCATACGCCGCCGATGAGCGAGAGATAGCGCGCGCCGGCCGCATAGGAGACCATCGACATCGCCGGGATCGGCGAGAAGCCTATGACGCGGTCCGGCCCATGCGCCTTGATCGTGTAGGCATTGGCGGCGGCAACGATTTCCGTCACCTCGTCCCAGTTCGCCCGCACGAAGCCGCCATGGCCGCGGATGGAGATGTAGGATTTACGCTTTTCGGCATCCTCGACGATCGACGCCCAGGCAGCGACCGGCGACATGGTTTTCCGTGCCTTGCGCCAAAGCTTCAGGAGCCGTCCGCGGATCATCGGGTATTTCACCCGCGCGCCGGAATAAAGATACCAGCTATAGGAGGCGCCCCGCGCGCAGCCGCGCGGTTCATGGTTCGGCAGGTCCGGCCGCGTGCGCGGATAGTCCGTCTGCTGCGTCTCCCAGGTGACAATGCCGCCCTTCACATAAATCTTCCATGAGCAGGAACCCGTACAGTTCACACCATGGGTCGAGCGGACGATCTTGTCGTGCTGCCAGCGTTTGCGGTAGCCATCCTCCCAGGAGCGATCCTCGCTGGTGACGATGCCGTGGCCTTTGGAAAACTGGCCGACATTCTTTCGAAAGAAGGTGAGCCGGTCGAGGAAATGAGACATGTGGTTCTCCTGGTCTTATTCGGCCGCCGCGGCCTTGCCGATGGTGCTTTGCTTGTTGCGCTCGACGTCGTAGAGAAGGCCGCCCTTGCGGGTATAGGCAGCCCAGGTGAGGACGAGACAGGTCACGTAGAAGATGAGGAAGGCCGACAGTGCCGCCTGTGGCCCACCGGTAAAGGTGATCGAAAGCCCGTAGCCCATCGGAATGAAGAAGGCGCCGAAGGCGGCGATCGCCGAGGTAAAGCCGGTGATCGCAGCGGATTCCTTTTCGGCCTCCAGCCGGCGGGCTTCGGGCGTCGCATCCGGCATCAGCCGGATCATTTCCTTGCCCATGATCGCCGGGATCATCTGGAAGGTCGAAGCATTACCGACGCCGGTTGCGAAAAAGAGCACGAGGAAGGATATGAAGAAGCCCCAGAAGGCTCCCGGTTGATCCTTGGTCGCGATGAACCAGAGGGCGCCGCAGGCACCGGCCATCATCAGCATGAAGACCCAGAAGGTGACCCGCGCGCCGCCGAAGCGGTCGGCAAGCCAGCCGGTTCCCGAGCGCGAAAGTGCTCCAACCAGCGGGCCGAGAAAGGCGAACTGCAGCGCGTTGACATCGGGAAACAGCGTCTTGGCGAGGAGTGGAAATCCCGCCGAATAGCCGATGAACGAGCCGAATGTTCCCGTATAGAGCCAGCACATGATCCAATTGTGCCGGCGCCGGAAGATCACCGCCTGCTCGGCGAAGGAAGCCTTTGCCGAAGCGATGTCGTTCATCCCGAACCAGGAGGCGAAGGCCGAGATCGCGATGAAGGGCACGAAGAAGAAGCCGGCATTCTGCAGCCAGAGCGGAGTGCTGCCGGCCGCCGCTTTCGTCATCACCGGATCGCCGCCGAGCCGGCCGAACATGCCGGCGGTGATGGCCAGCGGAACGACGAACTGAACGACGCTCACGCCGAGATTGCCGAGACCGGCATTGAGGGCCAGCGCATTGCCCTTTTCCGACTTCGGAAAGAAGAAGGAGATGTTCGACATCGATGAGGCGAAATTACCGCCGCCGAAGCCGCAAAGCAGGGCAAGAAGAAGGAAGACGATGTAGGGCGTGGTCGGGTTCTGCACCGCAAAGCCGATGCCGACGGCAGGAATGATCAGCGACCAGGTCGTCAGCGTCGTCCAAAGCCGCCCGCCGAAAATCGGCACCATGAAGGAATAGAAGATCCGGAAGGTCGCACCGGAAATGCCGGGAAGCGCAGCGAGCCAGAAGAGCTGATCGGTGGTGAACGTGTAGCCGACGAGCGGCAGCTTCGCGACGACCACCGACCAGACCTGCCAGATGGCGAAGGAGAGAAGCAGCGCCGGAATCGAAAGCCAGAGATTGCGCCGCGCAATGCGGCTGCCCTTTTCCGCCCAGAAGGTCGGATCTTCCGGACGCCAGTCGGTAAGTACCGCATCGCTGCGGCGGGGCTCGACCTTCGGCGCCGGCATGCCCTGCATTTCCGGGAAAGGCGGCAGCGCTTCGAGGGTCTTTCCCACTGCGCGGCGCTCCATCTGACGGATGGCCACATGCATCCAGACGAGCGCGACCGAGACCAGCAGGAAGAGCGCCATGAAACAGCTGGTCCACAAACCGGTGAGATCAAGCAGAACACCGAAAAGGATCGGGAGCAGGAAACCGCCGAGACCGCCGATCATCCCAACCAGTCCCCCCACGGCACCGACATGATCCGGATAATAGGCCGGAATATGCTTGTAGACGGCGGCTTTGCCCAGCGCCATGAAGAAGCCGAGGACGAAGAGGACGACGGTGAAGCCGACCAGGCCCATTTCGAGGTGGAAGGTGGCAGGGCCGCTGAGCGTTTTGACCGCGTAGTCGGTCGGCGGATAGGCGAGGATGAAGGTGGCGACGATGGAAACCAAAAACGTCCAGTAGAGCACACGGCGCGCGCCATAGACATCCGACAGATGCCCGCCATAGGCGCGGAAAAGGCTGGCTGGCACGGAGAAGAAGGCGGCAATCATGCCGGCCGTGCGAATATCCAGCCCGTAGACATTGATCAGATATTGCGGCAGCCACAGCGCAAGGGCGACAAAGGCGCCGAAGACAACGAAGTAGTAAAGCGAGAAGCGCCATACCTGCACATTCTTTAAGGGCTCAAGCTCGAGCCATGCGCTCTTCGGCCTTTGACCGGTACGGCGGCGTTCGGCATGGATGGGATCGTCTTTCGTCGTGAACCAGAAGAGGATGGCGGTGACGACCAGACCGGCCGCCCAGATCTCTGCGACCGCCAGCCAGCCCCAGGCCACCAGGACCAGCGGCGCGAGAAACTTGGTGACGGCCGAACCGACATTGCCGGCCCCGAAGATTCCGAGCGCTGTGCCTTGCTTGCCGGGCGGATACCATCGCGATACGTAGGCGACCCCGACGGCGAACGAACCGCCAGCAACGCCGACGCCGAGAGCCGCAAGCAACATTTGCGGATATGTATGCGCATAGGTCAGCAAGAAGGTTGCCGCAGCAGCAGCAAGCATGGTGCCAACAAGGACGATGCGCCCGCCATAGAGATCGGCCCAGATTCCAAGTATGACGCGGATCAGGGAACCGGTAAGAATAGGCGTGCCGACCAAAAGGCCGAATTCGGTCTCGCTGAGCCCAAGCTCGTCTCTAATTCGAATCCCGATGATGGCGAAAATGGTCCAGGCTGCAAAACATATCGTAAAGGCAACCGTGCTTGCGGTCAGGGCAGTGCGCTGAGCCGTAATATCAATCGCTTGGGAAGCAGGCATGGCGAAATTCCAATCGTGACGAGGAGATAATCCTTCTTCAGTCTCGGAATCGGGAATAACTGCGAATGCGGAATGCAACTTTGATTTTAATCAAAAGAATTCGCTGATACCAAATGCAGTCAAATATTGAGAAGAATATCGACAAAATATATCAACGCACGCAGGCAAAATTGACAAATTTATACTTGAGGATTGATAAATTTCAATTGCGAAATATAAATTCATCAAACATCGACAGGAGGCCTTCCCATGAGACCTGACAACACCGCCGCGATTCGAGATTTGGGCCTCTTCGCATCCATACAAGATGACACGTTTCATTCGCTTATGGAGGCCAGTTTTCTGCAGCGTTTTCCGCAGGGCGTCACATTGATTCGCGAGAGCGAGCCGGCTGACTTTCTGTATATCCTGGTGGATGGGCTGGTTGAAATGTTTGCCGGCACCGGCACTCGGGAAACGACCTTGGATATTGTAACGCCAGTCGGCGTCTTCATTCTGGCGGCGGTGCTCAATGACGATGTCTGCCTGCAATCCGCACGTACCCTGGCATCTTCCAGCATTCTCATGATTCCTGCAGCGAGAATACGCCATGCGATGCAGACAGACCCCACCTTCACCCGCGCAATCGTCGTGGAGCTGGCCAAGGGTTATCGTCGCGCGATCAAGGATCTGAAAAGCCAGAAATTGCGTTCCGGTGCCGAGCGCTTGGCAAACTGGCTTTTGCAAGCCGAGAAGGAACAAGGAGGCAAGGGATCGGTGGACGTCGGCGTCGAAAAGCGGCTTCTGGCATCCCGCCTCGGAATGACACCCGAGAATTTATCGCGGGCATTTTCCGTTTTGAAGGCGTATGGCGTCACCGTGAAAGGATCGCACGTCGGCATTTTAGACCATGTCAGCCTGACCGAATTTGCGAAACCAAACACGCTCATCGATACTCCAGAAAAGAAACTCATTCTTCGCTGATTGAGCCGACCCGCCTCTCGGCTTCCGACTGCTGAGTAGGCACGTTATTCCAGGTATCTTTATCGCGGAAAATTGCATGCCGAAGATCGACAACATCGATTATTCGCTGCTATCTATCCGACCAAGTTTCATGAATGAGCCTGGTTCGCCGGCCGCTTCAGCGCTGCATCACATAGCTGCCGGGAGCGGCAGCGAGCGGCGGATAGCCTTTGCGCGCAGCGCCCATCCCAGGCGGCCTGACCGGCTTCGTGCTGGTTTGCGCAGACATCCATGCCTCCCAGACCGGCCACCAGGATCCTTCGTGGAAAAGCGCTGCTGCGTTCCATTCATCGGGGCTGAGGCAAGGATCGTCCGCCTTTTTCTCCATCGCCCAAAAGTGCCTGCCGCGATGACCGGGTTCGCTGACGATGCCGGCATTATGCCCGCCACTGGTCAATACGAAGGTCACGTCCGTATCGGTCAGATAGTGGATCTTATAGACCGAGCGCCATGGTGCGACATGATCGCGCTCCGTACCGACGACGAACATTGGGACGCGAATATTCTGGATGGCAACCGGCTGGCCATCAACCATGTAGCGCCCCGACGCCAGATCGTTGTGCAGGAACAGTTTGCGCAAATAATCCGATTGCATCCGATATGACATGCGCGTTGCGTCGGCGTTCCATGCCATCAGGTCATTCATCGGTGTTCGTTCACCCATCAGATAATCGTGGATCATACGAGACCAAATCAGATCATTCGTCCGGAGCATCTGGAAAGCACCCGACATCCGCGTCGCATCCAGAGTTCCGCTCTCCCACATCATTGCCTCTAAAAAGGCAACCTGGCTGTCATCGACGAAAAGCTGCAATTCACCCGGCTCCGTAAAGTCGGTCTGAGCCGCAAGCAGCGTCACGGACGCAAAACGGTCATTGCCGGTCTCCGCCATGGCCGAGGCCGCTATCGCCAGGATAGTGCCACCGAGGCAATAACCGACTGCATGGACCTTGCGATCAGGGACGATAGCCGTGATCGCGGCAAGCGCCGCCATCAAACCTAGCCCACGATAATCATCGAGCGATAGATCGCGGTCGTCCTCCGTCGGATTGCGCCAGGAGATGCAGAAGACCGTGTGCCCCTTCGCAACCAGAAACCGAACCAATGAATTTGCCGGCGACAGATCGAGAATATAGTATTTCATGATCCAGGCCGGCACGATGAGTATTGGTTCGGCCTGAACGCGGTCCGTGGAGGGCGCATATTGTATCAGCTCGATCAGATGATTGCGAAAGACGATTTTGCCGGGAGTTGCGGCAACATCGCGTCCCACGACGAAATCCTCCGCGCCAGCCGGAGGTTGGCCGATCATAAGGCGAACAAAATCTTCGCTCCAGTTTAAAGCGCCTGATAATAAACTGGCTCCTGCCGTCTCAATGCTGTGCCGGACGATTCCGGGATTAGCCCAGGGAATGTTTGACGGCGATGCCATATCAAGCCATTGCCGCATGGCGAACGAGACTACGTCCTCGTGATGTTGAGATACGCCTGGAACATCATGCGTCGCATTATGCCACCATTGCTGAGTAAGAAGAAAACCTTGCGCCCACCAACGATAAGGCCAAGTTTTCCAAGCCTCATTGGCAAACCGCTCGTCTCCCGGCAGCGGCTCGATGCAGCAGGCCGCTTTCGGATCAAAAGCGGATTGCAGCATATGGGCATGAAAACGCGCCCATTTCTGCCACGCCTTGGCGACAAGCTCCGCTCGTTTGCCAGGCGCTGCAGCAAGATGCACGCTCCAGTCGGCAAAGGCGAGGTGGAATGCCGTCGGAGCCAATCCAAGTGTCGCATGGGCGATCAGTGCATTTGTCATATAGTCCATGGAGCGAAAGCCGTCGGTCAAGGCACGGCTGTCCGAGGCGAAAGCAGGATTGAAAGTCCCCGCGATCATCTCTCCTGCTGCCAGCCTTCGCGGCAATGCCTCCATGATCATGCCTCCCTATGAAAAATGAATCTGTTCCCACAGCTATTGCCGAACTTCCAGCGGCGGCTAGAAATTTTCAGCGACCGTCATGGATAATCTTCCGAAATCAAGAATTTCGAACCTGTGTGGCGTCAAGGCCCGAATGAGTCCTGCCTCCTGAAGTGATCGCAACATATGACTAAGCCTTGAAGACGACACGCCGATATGAGCAGCCAAGGCGGTTCGGCTGATATTGCTTACCACGACATGGTTGCGTTTTATGGAAACAACCGTGCGATCCCCGTCCAGAGGTCGGGAAACGATGCGCAAGAAAAAGTGGCGGAGACTGCCGATCCTGTTTCCGCCGACGAGTGCGACTTGGCTGACCGCCGCTGACAACTGCGAAGACGCGGCTTCCATGAGGAGGTCCGCCAAACAAGGTTCTTTGAGCAGTGCCTCTTTCAGTTGCGCGGCGCTCAGGCATCGGACGATCACCTCAGATGCCGCCTCCAGTTCCAACACCGGAGAACGAAAGAATTCCGGCGACACAATTTCGTTGGGACCCAAAAAGCTGAGGACACGATTGTTCCCATCGCCTCGTAGCTTCCATACGGCAACACTACCGCTAACGATCAAGCCCAGTGCGAAATCGCATTCGCGGTCTCGAAAAAGGACCGAGCCTCGCGCGAAATGCTTCAACCGACCGAGACCGCGCATTGACGGCTCCATATTGTCGATCACCGGTTCGACAGCCAAAAATGAACTTGCAAGGCAACCTGCGGATGGAACTGCACGCTTCTTGCTGGCCACGAGAAATCCTCCGCTTCCCAAACTGCGGGAATCGATTCCGCGATTGAAACAAAAAGTCTTTGCTTTGGATCAAAATCCATAGGAATTCGTGGTCGCCACCGTAAGCGCTGCCCAGATTGAATTTTCAGGTATCCTCAACGCAGCAGGGCTTCCTCAGCCCTCGGTTAAGCATATCTCGCGCGGCATCCGGCCGCATCCCATGCGCCAGTTTGTGTTTGCGCACCAGCATTGGGCCTTCCAACACAACAAACCGCGTCGAAGGCCAGTTGATCTGCCTCAATGCGCTAGCGCAGCGGTAAGATTATTGTGTTCTTAAATAACGGGCCAAGACTGGATCGATACGATGCCTAGGAAAGAGCGCGGCAAATTAGGCGGACCATGTGGTTATGCGATTCCGTCTTTAAGCGAGGTCGAGGGCAGAATGCTCGTCTCGCGAGTTGTGGCAACCGTCTCGCTTCAGAGGCTTTTGAAACACCATGACGGAAACGGTAAGGCTGCACTTCTGGCAGCGTTTCACCGGGCGATCGAAAGAAAAAGCAAGCACGCGAACTTCACCGAGGCCGCCACCATGGCAGCCTCGAAATATGCTCAAGCTCTATTCGACGAGGCGCTTGCGCTGGCCAACAGGAGCACCTCCGTCGATAACCGATAAGTTGCTTCTGTCCGCTGCAAAGCCACTGCGTCAATGGTACATGGAGGTAAAAGATTCGGAGGCATCCCACCAATTTCACGTCGGTGTGCCTCCTCGTGATCGATCCGAACTCCGGCTGCTCGATGCAAGTGGAATTCTGAAGCATCAAGACGCGGTCGCTGAATGACGCCGGGAAACTTGAGGTGAATTCGATGAATGTTCAGCGGATGTCCTACGACGAGTGCATCGCACTCATAAAAAGACAATGGCTTGCGCGGATCGGTTGTGCCGATCGGAACGTGCCATATGTTATCCCCGTTCAGTATTCCTACTCCGGTGACAAGCTATACGGTTTTACGCTGCCTGGCAAAAAACTGGACATCATGAGAAGAAATCCGCACGTCTGCGTTCAGATCGATCAACTGAAGAACAGACATTCTTGGAAGAGCGTGGTCGTCGACACCCGCTTCATCGATCTCAGCACGGAAGAATGTCGAGAAGAAAAGGATCAGGCTTGGTCATTGCTTGCGAAACGCACCGATTGGTGGGAGCCGGGCGCTCTGAAGCCGACCAGCAAGATCGCGGATGGCCCTCCTAACACACACATATTTTTCGCGCTCGAAATTATCGATCTGAGCGGGCGGAAGACCGACGATTAGAAAGAGAGCTCACGAACAAACAATCAAGTAGGCCGAACATGCGAGTCCTGCCATGCTAAAAGCAAAAAATCCCGCTGCGAATGAGGCGACCAGTGCCGCAGCACCATCGATCGACGAGATTATGGGGCACCTCCTGGTGCTCGACATGATTGCAGAAGGCGCCACTGTTAGACTGCTGCGCCTCCATGATGGCCAAGAGAAAGCGGAGCTTACCGCTCAAATTCTCGACGAGATCGACACGAGCTGCCGCAGAAAAGGGCTTCTCCTTCGCGATATAATGGATGCTCAAGACTCCGCTCAAAAATTACTCAGCGACGCTCAAGCACGGGCAGACCGTCTTGATGATATAAAACACGGATATCTCGGTCGAAAGCAGGGCTAGAACCTTCGCGAGATGCGCTCCCAACATCATCTCCATCATCGAATTGAAGATGCAGCCCTGCTATCGACGGCGTCGCCCGGCGGTTCCCATGACGGCTCGATTTCAGCATTCAGTACGATGATTGCTCGCGTCTGCATCACAGGCCGAACGGATAGGTCTCATCCTCGCTGGTGGCAACCTGCGTCGGCAGGGGGGTCACGGCGCTAGTCTCGTCGAACCACACGAAGGCATCGTACTGATCGCACAACGATGCGTAACTATAATGGCTCCAGCGCTCCGTCTCCGGCCGATAGATAACCCCTATATAGCGTTCAAGGCGTGGATCGGACATGGCGCGGCGAACATCGTCGTGGTGCCCGGCGCGAATGTCGAGTAGGAAGCGATCGATGCCGATGTCGTGTAAGAGGGCCTCATAACTGCCAGGCCGAGACGGACGCACTGCCTTTATCTCCATCGGAGCATCCCATTCCGATGCCGCAGCGACCGTTCCGGCATGTGTGCCAAAGCCGATCAGGGCGGCATCCTGCCCATAGGCCTGTCTGCACAATTGGCCGATGTTCAGCTCGCCACGCTCCATGCCCATATCTGTGAAACGGGCATCGCCGATGTGCGAGTTGTGTGCCCAGACGATCGCCTTCGACTTTGGACCTGCCCATGCGAGGATATTCTGCAGCGTGCTGAACATATGCCGGTCGCGCTGGTTCCATGATTCCTGAGCGCCATAGTACATTGCTCGATAGTATCGCTCCGCATCCGCTACGAGGTGGGCGTTCTGCATGGCGTCAAAGAACTCCGCGCCGTCCTTCTTTCCGTATTCGAGTTCCTTTTGCAGGAGATCGACGAGGATCCGCGTCACGGGCCCTTCGCACAGCGCATATCCTTCGCTCAGCGATGCACGGCCGTAAGCCGCCGGCTCTCGCGACCATGGCGACAGGCAAGCGTAGCGCGCGCGGGCGACTTGCGCAGCCTGCGGATCGACGCGGTCGAGATAAGCGAGTACAGCAGCAATCGAAGTCGTCATATTGTAGAGATCGAGGCCGTAGAAGCCTATCTTGTTTGCCGGCGACTGATTTGCGTTGTGATTACGCAGAAACTCGACGAAGGCATCCACATCCTGATTGCGCCACATCCAGGTCGGAAAACGTGAGAAAGGGGGCGAATTCGTCGGCTGATGCGGCTTTTGCCTGATATGGCGGTCTATCGCGGCTGCATCGGGCCAATCAGCCTCCACGGCAACGATCGTGAAGCCATGCTGTTCGATCAGCCGGCGCGTGATGGCGGCGCGAGCCTGGTAGAATTCCGACGTGCCGTGCGAAGCCTCGCCAAGCAACACCACACGGGCATCGGAAAAGCGATCGAAGGCCGTAGCGAAATCCGGATCGTCCAGCGACGGCAACCGCTCGGCCGCGGCCCGCAAGATGGCCGCCGTCGGGATCTCCTGTGTTGGCTTTGCTCCTGCCGGCGCGGGCATTTGCCGGGGCGCCGGCGGCGCCAGATAGTGCTGGAACCACGCGCTGGCCATATCCGTCACGGTCTCCAGGGCACCGGGCTCCTCGAACAGATGTGTGGCGTTGGGAACGATCCTCAGCAGTTTGTCGCATGTCAGAGCAGCAAGTGCCTTGCGGTTCAGTTCGAGGACTTGCTGGTCATCACCGCCGACAACGAACAGGGTCGGCGCCTCGACTTCGGCCAGTCGTTCTGCCGCAAGATCGGGTCGGCCGCCGCGCGACACCACCGCGGCCACGCGGTCGCGCAGTTCCGCAGCCGCCAGCATTGCCGCACCGGCACCGGTGCTCGCACCAAACAAACCCAACGGCAAGTCGGCGATGTCCGGTTCGGCGCCGATCCAGATCGCAGCCTCGAGCAGGCGCTCCGCGAGCAAAGGGATATCGAAGACGTTCCGACGATCTCTCGCCTCGCTCGCCGTCAGCAAATCCAGAAGAAGGGTAGCGAAGCCCTCGGCATTCAGCCTGTCGGCAACCGCAATATTTCGAGGGCTAAGCCGGCTCGAACCGCTACCGTGAGCAAACAGGACGATGCCGCGCGGGTCGGCGGGCACGCTGAGATCACCGACCAGACCGAGCGGTGGCACCGCAATCTGGCGCTTCATCGAGCCAGTGCCAGCCTGATCGGCTTCAGCCCATCGCTGACGCAGCAGTCCGATCGTTTCTTCATCGGTTAGCTGATGAAAGTCCTGGTAGAACGATCCCACCCCCTGAAAGCTCTTGGCAGGATAAAGGCATATGATCTCGTCGGCATGTCGACGCATCTCGGCGAGCGTTTCTGCGGGTGCGACAGGAATGGCCAGGATGACCTTGGCAGCTCCCTGATTTTTGACTGCGATGAGCGCGGCTTTCGCCGTCGCTCCCGTGGCAAGACCGTCATCGACGATAATGGCGGTACGTCCGGCCGGGTTAATCTGCGCACGGTTGCCGAGATATGCCGCGCGGCGGCGCTCAAGTTCGGCAAGCTCGCGCTGTTTCGCGCGCTCAAGATAGATGTCGTCGGCCCGGCTCAGCCGGCGGACGTCTTCGTTGATCACGGTTTGAGGGCTTGCACCGTCCACAATGGCGCCAAGCGCCACCTCGGGTGCACCCGGCGCGCCGATCTTGCGCACGAGAACGAGATCGAGAGGCGCATGCAAGGCTCGCGCGATTTCCAACGCGGCCGGCACGCCTCCGCGCGGCAGTGCATAGATGACGGGGCGAACAGGATCAAGCGTGACTAAGCGGGCCGCCAATTGGCGTCCTGCATCGAATCGGTCCGAGAATTGAAAAGAGGTTCGCGTCATAGAAGCCTCATATTCTCTTGACGAACTATTTCATTGACCAGGATCAATGCCGCATGCCGCGAACTGGCCGTTGGCCGCCAACGATCTCCTAGCTGATCGAAAAATATGTTCGATATTGATCCAGCGCAATCAATGGATGTCCACCCTCATGTAGTTTGGTGACCATTGAAGGATGGAGCCTGCCATGAACGAACAACGTTGGCAGAACGGCCTAAGTTCCTTGCTTGGCCTATACATCATTGCTGCGCCCTGGAGCATACCTTACATCTCGGCGCCCACCTCAACCACTCCGATCATCAATGTTGCGGAATGGTCCGCGGGCCTTGCGATCCTGATCGTGTCGCTCGTGGGGTTGCGCTCCCGTGAAATATGGAACGAATGCCTGAAGCTCGTCTTCGGCGCTTGGCTTGTTGCTGCACCTTGGGTGCTCGGGTTCGGCGATAACGTTCCCTTTACCTATAACGACGTGCTGGCCGGCGCATTTCTTGTGATTGTCAGCGGGATGGCGCTCGCGGCCATGCGCCCGCATATCGGCACGAACGTGTAGGAACGAAGGCATGGATCCTGCAAGCGATGAACATGTGGTGAACAATCCAGCTTCGCCCGAGAGCACCCCCGAGCAAACCGACTTTGAATTGCAGAAGCTTGAAGACGGCAGATGGAGACTTCGGGCAAACACGCGGCGTGGCCTTTACTGGATGAAGTCGGCCGATATGCAGCATGACGAAGGTGAACTTCACCTCAACCTCTTGGGCGCCAACGAGTTTCTGCGGCGTGCGCGCCATCAGGGGTTGAAGACCGAATATATCGGACCAATGGGCCGGAGCGTCCTTTGAGACGACCGTTCTCTCGCTCGGCAGCGCTCTGCTGCAAAAAATTGCCTGATCGCCGAAAGAGCGCTTAAGGGTTTCAGCGAGACTTTTAATGAGCGATTTTAAGTGGCGTCATTTTCAGGGTGAAATCATCCTTTGGGCGGCCAGCTGGTATTGCCGCTACGGGATCAGCTACCGGGATCTTGAACAGATGATGGGTGAACGGGGCGTGCCTGTTGATCATTCCACGATCTATCGCTGGGTTCAGAAATACGCACCAGAAATGGAAAAACGACTACGCTGGTATTGGCGCCGGCCGCAGTCGACAAGTTGGCGTGTCGATGAAACCTATGTAAACGTTCGCGGTGAATGGACATATCTGTACCGGGCCGTCGACAAGTTCGGCAACACGATCGATTTCTATCTGTCGCCGACGCGCAATGCCAAGGCAGCCAAGCGATTTTTCGGCAAGGCTTTGAATGCTTGAAGGATTGGGAAAATCCAGCGGTCATCAACTCCGATAAGGCGCCGACCTACGGGATCGCGATTTCGGAACTGAAGTCCGAAGGCAAACGCCCAAAAGAGCTTGTACACCGGCAGGCCAAATATCTGAATAATGCCGTCGAGGCCGATCACGGCAAGCTCAAGCAACTGATCAGGCTTCAGCATCCCAGCGGCGGGCGACCGTATCGACGAGATATTCGGTGCGCCTTAATACAGGGCAGAATGCTGGTGTGCCAAGGAGATTGTCTCGCACGCGGTGGCGGGGCGAATTCACGGAGGTCGATGTGAAGTAGCTCGCAGCGTCAAGCGCTTCAACATAGTTCCCCCGGCCCGCGTCCGGGATGTCAAGGCGTGTACCTGTCAGCCATTCATAGAAGAACCAGATCCGGCGCGTCGCGCTGCTCGTCGGCACGGCTTCGATCAGCGCCCGATCTCACTTGCCGGAACAATTTGAAATAGCCTTTTCAGAACCAACGGGTCGATTGTCTCATGCCTCAGCGCGAACGTCAGATGTCCAAGCAAGCTGTCCTCTGGGGCAAAGCGCTTGTCGAAGATCATCCAATCCTCATGTGCTCTCCTGGAACCATAGATGAAGCCCTTTGCGACACACGAGGGAAGACGAACAGGGGCCGCGATCCCGTATTTCTGGACGAGAGCTGCATACCCAACGGGAACCGTATCTGATGGTACGATACGTTCCTGGAAAACCGTCGGATTTGAAGGATCGGCGGTCATGTCCCCTTCCTATCTTATAGAAAAACGAGGTGCGCCATCGAAAGGCAGTCGATTCTGGCTCGCGCGATCGAAAAATGCTTACGTCAAAAATCAGCCGCCGTCATCGAAATATGGTTAGAATCCATTCGATGACCGCTACATCCAGCAGGATCGGCTGTAGAGTTCCTCCACTTGGTAAAGCGAGGAGACGGGACAAGTGGTCGTACATAGAGATGTTCGGGGAGATGGCGCGCCCGACCTGACCGCCCATATACTCTTGATCGTGAAACAGCATGGAGGCGGGGCTCCGGCGACGTCCGCGATATGCTTTTGAAAATAAAAAGAAAACAGCAAACTCGGTGGCGTCCTGATCGGCACCAGTGGCACCCCGGTCAAAACCATTATATCCCGTCACTCGGTTATCTGATCGCATGGCGGGGTTACATCCCAGCTGTTTCACGGTCATTGAGGAGTTACCCGAAACTGGAGAGCTGCAGGCGCTTTTCGAGCAGCTGGCCGCGACGTCAGGACCTGCGGCGGACGAACCTCAGGGCCGTGAGGGTGGCGGAGAAACCGACGACCTTGTTGTCGACGAGGCCGCAGGCCTTTGCGGCGGCCATGACCTCCACGTCCCTCACTGTCGCCGCCTTACCCTTGCGCAACACGATCCAAAGCACCCCCTTTTCCGCTAGCGACAGGGCCAGATTCCCGATCCGCGCAAGCGCGGCTGAATCATCCGCTTGGTAAAATAGAAAGTCCAGACCGGAGAGTTCGCCGGTCTGGAAGGCGCCTGACACAGCGAGCTCTTCCGCCAGATCCGCGTCCTCGACGCCCAGGATCGCAACCCGCGAGCCCGGCTTAACCCCGAGCTTGTCCAGACGGCCCTTGGGGTTGGCGATGGTGGCTACCCAGGCCTGGGCCTTCTTTTCTCCAAGCGCGAAACGCGAGCCATCGGCCGTTGTCAGGTCACCACCATCCGCCCGCACGCCCTTCAGCGCGTCGCCCTCGAAGACACAGCGCCCGCGGGCGCCCCGGAAGATCAGCTTTGGCAGCTCGTAGTAGAGCCGCCCTTCGTCTGGGCCGTCCGACAGTGTCGCCGCCACATACGCTTCCTTACCCATGACCCTTCTCCCCAAAAGGCGATAACTGCTTGGCGTCATCCCACAAACCAGGTCCCGGTCATCCCTTGGAAAGGAGATGGCAGGCCGGCGTCAGCCCTCATACAAGCAGATGTCGTGTTCCCTCTCCAGCTATTTCGTCCTCTTGGCGACGTATCAGAGCATGCCGACTGGCCCGGTTTGGATGACATGTCGAAGGATGACATCCTCGGTTTGAGCCAAAAGCTGCGGGAAGCACTCGAATCGGTTTACAATCCGGTTCAGGCGGAAAGCGAACGGATCCGCGGGGTCCACCACATGTCTTGTGGTGCGACGCTTCGGCAAGCGAGAACGCTGATGGGCGGGGTGCCGCTTATTATGCCGACAAGGCGGTAGACCTCTCCCCGGCGGCGCAGGAACGTCGGCGCGCCCGGCGTAGCTGCACGGCAAGGGGCGTCTGAAGGTTGGTGACGTCTTTCGACAGGAGAGCCCGATTGACACAATCTTTGAACGACGCGTCGAGGCAGAAGTGGACGTCGGACACTCAGAGGCATCAGGCTGAGCGTCGGCGGCTGAGCGCACATCATCGGCCACAACACGATCTTCGTCGACGATCGCGATCCCTTGGCCTATGGTTTCCAGCACAGGTAGAAGAGCTTGGTCAGGCGAGGCATTTCATGAAATCCGCAAAAGATGAAGTTAAACGCGGTCCGCTGAAGGTCGGCTTTATCCTCGCGCGATCATTTACTCTTTCCGCCTTTGCGCTGTTTGTCGATACGCTGAGATTGGCAAGCGACGAGGCAGACAAATCCGGCAGGGTTCTGGCCGACTGGCAGGTATTGGGCAGCACCCGGCATCTCATCACATCGAGCTGCGGTGTTCAGGTCGCGCCGACATCGGACTTCATCGACCCAAGAGAATTCCACTACATCGTGGTGGTGGGCGGACTTTTGAATACCGACATCACGATCGACCAGCAGACCTCCGATTATCTGAAGAAGGCCGCAGCTCAGAAAATTCCGCTGATCGGGGTTTGCACCGGTACGTTCATCCTGGCGCGTCTGGGCCTGATGAAAGCGCACCAGACCTGTGTCAGCTGGCTTCATTATCAGGCTTACCGAGAGCAGTTCCCCGGTAATCCCGTCCGCTCCGACCGCCTGTTCAATCTCGATCGGAACCGAGGCTCATGCGCCGGCGGAAGCAGCGCCGCCGACATGGCCGCCTTTCTCGTCAGACGGCATATCAGCAGAGATGCCGAGCGAAACGCCATGGAGGTGCTGCAAATCGAGCGAGCCCGGTCCGGACTGGACATCCAGCCGCGCAAGCCGCTCGCGATCCAATGCCAGGACCCGCGCCTGAAGGCCGTGCTCATCACCATGGAAAGCCATATCGAGGACGTGGTGCCGACCGAAGATCTTGCCGCATCCGTCGGGCTGTCCCGGCGGCAGCTCGAACGGCTGTTCACCGACGAAATGAAAACGTCTCCCGGCGCTGTCTACAAGCGTATTCGCATGGAACGCGCCAAGCAGCTGGTTCTACAGACGGAAGCGCCGCTCATCGAAATTGCGCTTGAGGTCGGCTTCGACAGCGCTTCCCATTTTGCGAGGCTCTTTCGCAAGCTGTTCGGTCAATCTCCCACCGAGCTGCGACGTGCCAATCAAGGCACTGTGGTGGAACGCGCAACGTGACCTAGCGCGGCTCCCATGTTCGCCTCACGGGGTGAACATGCTGCGGGCGACGATCAAACGCATGATTTCGTTGGTGCCCTCCAGGATTTGATGAACCCTGAGGTCCCGGACGATTTTTTCGATGCCATAGTCTGCCAGATATCCGTAGCCGCCGAGAAGCTGAAGCGCTTGGTTGGCGACATCGAAGGCCGTGTCTGTGACGAAACGTTTTGCCATGGCACAATACTTACTGGCGTCCGGCGCGTTGTGATCGAGCTTCCAGGCTGCCTGATACAGAAAGATGCGGGCCGCCTGCAGCTCCGTCTCCATATCGGCGACGCGAAACTGCAATGCCTGGAAGTCCTTGAGCAACGAACCGAAGGCGCGGCGCTCGCGCATATATTGCACCGCCCGGTCGAGTGCGCTTTGAGCGCCGCCGAGCGCACAGGCGGCAATGTTCAGTCGCCCGCCATCGAGTCCCGCCATAGCGTAGCGGAAACCCTGCCCCTCCTCGCCGACGAGATTGCCGACCGGCACCACGCAATCGTCGAACTGGACCTCAGCCGTGGGCTGCGCTTTCCATCCCATCTTCTTCTCGAAGGCACCGAAGCTCAGGCCGGGCCACGGGCTTTCAACGACGACGGTCGAGATGCCTTTCGGGCCATCCTCGCCCGTGCGGCACATTACGAGATAGATGTCCGAAAAATTCCCGCCGGAAATGAAGGCCTTCGATCCGTTGAGAACGTAGCCTTCCTTTCCCCTGCGGACGGCACGCGTCCGAAGGGCTGCGGCATCGGAGCCCGAGCCGGGCTCCGTCAAACAATAGGATGCAACTTTCTCGAAGCGGCAGAGGTCGGGCAAGAGCCGTTCCTTGATGTCTCTGGAGGCATATTTGTCGATCATCGACACGCACATATTGTGGATCGAGATAAAGGCTGCAACGGACGGACACGCCTTCGACAGCGCCTCGAAGATCAGCGCGGCATCCAGCCGGCCGAGCGCCGAGCCGCCAAATTCCTCGCAGGCATATATTCCGCCAAAACCCAGCTCCCCCGCAGCCTTGAGGAGATCGCGCGGGATCGTTCCAGCCTCCTCCCAATCGCTCGCGAACGGAGCGATCCGTTCGGTGCCGAATTGCAGCGCCATGTCGTAAAAAGATTGTTGCTCATTGCTGCAGGCAAAATCCATCTGCTCCTCCCGTCGATGAGCAGGATATGCGTTGCCTGAGAAATTTTCTATCCTATTTCCGGAAGCTCGGGATGGAGCGAGAGATCGTTTTGCACGATCAATATCAATCGGTATTGATCCAGACAGCCTTGGTTTCCAGATACTCATAAAGGTGCTCGACACCACCTTCGCGCCCATATCCGGACATCTTCATTCCACCGAACGGTACGGCAGGGTCGATCGCATGATACATGTTCACCCAAACCGATCCCGCCTTCAGCCGGCGTGCAAGCTTATGTGCCGTACCCAGATCCTTGGTAAAGATCCCCGCCGCAAGCCCGTAGGGTGAGGCGTTCGCCCGGCTCGTCACTTCGTCGATGGAATCGAATTTGAAAGCGGAAATGACCGGGCCGAAGATCTCTTCCCGCGCGATGCGCATATCATCATGGACATCGGCAAAAACCGTGGGCGTCAGGAAGTTGCCGCCATCATAGGCCGGGCCTGATTGCCGGCTTCCGCCGGTCAGAAGCCGCGCGCCCTCGGCCTGTCCGGAGGCGATATAGTCCTCGATCACTCTGGCCTGGCGGGAATTCACGATCGGACCGATGTCGGTATCGGTTTCAATCCCGTGACCGATGCGAAGCGCCTTGGCAAAGTCTGCGACCCTTACAACGAATTCGTCATGGATTTCCCGTGCCACGAACAGGCGGGACCCGGCGATACAGATCTGCCCCGAATGCGCGAAGACTGCCATGGCGGCGACGGGGACCGCGCGATCCATGTCCGCATCCTTGCACACGATGACCGGCGACTTGCCACCGAGCTCGAGCGACACCTTCTTCAGATTGCCGACGGCCGCCCTTGCGATCGATTGTCCCGTCAGTGTCGAGCCGGTAAAGACGACCTTGTTGACGTCGGGGTGCTCCGCCAAACGGGCACCGGCAACCGAGCCCTTTCCGGTGACGACATTGACGACACCGTCGGGCACGCCGGCCTCCTGCATCAGCCGCGCGATCATCAGCGGCGTCAGCGATGCGTCTTCGGCCGGCTTCAGAACGACCGTGCAGCCTGTCGCAAGCGCCGGGCCAATTTTCCACACCGTCGCGGCCGTCGGCGCGTTCCACGGAATGATAGCAGCAACGACACCCACAGGCTCCTTGCGCGTGAAGCTCACGATCTCACCGGGGATCGAATTGTCGATCGTTTCGCCGCGGAGGGCCGTCGCCATTCCGGCATAAAAGCGAAGCATCCCCAATACGCGGCGCTTGTTTGCCAGCGTGCGCATGATGGGCATGCCCATATCGAGCGTGTCCGACACGCAGAGCTTGTCCCAGTCCCGCTCGACCAGCTCGGCAATTTTCAAAAGAATCGCCTGACGCTCATAGGGCGAAAATTTCGACCACGGCCCTTCGAATGCCTTGCGCGCGGCCAGCACCGCCCTGTCCACATCGACAACCCCCGCATAGGGGATCGTCGCCAGGGGTTCGCCGGTTGCGGGATTGATGGCATCGCTGATCTCGCCGGACGCAGCGGCAACCCATTGTCCGCCGATGAACATCGGCTGAAAGCCGCCATTATACAGCTCCGCAGCAAGCTGTTTGGGGTCAAAGTCGATTGCCATCCGTTCCTCCCAGTCTGTAATGAGGCTCCGTAACATCGCGCTCGCGATCGAATGGCGCAACCCATTAAAACTAAACGGGTGTTCAGATTATCGAGCTGTATATTACGGCAGTAGTTTCGCAGAATGCGCAAACAGTGGAGGAATGGATATGAGACTCAATCAGAAAGTGGCCATCGTTACTGGCGGCGGGTCCGGCTTTGGCGAAGGCATTGTCCGCAAGTTCGTTGCCGAGGGCTGCCGCGTCGTTCTGCTCGACCGCGACAGGCATGCCGCCGAACGGCTGACCGCCGAAATCGGTCCTGCCGTCGCTCCTTTGCAAGGGGACGTTTCCTCCTTGGCCAGTTTCACCGAAGCGGTGACGCTTGCCCGTTCTGCCTTCGGAGGGCTGGACATCCTCGTGAACAATGCCGGTGTCGGTCAGCCGCCCATGGCTCTCGAGGATATGGACGATGCCCTGTTTGATCACATTGCGAACGTCAACATTCGATCGATTTACAATGGTGCGAAAGCTGTCGTTCCGGTATTCAAGGCGCAAGGTCGAGGCGTCATCCTGAATGTCGCATCGACTGGCGGCGTTTCTCCGCGCCCGCATCTTACATGGTACAATGCCTCCAAAGGCTGGGTCATCGCCGCGACGAGGGCCATGGCGGTCGAGCTCGCACCCAAGGGAATTCGCGTGAATGCCATCAATCCGGTAGCCGGCGAAACTCCGCTTCTCAAGACCTTTGTGGGATCGGATTCGCCGGAGAGCATGGCGAGGATCGTCTCGACGATCCCCTTGGGCCGCCTCTCCACCCCTGCGGATATGGGCAATGCCGTTGCATTCCTCTGTTCCGACGAAGCGAGTATGATTACCGGTGTGGACCTGCTCGTCGACGGCGGCAAATGCATCTGACGGTTCAAACCACGCAGGAGCATTATCAGATCGCGGCCATCCATCCATCGGCGATGGAATTGGCCGAAGTGTGCGGCGCGGCGATTGAGGTGCTTCAGGCCCTTGGGCTCTCCGTCGCCGTTGCAATAATCAGGGTTCGTTGCGAAAAATGTGTATAAGCGGCTGACGGCACGGGCTTCGGCGTCTCAGACATTCCCATTCGGGTTGTTGTCGCCATCATCTACCCTTGCGCAAATTGGTGCGGATGAGGGCGATGAGCTGTTCGGCATAGCGCTGCTGGACATATCCTCGAGCGGTTATGATGCCCACCGCGCGTCGCGCATTCGGGTTGTCGATCGGCACGATACGAAGTTTCCGACCCGCCGTTCGACCGAGCGCGATGCCTGGAAGAATTGAAACCCCGAGACCGGACGAGGCAAGCGAGAGAGCCGTTTGAGCGGTCTCGACCTCATACTGTACTTTCAGCTCAACCCCTTCTTCCTGCGTCAGCCGCTGCAGCAGGCCGCGGACGGCTGTCTTTCGATTGAGCAGGATCAAGGGCATCCGCGCCACGGCCGAGAGTTTGATTTTCGTTTCGCCACCATAAAATTCCTCCGGAATGCAGGCGACGAGGGGATCATCGATGATCGACTCGAATTGGAACTCGTGAAGATTGGGGATTTCAGGCCCGATATAGAATTCGACCTCCTGCTGCTGCAGCATCGCAAGAGCGCCCTGGGTCGGAGTCTCCTGCACCTCGACAACGCTTTGCGGATAGCGCAGCTTGAATGTCGACAAGATATCGCCGAGACGGCTGGCCGCAAGCGTCGGAGCATAGGCAATCTGGATCCTCCCTTTCCGCCGCGCCGCCAGTTCCGTGAGCCGGTCGAGGCTCGTCTGCACGTCACCCATTGCACGGCGGACCTCCTCGAACAGGGCCTGGCCTTCAGTGGTCAGAGTGACCTTCTGCGGTGTGCGGATAAACAGGCTCACTCCGATCTGCTCTTCGAGATCGCGGATCTGCATGCTGACTGCGGACGGTGAACGGTTGCTTTCCTCCGCAGCCTTTCGGAAGCTGCCGAACTCCGCTGCGAAAAGAAAAGTCTGTAACAATTTCAGATTGATGCTTGCCATGCTTCATTTTCTTTTGTTTTTCCGGCCGAAACATTTCGCCGGCAATAGAGAACGATAGGCAAAAAATTAAGCGCAAGCCAGCGGAGCCCACCGAAGAGCGCCAAGGCGCGTTGCAGCCGGACAGCCGAGCGCTGATGCCGGCATTGCCGGCCGAATGACGAGCGTCGCCGGCTGCAAGCCGAACGTTCCACGCTCGCTATTCACGAATTTTGTCAACCTGGTTCCAACTTGTGATGGCTTTCAACCGCCCCGAAAGCGGAACATTCCGGGGCGGGCGCCATTCCCTTTTCAGCTCCTGCAGCGCCGCCCTTCATACGTGATGCGGTCGCTGCGGCACTTTAAAGCTGCTGCATGATTTTATCCTTCAATCGATCCCGGTTAACGAATTATGCAGTAGGAGCCGATAAGCAAAGGAGAATGCCATGAATACGAAACTTATCGTTTCCACGGCCGCCGCTTTCGGCCTTCTTGCAGGTTCTGCCTTCGCTCAGCAGTCGACGGTCACCGGGGCTGCGGGCGGCGCAGTCACCGGTGCGGTCGTTGGCGGCCCTGTTGGTGCCGCCGTCGGCGGCGTCGCCGGAGCGATCGTCGGTTCTGCAATCGATCCGCCGCCGCAAAAGGTGGTCACCTATGTCCAGGAGCAGCCGTTGCCTCCTTCCGAGGCGGTTGTTCAGGATCGTATTGTCGTCGGCCAGGCGCTTCCCGAAACCGTCGTCGTCACCCCGGTTCCCGAGGATCCCGCATATGCCTATGCCGTCGTGAACCATGAACGCGTCATCGTTCAACCGAAAACACGTAAGGTCGTCAAGATTATCGAATGACGCGGCTGATCAAGGGGCCTAGCGAGGCCGCTTTACATTGGGATCGGCTTTGGCGACTGCCCGGCCGATCCAACATGACCTAACGAGCTCATTCAGGCGGCAGGCAGCAGCGGCTGATCCGCCTGATAGCGCGCCCAGGCTATCCCATCCTCAAGCGAGGTTGCCCGGTACGAAAGATCGGTGCCACCTGAAAATGCGGCCATGAACCGGCGTATCTTGCCGTAGCTATTGTCCAGCACGGCATGCGGCCGTCCAAGCAGCAACGAGCAGATGTGGACGTGCAGCCTGTCGGTAACGAGCGTGCGGCCACGAGAGATCTGACGGATGCCGCGACGGAATCGATTATGAGCCGCCGCGTCGAGCTTGCGCAGCCTTATCTCGGCGGGCTTGAGAGCCAGAAGCGCCGTCGCCGCGCCCAATGCCTTCGAGGAGCGCACGCTTCGGGCGGATTCAGTGGTCCAATCCTCCTTTGGAATATCGGGATAAGCGGAGAGATCGGCGTTTCCAACCTTTTCCAGATCGGCCCTCAACATGGCCAGAACTGGGATTTCCGGCGCCTCCGGCACCATCGGACCGATGCAGAAGGCCATATCGGGGCAGAGGCGCACTTCGCAATCGAAATGCTTTAAGGCAAATTCTTTCGATTCCTCATCGCGCACCAGCAATACGAAGTTCTTGTGACGTCGGATGATGCGAGCGCTTTTATCCAGGCGCGCCTGAGATTTGTAGTGGATGGACTGCGGGAACTGAATGATCTGCCGGTCGGGAAATCGCTCCAGCACCTGCTCGCGGAACTCCTGATGACCTTCCCAGACGTCGCCGAAATTGCCGCCGCCATGAATGAAGATCGGGCCGCTTGGCATGGTTCGCTCCAGCTGTTCGGGCGAGAAATCATGGATCCGCGACACATAACTCGGCCGCTTGCCATACCTGTTCTTCAGATAGGCCATTTCGCCCAGCCAGATGGCCGAGTCACCGCAATTGCGGATGTCGGGAAAGTCGAGGATCGCCAAAGGCTCGCCTTCGCTGACATAGTCTCTCAGGCAATCGTGGATCTTGCTTTCCAGTTCGGCGATCAGGCCTCGATTTGATTGCAATGTCATTTCCCCATTCCCCCATTCAGATGACAAGGCAGTCCGGCCGACATCGGCCAGACCTTCGTTAGGCGAGGCGCAGTCTCGGCAGCACCTTGCCGAGAATGGTTTGAACCTCGCTTTCGGGTCCGGCCGGGCGTTTCATCAATGTCCACAGCAGGAAGGTCGAGCCGCAGTAGAGCAGGCCGCCCAATGCGATCAGTATCGCGAGATGCGTCACGAGCAGGATCTTGTCGTCCGTCGGCGCCAGATGGCCCGAGGCGAGCGAGACGCCAGCGGCCATGACCGCGACGCTTGCGAGCGCCCGAAGGTTGACCGACAATTGCTTCCGCACGGTAATGCCGGTGAAGCGGCGCACGAGCATCATGTTGACGAATGTGCTGAACAGGCCCGTAAACACGCGACCGAGGATGACCCCGGGAAGACCATAGAGGAGCAGGCCGGCAACCATGATCGGCACCCGCAGGCAAAACATCTGAGTGTCGCGGACGAAAAGCACCCGCGTTTCACCCTTCGCCATGCCGAGCGGCTGCACCAGCGAGCCCAATGTCTGCAAGGCAAAGACCGAGGCGAGCGACTGGATGATGAAGACGATCGGCGTCCATTTGTCGCCGAGCGCGAGCCTGACCAGCGGGTCCGCGGTCACCGCGACGCCGATGCCGGCCGGAAGCGCGACGGCGGCAACCAGCGCCTGCACGCGCTGATAGGCGGCGGCAAGCCTGTCCGGGTCGTTGCGAATGCCTGAGAAGGCCGGATAGATGGTCTGCGTGAGGGGCGCGGTCGCCTCCCGCGTCGGCATCATGGCGAGGTTGCTTCCGACCGAATAATAGCCAAGCTGGATTCCGCCAAGCATCTTACCAACAAGCAGATAATCGAAACGCCAATTGAGGGTGCTGACGATCTGGCCGGCAGTCAGCCAGGCGGAGAAGGAGAAGAATTCCTGCATGTGCTGAAACGTGATTCTCGGCCGGAACGGCAGGACGAGATAGGAAACGATTACATTCGTTGCCTGGCTTATCAATGTGCCGACGACGAGCGCCCAGTAGCTTTGATAGATGACGGCTATGGCGACCGAGGCGACGAAGCCGGCGAACTTCTGCGAAACGGCAAGCACGAATTCCTGCCAGAAGATCAGATCGCGCTGGAGCATGATGCGGCGCGGATTGGTGAGTCCGCCCATCATCATGCTGATACCAAGAGCCAGCATCACGCCGGTCAATCGCGGCTCATTGAACAGGACGGCGGTCGGATAGGCGAAAATCGCAAACAGGATACAAATCGCCAGCCCGCGGGCGGCATTGAGGGTCCAGGCGGCGCTGAAATGGGATTCGTCGGGTGATGCATGACGGATCAGCGCCTCGGAAAGAGACAGCTCGGTTACGGTGGTGACGATCAGAAGTATCGTCATGCCCAGGGCCACCACGCCGAAATCGGAGGGCGCCAGATACCGTGCCAGGACGAAAGTGCTGAGGGTCGCAAGCCCGTTCACGATGGTTCGGGACAGGCTTAGCCACATGCTTCCCTTAACGAGCCGTCCCGTGATGCTGGTCATACGATTCTGATGTCCCGCTACGCTGCGATGCAACCTCATTATCCGCACGGAAATTCCATGCCGCACCAAAACCTTACGGACTGGAGCAGCTGCGCGGAATCGTGCAGAACTATATGGTCGCTATGGATGGGGTAGGCCCCGGCGTCTCAGCGGGACTTAGTTCGGAGAGCCCGTATGTCAACGTCAAAAATTCATTTTCGCATCAGCTTTACTTCATTTCAGACTCATTTATGGATCATTTCCGCATCATATTTCCCGCGGCGCGCAGCCGCCGTCTGCTGCGTTCAGCGAGGCCCGGCAAGGTGATAGGCGCGGCTATAGGCGCGCTTTCGGAAAAGACCCGCCGATTTCGTCCATTGCCGTACCGAATCCGGCAGAGGTGACCTCGACAGCTCCGCCAGATCATTCGTCAAAGCACCGCTCTCTCGTTTTACGCTTTCGAGGGAGATATCCCGAAATTTGCCCCGCCGCGCAATCGGTGGGGTCCTTTGCCCGTTAGAGCAATTCCAGGAAAATGCGCAGCGGCTTTCCGTCCAGAATTGCGCAAAATCAAGGGGCTGGAGCGCTTTTCGCGATTCGAAGAAAACGGAAAGGCTCCGGCCCGGTTCCCGCGGCCTAGGATCATGGAAATGACCGAGGATGTTGCCCGGTGGGGGTGCCGGTCGCAAGGAAATGGGAAAAGGCCGTTCAGACTATGACGGCGACGACGAGAGACAACCAGATCAAGGCTATTCCCAGCGCCAGCGCCCTTCTGGCCTCGACCACTTTCTCCGCTGCCTCGTCCGCCACCGGCGTCGTGACGATCAGAGGCACGCAACCGAGTGCCGCAAACCCGAGAAGGGCCAGACCCACCACGAGATAATCCGAAACGTGCCAGCGGCCCTGTTCATACACGCCCCAGTAGCCCAGGAAGGCCATCCCCACCGCAAACATGGTCGCCGATGCCGAACAGAGCCCGGTAACGGATCCCGCAGGTGCACGCCGCTTGCATTCTTCTCGCCTTGACTGGTCCATGACTCCTCTGCCCGCGACGCAAACAGTTTTTTGTATGTATGTCAGGAATTGAGGACGGCGTGAAGCGACGACCAGCTTTGGCGAGATAGGTGGTCCATGGCGAGAGAGTCCGAGGCCGTTCGTTTGAACTCCGACTCATCCTACAGTAGAGTTTTTCGTACAAATGTGGAGCTACTCCCAAAAGACAGGACACTCTCAGGGTCGTTTAATCGCTGACCGGCCGTCAAGTGAATTCCTGTCATTTAGTATCGTTGCGGCTTGCACATAGTAAACCGGTCCAAATTGACTAGTGCCTGTGGTGACCGTGCCCGACTGGCTTGCCCGGTGGCTGAGAAGCCGCTCCCGAGCGCGCCAATCGGTCTTTACGTCCGAGGTCGAAATCATCACATCGCCGGCGGAAGAGCCAATATTGACGCCGGTCTGGCCCGAAATCGACGAGCCTCGCGCCGTGGTCGTTGCTTCGGTGCGCTTCGTCATGTCGGCCACGAACCGCAGCAATAATCACAACCCTTGCGCCAAACGTCTCCAAGAAACGCTGAACCGTTGCATATCAGGGCACGATAGGGCGGTACGGTCGGATTTGGAGGAGATTTTGCATGGTCGTTCGCCCGCTTTGTCTGTTATAGCGGCGATGCGTCGGGAGCGATCTGGCTTTTCAGCCGATCGAGTTGGGCCTGGCAGAGGACGCCGATGCGGCCGAGCAAATCCTCGACGCGTGCAGCGACCCACATGAGCGCCTCGCGGCTGATCTCGAAATGTTTCGAATACCGAGCCTTCACATAAGCCTCGTTGACGGTGTTGAACCAGGCGGTGTGTTCGCCGTGCGGCCAGACCTCGGCCAGTTCCGGCACCTGGGACTCCGCCAGGCTGCGAAGATGCTTGAGATTGTGTGATGGCGGGCTGTAGCTTGTCAGCGTCAACAATACGGTCGAATAGGCTTGTTCAATTGCCTGATGGAGCTCGAAGGCCGCGTGCTTATATTGACGCTTGTCGCTGAGATAGACAGCTGTGTCGGCAAAGGAAACGGCGCTGGGAAACCGCTCCTCGAAGTAGCCTTTGGCGATCCGGTATTCCTCAGCCCTGGAGCGAGGTTTTGGCTCTGCCAGCGGTTCGTCGTCGAGTTCATAGAGCACGATGCCATCGCGGCGGATGTCGACGAAGAAATATTGCCCGAGCGTCAGTGCAGTGTTTACCTCGCGCCGCGAATGGACGATGAACCGGACTGGTGTTTCGATCTCACGCATGTGCAGCAACCGGTCGTCGGCCTTCTGCCAATATTCCGTGAAATCGGCAAGCTTGCGGTTATTGACGATGATCAACAGATCAAAGTCCGAGCGGTAACGCTTCGTCGTGTGCCGCTCATCGACCCAATCGCCACGGCTGAACGAACCGAATAGAATGATCTTTAAAATGCGGCCGCGCTTCTTGAATTCTGCGGACGCACCGTTCATCGCATCCTCGAATTCCTCGTGCAGCACTTCGACGACACGAGCAAGCTCGCGCTGCTTGATCGGCGGCAAATGGGCGATACTGGATTTCATCGGCGACGGTCGGTCTTTCCTCATCATGCAACAGCCATAAGGCAGGTTGCGTCTGAAATCCATAAGTTGCAGGAAGGGTCAGGCGAATGCAATGATTTTGTTGCAACAAAATGCGATTTGGGGGCATTTGCTTGCTTTGGTCAGATCTGGACGATCACAGCACCTCTGCAGACAGCTAAAATGAACGACGTCGATCCGCTCGCCTGGCTGACCCAGACCTTGGGCCTGTAATCCGGGAATAGGCTGGTGCGGATCGATTTTGAAGATTGACAAGCCCTTTGTCTAGGCGTCGTAGAGTGCCTGGCAGGGCGTTCGCCATCGCTGTGCCTTGAGATGTTTGGCGAAGTTGTAGGCGGTGACGAGGGCTAGGACATGGGCTTTCAGGCTTTTCAGATCGTCATAATGTAGAGCTCGACGGTGGTGTCCTTGATTGTTCGGTCATCCTCTCGGCTTGGCCATTATCCGGTATGTGATCTTTGGTGCCTTTCGCACGCAAACACGCTGCCGTGATCTGGCATCTGTTGATGAAGGGCGAGAGCTACGCCTGGCGGCGCCCGTCTTTGCATGCCAAGAAGTTGCGACGTGGAACTCAAGGCTAGGAGCAAGGCTGCGCGCGGCCAGAAGGGGCCTGCACATGCCTACAACATTATGAGCCATCGAGAAGAAGAGCGCCGCTGGATAGAACAGGCCGAGGGCGCTTATGCCCGCTTCGTCACCGTGTAGAATCGGCGAGGTTCCAAGAAAGTGCGCACGGATGCCGAAAATGAGGTGCGACGATAAAGCTGCGCGGCGGGGCTCTCACCTCAGACCTTGCTCTTCGCTACGCGATCGTCCGTGCGCAGCGGAGAAATAGCGCAGATTTATCCAAATAGCTCTTGTCGATCACATCAGTCGTCCAAGGCTGGGTAGGGTTTGGTCAGCCGGTGGTCGACGCTGTTGGCGATTCAGACACGGTCGAAGACGTGCGGGCCAGGAAAGCGGCGGCCGGGGCCGGTGCGATTTCTGAACGGGTCGGCGAAGGCTATGTCGTTGTCGGTAACGTTTTCCAGCCGCAGCGCCGGCGGGCGGCGCGGCAGCGGCCGGGGCGCACCCCTTTGTGAGTAAGCGAGGCAGGTGGAGGAAAGCCGCGCCGGTCAAGAGCGCCGAAGGGGCTTTCCGGAACCTGTGGGAAACGTGAGGTGCCGCTGGGATACTATTCGGGTGGGAAGAGAGTTTGAGAGGAGGAGGCTTGGGCTCCTCTCATTCCGGGCGCGGCGCTCGATGCGCCAAGGCCGAACCAAGGCAGCGAACGGAATGGCGATGGCCTGCAGCTGCACGAAGACGGCCAGTATACGCCGTGTCGTCATGCATGGGAGCCAAATGGAAACTCATCGGCTTCAGTGCGGCAAGCGTCGTTTCCAACGTCGAATTCACGTGCGCAATATATGCATCTTCCAAATCGCATAATATCAAATTTCGCAATCATAGATATGATTGTCCCACACCTGCTCCGGCATTGCTTGGATAGAGGTTCGGAAACCAACGCTCGGCAACATCCGATGGAAATGCAAGTCTTAGCGGCGCTCGGTGAGAGACAGCGGTAAGCATTCCACGATCAACAAGTGCGGAGGTCACATTACGCGCTCCGCGCTCTTCATAACCAGTAAGCATTGGAATCTTGGAACGCTCGACCTCTCCCGCCAATACCGCTTCGCGCAACACCTGAAAACTTCCGCGCGGCAGGCGTTTTGCCCTTGTCTCCTCCTCCACGTGAATTTCCATTCGCCGCAAAAGCGTATTCGTTTCTATCAAGCTCTCCATAAAGCGAATCTGGTCGATGGCTTGGTCGATAAAAAAGTCACAGAATTTGACCAGTCCAGCTTGAGTCAGATTGCCGCGACCATCCCGTTCGCCTCGACGCGGAGCGTCGGCCGCAGCCAGAAGGTCTTTATACCGGCCGACCTCTCGCGCAAGTCCCCTGGCGACCGACCAAAGGCTCGTGCCGACCCCAAGCTGTTTCAAAAGAGCATGCGACATCAATCGCGCGACGCGTCCGTTGCCATCGAGGAATGGATGGATCCAAAGGAACCGATGATGAACCGCCCCAACGGCTTGGATCCGCCGCATTCTTGAAAGCATGGGTGACTGGTAGGCCTGATCGAAACGCGTCATAAACCGTGGCAGATCGGCTGCCTCTGGGGGTTCATGTAGGCCGACACGAACTTCACGTTTTCGCCATTCTCCGGGGACGACCTCAAGCCGCTCACCACTCGAAGGGTTTGCTACCCACAGGAATTCGGTCGGAAGGCGCGAACAGAACTCCCCATGTAGCCAAGAAGCGTAGGCAGCAGAGGCTGGCCAAATGTCAGGATCCTCTCCCCGGTCTATCAGTCTCTGCACATGAATATGTGCCACTGCCTCCTGCTGAAGCTCCCTTCTCTTTGGTTCATCAGAAAAATTATTGGCGAGAGCCTGATCGATATCGCGCGGATGGGTGTCGTGCCCCTCAATGAGGTTGGAATAATAGCAGTTCATCGATCGCACCAGATCGCCAATCGATTCGCGCATAATAGGTTGAAGCTGACCGGCAAGCTGCTTGGCTTCTCCGACCAAGGTCAGGACCTTGTCTTCTAGCACTGCGCTCCCGGCCTCATCGGGCACCATCGGCTCCATAGATGCGATGTCCATGCCGGATTTAATACCGGTTTAAATACCGGTTGTACACCTATTGTTTTCAATTGATTAAGCTGCTTCCGTCATCAAAAGTATGCCGGATACTATGCCGGATACACTACGCGATCGTACGCCCCTTTTTCTTAACGGCATATCCGGGCGGCCACACATGTGCAGCAAGGAGGAATGCAGCATTGATCGGCGCGGCCATACCGTTAGCCGGTGCCGTTATGCATCGACCTTTTCGAAGATGACCGCTTACGATCCGGCGGCCGCACTGGTGGATGATAGGAAATCGCCACTTTCATGGCCGATGCATTTGAAACTGGCGATGCCTCCTACATTGCCCAAGAGCTTGGTGTTGTCGCACGAGCCAAGGGTATGGTCGAAATATCGCGCCAAACCGGGCTATCACGCGAACAGCTCTACCGCTCCTTTAGCGAACGCGGAAACCCAACGCTCAAGACAACGCTTGCGGTTATGCGCGTACTTGGCGTTGACATAACCGCCAAGTCCATGCCGGTTAGTAGTGTTATCCATCCACGTGGAGCGGCACCAGCGTGCCGTCCGAGGGATGGTGGCGAATATGCATCTTTAGTATAAATAAGGCAGTAGAATCGAATATTCTCAATAACTGTCGATCAAGTCGGTCGAACCCTTGCCGGAGCCAAAGCCGGGCTGCACGCCGCCCTGCGTCAGACCGCCGAGCGCTGTGCCGACACTGCCGGCTGTCAGCAGACCCTGGGGACGGACAGGTCGCCACCGCCCTTTGCCGAGCCGGCGCTGACGTTGACGCTATTGGCGCCGGCGATACTGAGATTGCCGCTGGACGTCACCAGTGGCGTGACGTGTCGGTTATGCAATAGAAACGGTTATTTACTTGATTCCTAAAGCTTCTGGGCGAAAAAAGATGGTAATCAATAGGAAATGTGGCCGTCGACGAGCGGTGGTGCGTCCTGAGAAAATTGCTGTTTCAACACCTGCCTCGCATCATCACTTATAATCGACATGGGAGCAGCGACGGCGACCTTCGCTGCAGATCCCGCCAGGTCCGCGGTTCGCACTGCCGCTATGCCAACCCGATCCACCTCTCCGACATCCGGGCTCTTGGCAGCCTGCAGGATCATATCCTCTAGCGCCCGTCGCGAGAAATTCGTGCTCTCCTTGTCGTAGAGGTAATCGAAGACATTGCCGCGCGAGGGCCAAGTGAAGAGGATCGGCGCGGCATCCGTTGCGGAATCATGCATGATCTGCGCGAAGCGAAAGACTGCGTCGGAATAGGTATTGTTGAAGCCGTGCACGAAAATGACAACCTGCCGCTTGGCATTGCGGTTCTTGCCGAACCATTCGAAAATGTTGCGCTCAGAGGCTGCCCTTCCCAACCTTCAGGACGCCGAATTCCTTTTCGGAATTGGCCGGCACATGCGACGGCCATTGCACTTCACCGATCTTGCGGTTTCGATCCGGAGGAATGGAAACGACGATATCGTTGAAGGAAATCGCCGTTCCGCGCTCGCCGGAGTAGAGTTCGCCCGGTTTGTCCGTCGGGCGGCGGGTGGTCGCCACCATCATGTCGACAGTGCTCGTGCCCGGCCCTGCCGCTGCGACGGGCTGGAGCACATTCTCCAGCCGGCTTGCGCAATCCTCCAGTACCGACAGGGTCATAAGTACGGCAAAGCGCCTTCGTCCAACCAGTGACATGGGACCGCCTCCCTCAGTGTTGTAGGCGGTCGCGGGGGATGCGGAACCAGGCAACGTACAAGGCGGGAAGGAAGAGCAGCGTCAGGACCGTGCCGACGACAATGCCGCCCATCATCGCATAGGCCATCGGACCCCAGAATATCTCCCTGGAGATCGGGATGAGCGCAAGCGTTGCCGCGGCGGCCGTCAGCATGATGGGCCGCATTCGATGCTCCGTCGCTTCGATGACGGCTTGCCAGGCCGGTACGCCTTCGCTTCGAAGGTGTTCGATCTGCACGACGAGGATCACCGAGTTGCGGATCAGGATGCCTATGAGGGCAAGTACGCCAAGGATGGCGACGAACCCCATGGGAGCGTTGCTGAAGAGAAGTGCGGCCACGACGCCGATAAGCGCCGTGGGAGCGACGGCGAATACCAGAAAGAGCCTGCTGAAGCTTTGCAGCTGGATCATCAGGATCGTTGCCATGATGAACAGCATCAGCGGCGCGACGGCCACGATCGGTCCCTGCGCTTTCGCGCTTTCCTCGACCGAGCCGCCGTCGACGATATGATAGCCGTTTGGAAGGCTTTTGCGGAATTCGTCGACCTTCGGCTGCAGTTCGGCAACGATCGTCGCCGGCTGCGTCGATCCGACGACGGCAGCCTTGATGGTGATGGTCGGTATGCGCGTCCGCCGCCAGATCGTCGGCTGCTCCAGCTCATAGCGGAAATTGGCGACGGCCGAGAGGGGCACGGACTTGCCATTGGAGCCCGCCAGCTGGAGGTTCTGCAGCGTCTCGATCGAACCGCGCTCGGCTGTCTGTGCCCTGCCGATCACATTGATCAGATAGATGCCGTCGCGAATGTTGGTCGCCGCCGTTCCCTCGACAATGCCGTTGAGCGCCGTTGCGATATCTTGCGACGAGACACCCAATTGCCGCGCCTTGTCCTGCAGGACGTCGACCTTGACGACGCGGGAGGGTTCGTTCCAGTCGAAGGTCATGTTGGACAGCAAGGGATGCTGGCCGACGATGCCCGCAAATTGCTGGGAGATGTCCCTGACCTTCTGAATGTCCGGCCCGCTGATTCGGTACTGCACCGGCTTGCCGACCGGAGGGCCGATATCGAGCAGTTTCACGAACGCATCCGTTCCCGGGAAAGTCTTGGTCAGATAATCCTGCAATTCGGCTTTGACCTTGTCACGAACGTCAAGCCCCTTGGTAACGATCACCGTCTGGCCGAAGGAGACGTCGGGTGTCTGGACGTCAAAGGACAGGATGAATCGGGGAGCGCCTTGTCCGACATAGCTCGTCCAATGATCGATGTCCTTGTTGTTCGCCAGCATCTCGCGTTCGAACCTGGCCATCTGCTTGTTCGTCTCCGAAATCGAGCTGTTTTGCGGCAGGTTCCAGTCGACGATCAGTTCGGGTCGGTCGGAGGAAGGGAAAAACTGCTGCTGCACCAGGCTCATTCCGCCTATGGAAAGAACGAATGCGGCTATGGTCGCGCCGATGGTTATCCAGCGCCAGCGCAGGGCGAGGTTCAAGAGCCATGCAAAGGCGCGCGCAAAGCGGCCTTTCTGATCATGATGTGATTTCATGCTCTTCGGAAGGATCGTTACGCCGAGCAGCGGCGTGAACAACACTGCGACGATCCATGAAACCAGAAGCGAAACGGCAATCACCACGAAAAGAGTAAACGTGAATTCGCCTGCCGCACTGGTGTTGAGTCCGACGGGGATAAAGCCCGCCACCGTCACAAGCGTACCCGTCAACATCGGAAAAGCGGTCGAGGTATAGACGTAAGTCGCTGCCTTTCTCAGATCGTCTCCCGCCTCCAATCGCGCAACCATCATCTCAACGGCGATCATGGCGTCGTCAACGAGAAGACCAAGAGCGATGATCAGCGCGCCCAGCGAAATACGCTGCATGGAAATGCCGCTATAAGCCATGACGAGAAAGGTGATTGCCAGAACGAGCGGGATTGAGATGGCAACCACGAGGCCCGCCCGCACGCCGAGGCTGATGAAGCTGATCGCCAGCACGATGACGATCGCCTCGAACAGCGCGCGCGTGAAGCTCGACACGGCCTCATCGACGACGGCGGGCTGGTCGGAAACGCGCTGGACGTCTACGCCGATCGGGAGATCGGCCGTGACCTGCTCGATTTCCTTGTCGAGTGCCTTGCCGAACTCAAGCAGATTCGCTCCAGTCTTCATGCCGATTGCAAGCCCGATCGCGGGCTGGCCGTTATATCTGAACAGGGACGAGGGAGGATCGATATAGCCGCGTTTGATCGTCGCGACGTCGGTCAGCGGAAAGAAGCGGTCGTTGACCCGAAGATTGATCGATTTGAGGCTTTCCTCGGAGGTGAACTGGCCACTCACCCGCAAGGCGATGCGCTCGGGACCGGCGTCGACGAAACCGGACTGCGTGACGGCATTCTGCGCCTGTAGCGTGTCGATGACGGATTGCTGGTTGAGCCCGAGAGCAGCAATCTTTCGGGTGGAGAATTCGAGATAGATGGCCTCGTCCTGCGCGCCGATGATATCCACCTTGCCGACATTGGGAACCGTCAGCACTTTCGCGCGCGCATCCTCGACCAGATCGCGAAGCTGGCGCTGTGTCAGCCCATCGCTGGTAAAGGCATAGATATTGCCATAGACGTCGCCGAAGCTGTCGTTGAAAAACGGTCCGACCACACCGCTTGGAAAATCGCCCTTGATGTCGCCGATCATGTTGCGGACC
>JBCNPI010000239.1:0-9675 GCA_039593415.1 Rhizobium sp. | reverse complement strand
CGGCTTCAGCCATACGGGCTGGGACGAGCATCCCTTTGCCGCCGAGAAGCGGCTGGTGGATGCTTACGTGTCTCTCGACCGTCTGAGGCGCCTCGCCGACACGAACCTCATCTCTGCCTCCCAAGGAGACTGATTCATGCCCTACAAGATTTCCCGCGCTGCCTATGCCAACATGTTCGGACCTACGGTTGGCGATAAGGTCCGTCTGGCCGACACCGAATTGTTCATCGAGGTGGAGAAGGATTTCACCACCTATGGCGAGGAAGTGAAGTTCGGCGGCGGCAAGGTCATTCGCGATGGCATGGGGCAGAGCCAGGTGACGCGGGCTGCGGGAGCCGTCGATACCGTCATCACCAATGCGCTGATTCTCGATCACTGGGGGATCGTCAAAGCGGATATCGGCCTGAAGGACGGCCGCATCGTCGCCATCGGCAAGGCCGGCAATCCGGATATGCAGCCTGATGTCAACATTATCGTCGGACCCGGCACGGAGGCGATCGCAGGCGAGGGCAAGATCGTGACCGCCGGCGGCATGGACAGCCACATCCATTTCATCTGCCCGCAACAGATCGAAGAAGCCCTGATGTCCGGTATCACGACTATGCTCGGCGGCGGCACCGGGCCGGCGCATGGGACGCTCGCAACGACCTGCACGCCGGGTCCATGGCATCTGGCGCGCATGATCGAATCCTTCGACGCCTTTCCCATGAATATCGGCCTTTCCGGCAAGGGAAATGCGTCCTTGCCTGCCGCCCTCGAAGAGATGGTGCTCGGCGGCGCATGCTCTCTAAAGCTGCATGAGGATTGGGGTACGACGCCGGCGGCGATCGACTGCTGCCTCGGCGTTGCCGACGAATACGATGTTCAGGTGATGATCCACACGGATACGTTGAATGAAAGCGGCTTCGTGGAGGATACGATCGGCGCCATCAAAGGGCGCACGATCCATGCGTTTCACACGGAAGGTGCGGGTGGTGGACACGCGCCCGACATCATCAAGATCTGCGGCCAGTCGAACGTCATTCCGTCTTCGACCAATCCGACGCGGCCCTATACGGTTAATACGATCGCCGAACATCTCGACATGCTGATGGTCTGCCATCATCTATCGCCTTCGATTCCCGAGGATATCGCCTTCGCCGAAAGCCGGATTCGCAAGGAAACGATTGCTGCCGAAGATATCCTCCACGATATCGGCGCCTTCTCGATCATTTCATCCGACAGCCAGGCCATGGGCCGTGTCGGGGAAGTGGCGATCCGCACCTGGCAGACCGCCGATAAAATGAAGCGCCAGCGTGGCCGCCTGGCCCAGGAAATCGGTGACAACGATAATTTCCGCGTGAAGCGCTACATTGCCAAATACACGATCAATCCGGCGATCGCCCATGGCGTCAGCCATGAGGTCGGTTCGATCGAGGTTGGCAAGCGCGCCGATCTGGTTCTCTGGAATCCGGCATTTTTCGGCGTGAAGCCGGAGATGGTTCTGCTTGGCGGCTCCATCGCGGCGGCGCCCATGGGTGACCCGAATGCATCGATCCCGACGCCGCAGCCGATGCATTACCGGCCGATGTTCGGCGCCTACGGCAAGAACCGGACGAATTCCTCCGTCACCTTCGTTTCCCAGGCTGCATTGGATGCCGGACTTGCCGACAAACTCGGGGTTGCCAAAACCCTGCTGCCCGTCAGGAATACGCGTGGCGGCATCTCCAAGGCGTCGATGATCCACAACAGCCTGACACCGCATATCGAGGTGGACCCGGAAACCTACGAAGTGCGTGCCGATGGAGAGCTTCTGACCTGTGAACCGGCGACGGTGCTGCCGATGGCACAGCGCTATTTCCTCTTCTGAGCTTATTTCAGTCGTCCGTCACCGACAGGTTTCAAAGCCTCGGTCGTCCGGGGCTTTTTCTATATGGCGCACCGGATGCAGCTTCGGAACTTTTCCGTTTTCTTCGACGCGCGAAAAGACTCTTTCATCTTTATCGACGCAATTCCGGGCGGAAAGCAGATTTTGCAAATAGAGGCTTCTGACTGTTCACAACTTGGGAAATGCATCGCATTTTAATTGTTGCGTTAAACAGCTGGAAGCGCCTTCACCCCTATTTCACATGATCGAAACGGTAGGCTGAGGAAGGTGAATCGCATGAAACGATGGATTTCGCTGCAGGCCGAGCTCGGTAACTTTCAGCAGCGGCGTGCGATTTTTATTTTCGCGCTTAAGATGAGTTTTGTCGCCGTCATCATGTCGCTTGCGATCATCGTCGCGATGCTGCTGGTGCTGGAAAGGTTCAGTCTTCTGCCGGTGCCGATTCTGGAGGCGATGCGCTTCGGGGTCCTGATGGCCTGGATCATCGGGGGCACGGTTTCCGGCGTGCTGGCCGTACTGGCAGGCTTTTCCATCCACAAGCTTGCCGTTTCCCGCGCCGAGTTCGAGCGGTTGAGCCGCACCGACATGCTGTCCGGCCTGCTCAATCGTCGTGCTTTCACCGAAGCGCTGAATCAGGCGGGGGAGGGAGCATCGCTCGCAATCTTCGACCTTGACCGGTTTAAGACGATCAACGACCGGTTCGGACACGCATCTGGTGACGCGGTAATCGTCGCCGTCTCGCAGATATTCTCCAATGCCTTCACCGGAGAAGACGTGATCGCCCGGCTTGGCGGAGAGGAATTCGGCGCCATCATCCATGGCGGCGATGCAGCCGAACGCATTGCTCGTATCGAGGAGATCAAGGAGAGGATTGCCGAATGTCCGGTCGTCGTCGAAGGCGGTTCAGTGAAGATCACCATCTCCGCCGGAGTTGCCGACCTGGGCAGGGACCGCAAGGCGGAAGGCGTCTATGCCGCAGCCGACAAGGCGCTCTATCTTGCCAAAACGCTCGGCCGCAACCGTGTCATGCACGAGCGCGAGCGGCTTTCGCAGGTCTGGCATCGCTGCGCCACGGAGCAGGAACAGGAAGCGACGACCGATGTCAGGGAGCTGCAACGCTATGTGCAGCGGATGTAAGGCTCCGGCGCGCCATTGATGCTTGCGCGGAAGGCGACTATTTTGCATGGTCCGACAAAGTATTCATCTGGAACAGCCATGCAACGCGTCACTTCCTATCTGCCGGCCGGCACTCCTTCTTCCAATCCCATCGATCGTGTCGTCCTGCCGCATGATCTGCGCCACCTGCGCCGCAAGCTGCTGCATCTCGAAAATGGCGAGATGGTCATGCTCGATTTGAAGGAGCCGGTGCTTTTTGCCAGTGGCGATCTGCTGGTGCGCGAGGATGGCGAGCTGATCGAGATCTTGGCGGCGGACGAAAAGCTCTTCGAAATCCGCCCGCGTGACCGCCGGCATCTGATCGAGCTTGCCTGGCATCTGGGCAATCGGCATCTTTCCGCGCAGATCGAGGAAGAGCGCATCCTGATCCTGCGCGATCATGTGATCCGTTCGATGCTCGAAGGGCTGGGTGCGACGGTGACCGAAGTCAGCGAGCCTTTCCAGCCTGCGCGCGGCGCCTACCACTCCCATGGCAGTCATTCGCACGGCCACGACCACCATCATGATCACGGGCACGATCATCACAACCATTCGCATGATTGAATCCCGATGACCGACGCAGCGGTTACGGACGATCGCGATCTGCAGGCGCTCCTGCGGCTGATGGCCTGGCTGTCGCCGGCGTTTCCGGTGGGCTCCTTCGCCTATTCCGGCGGTCTCGAGCGTGCTGTTCATGACGATCTTGTGTGCGATAGCGTAGGATTGGGAGACTGGATCTCAGCGCTAATCCAGAATGGTGCGGTGTGGAACGACGCGGTCCTGCTGGTCGAGGCGCATCGGGCGGGTTCGGATATAAACCGGCTTGCGGCCGTTGCAGAACTTGCCGAGGCGCTGGCCGGCTCGAAAGAGCGGCATAACGAGACCATGCTGCTTGGAGATGCCTTTCTTTTGGCAGCTTCCGCCTGGCCACATGAGATCTTTTCCACGCTCCCGGCAAGAATGGCTTATCCGGTTGCGGTTGGCGCCGTCGCGGGTGCGCATGGCATTGCCGCCGAGAAGGCGGCTGCCGCCTTCCTGCATGCGCTGGCATCGCAGATGGTATCTGCCGGCATCCGGCTTGGCGTCAGCGGGCAGAAAGATGGTGTCGCCATTCTGGCGCGGCTGGAGGGTCTCTTTGCAGATGTCGCGCGGCGGGCAGCGCAATCCAGTCTCGACGATCTTGGAGCTGCGACCGTGCAGGCCGATATTGCGAGCCTGCGCCATGAGACCCAGGGCACGCGGCTCTTCCGGTCATGATGTGCACGAAATACTGAGATCGAAGCACCGCCTACGTCATTCGCCGCTGTGCGGCGGTCGGGTGCTTCGCTATGATAGAGGTATTCCGCGTTTCTTCGAATCGCGAAAGCACTCTATCCCTTTGTTTCTACGCAATTCCGGAGGGAAAGCCGCTCCTCACTTTCCCTGGAATTGCTCTGTTGCCCTATCGGAGTTGCGAGCATGAAATCGAGACATGGACCCTTGCGCGTCGGCATCGGCGGCCCCGTCGGTTCCGGCAAGACGGCGTTGACGGAGAAGCTGTGCAAGGCGATGCGCGACGACTATTCCGTCGCCGTCGTCACAAACGACATCTACACGACCGAGGATGCGGAAGCGCTGGTGCGGATGCAAGCGCTGCCATCCGACCGTATCGTCGGCGTCGAAACGGGCGGCTGCCCGCACACGGCGATCCGCGAGGATGCAACGATCAATCTGCAGGCTATCGCCAGTCTGAACGAGCGTCTCCCCGATCTTGACGTCGTCTTCATCGAATCCGGCGGCGACAACCTGGCTGCAACCTTTTCGCCCGATCTCGCCGATATCACCATCTACGTGATTTCGGTGTGCCAGGGAGAGGAAATCCCACGCAAGGGCGGACCCGGCATCACCAAATCGGATCTTCTCGTCATCAACAAGAAGGATCTGGCGCCCTTCGTCGAAGTGGACCTCGATGTGATGGACCGGGACGCGACCCTGATGCGGCAGGCGCGTCCTTTCGTCTTTTCCGACATGAAGCGGGGCGAGGGCGTCAGCAGGATCGTTGATTTCCTGAAGGAACAAGGCGGCCTTTGAGCCGCCCGTCACCATCATTTTGTCGGCCGAAGCTTACCTATTCTGCTGCGAAGGGCGGCAGCTTCAGGACATTCGTGCCTACGGACCTGCTTCTGCCATCCTTGTTCTCGATGATCTCAAGGCGCTCCTCCAGACTGGTGAGCGACTGACGGTTTTCGTTGACGGCGGCCGCCAGGCCTTCCTTGGTGACCACCTCGTCATCCGCATCCTTCCTGCCGACAAGCCTGCCGAAGAGATAGCCGAGCAGGCGAGACAGGTCGTCCATGATCAGGAAGAAGGACGGTACGACCACAAGGCTGAGCACGGTCGAGACGATGATGCCGCCGATCACGGCAATGGCCATCGGCGCTCGGAACGAGCCGCCTTCGCCGACGCCAAGGGCGGATGGCAACATGCCGGCAGACATGGCGATCGAGGTCATGATGATCGGACGGGCACGCTTGCGGCCGGCCTCGATGACCGCTTCCAGCCTTGGCATGCCCTGGTGCATCATTTCGATGGCGAAATCGACGAGAAGGATGGCGTTCTTCGTCACGATGCCCATCAGCATGAGAATGCCGATCATGACAGGCATGGAAAGCGCATTGCCGGTCACGATCAAGGCCAATGCCACGCCGCCGATCGCCAAGGGCAGCGACAGCAGAATGGTGAAAGGCTGGATCACATCCTTGAACAGCAGGATCAGCACGGTCAGAACAAGCATGAGGCCGAGCAGCATGGCATTGCCGAAGCTCTGCTGCATTTCCTTCTGCACCTTGGTGTCGCCGCTTTCCGCCAGATGTACCGTTGCCGGGATCTTGGCGTTGTTGACGATATCGAGGAAATGTTCGGACGCCGTATCAAGTGCCACGCCTTGCGGCAGGTCGGCGCCGATCGCGACGACGCGGAAACGGTTATTGCGCTTGATGGAGGATAGGCCCTCCGAATAGTCGATGTCGGCGACGCTCGACAGTGGCACGGTGGGGCCGGCGGACGCCTGTCCGGTGGTGCCCATGGACGTCTTGATGCGCAAGGCACGGATCGCCGCCAGATCGCGGCGCATGCCGAGGGAGGCCTGAACGCGGATCGGGATCTGGCGATCGTCGAGCGAGATCTTCGCGAGCGAAGCGTCGATATCGCCGATGGTGGCCACGCGGATCGTGTCGGAAATCATCTGCGGCGTGATGCCAAGGCGCGCAGCCTCGTCCTTGCGCGGATAGATCTGCAGTTCCGGCCGCGGCAGGGCGCCGTCGGCGCTGACGTTGGCGAGCGCCGGATCCGTACGCAGCTTGGCTTCCAGGATGCCGACGGCCTGGTTCAGATCCTTTTCGCTGCGCGAGAGGAAGTTATAGGTCAGGTCGCGATCGCCACGATCGTTCAGCTTGGTAATGCGAACGTCGGGGATCGACCGGAGCTTGGCGAAGACTTCCTTTTCGATCTCCCATTGCGGACGTACGCGGCCATGGGCGGCGACCTTCGGCAGGTGGGGACCAATGATGGGCAGCGAACCGAGGACGTCGTTCACCAGCTTTTTGGCCAGCGACTGGTCGAGTTTGCCGAGCGTCAGCGTCACCGTAGCGCGGCGCAATTCCAGATCACCCTTCGGCGAGGCGCCGCCGAGCACGAACACATTGTCAACGCCATCGATGCCCTTGACGCGGCGATAGATTTCGTTCGTCGCCTGTTCGGTATCATCGAGCCGGGCGTTCGGCGGCAGTTCCGCCGACAGCACGATACGCGAGGAGTCTTCCGGCGGGATGAAGCTGCCGGGGACGAACATGATGAGGGCGAAGACCGAAGCGACCGAGAAGGCGAAGGCGGCAAGCAGCGTCGGATAGCGCGTGTACCAGCGCTTCGTGGTCTGCCGTACCAGCCAGGTATAACCGCGCATGAAGCGGCCGTCATTGTCGTGATGATCATGGACGCCGTCTTCGGCGCGCATCAGATAGGCGGCCATCATCGGCGTGATCAGACGCGCCACCAGCAGCGAGAAGAACACCGAGAAGGCGACCGTGAGGCCGAACTGGATGAAATACTGGCCCGGGATACCAGGCATGAAGGAGACGGGCACGAAGACGGCGATGATGGTGAACGTCGTCGCGATAACGGCCAGGCCGATTTCGTCCGCGGCATCGATGGCGGCGCGATAGGGCGTCTTGCCCATCTTGATATGGCGCGCGATGTTCTCGATCTCGACGATGGCGTCGTCGACGAGAATGCCGGTCGCCAGCGTCAATGCCAGGAAGCTGACAAGGTTCAGCGAGAAGCCGATCTGGTTCATGATCCAGAATGTCGGGATCGCAGAAAGCGGGAGGGCGACCGCCGATATCAGCGTCGCACGCCAGTTCCGCAGGAACAGGAAAACGACGATGACGGCCAGTATGGCCCCCTCAATCAGCGTATGCATCGCGGATTCGTAGTTGCCATAGGTGTAGTAGACGGCGTCGTCGATCATCTCGATCGAGACGTTCGGGTTCTCCGCCCGTACCTTGCCGAGCGTGTCGGCCACCAGTTGGGCGACGGTCACTTCGCTGGCCCCCTTGGCACGGAATACGCCGAAGGTGACGACGGGCGCGCTGTTGAAGCGCGAGAAGGACTTCGGCTCCTGGTAGGTATCCTTGATTGCGCCGAGATCGGAGAGCTTGACGAAGCGGCCGTTGGTCAGCGCGATCGTGGTGTCGGCGAGCTGTGCGACATTGCGGGCATCGCCAAGCACGCGGATCGCCTGCTCGCTGCCGGCAACCTGGCCTCGGCCGGAGCCGAGATCGATATTGGTGCTGCGCAGCTGCTGGCTCACCGAGAGCGCTGTGATGCCGTAGGCGTTCAGCTTGTTGGGATCGAGTTCGATGCGCACTTCGCGGTCGGCGCCGCCGTAGCGGTCGACGCGGCCGATGCCGGCTTTGCCCTGCAGAGCGCGCTTGACCGTATCGTCCACGAACCAGGACAGCTCTTCGAGCGACATGTTCGGCGAGGAGACGGCGAAGCTCTGGATCGCCTGGCCGACGACATCGACCTTGGAGACGATGGGTTCGTCGATGGTCGACGGCAGGTTGCCACGGATGCGGTCGATGGCGTCCTTTGTATCCTGAACGGCTTGCGCCGTCGGCACTTCCAGGCGGAAAACGACGACGGTCTGCGATTGACCGTCTGTGACGGTCGACTGGATCTCGTCGATGCCGTTGATGCTGGCGACCGCGTCTTCGATTTCCTTCGTCACCTGCATTTCCAGCTCGGCGGGCGAGGCGCCGCTCTGGGTCACGGTGACGTTGACGATGGGCACGTCAATGTTCGGAAAGCGGGTAATAGGCAGATTGAAGAAGGCGTGCGCGCCCACCACCATCAGCAGGAAGAAGCCGAGGAGCGGGGCGACCGGATTTCTGATGGACCAGGCGGAGAAGTTCATCTTGCCGTTCTCGCTCAGTTGGAGGCTTGCGACGTGTCGCGCACGGGTGTGATGTGATCGCCGTCGCGGACATAGGCACCGGCCTTGGCGACGACGTCGTCTCCGGCCTTCAGACCCTTGATGATCTCGACATAGCCTCCGTCCTGAATGCCGGTCTCGACATTGACGAACTTGACCACGCCGTTTTCGACCTTGCGGGCCGAAGAGCCGTTTTCCTCGCTGTTGACTGCCGTCAGCGGCAGAGCGACACCATCTTCCTGGCGAATGATGATCGCGGCGCTGCCATACATGCCCGCGCGCGCCTTCTCGCCGTCGTCGATCGTGATATGCACCGCGCCGAGACGTGTGACGGAATCGACGATCGGCGCAACGAGGCGGACGGTTCCGGCAAGCTTTTCGCGGCTGCCGGAAAGCGCGATCAAGGCTTTCTGCCCGGTCGAGATCCTGGTGATGTCACTCTCGGACACATCGACAACCAGTTCGAGCTGGCTGTCACGGATGATGGTGAAAAGCGGATCGCCATTGCCGTTGGCGATGGCGCCGATGCGGGCATCGCGCGATGCGACGGTGCCTGAGACCGGGGTCTTGATGCCGGTACGGGCGAGCTTCAGGTCGGTGTCGGCGATCTGGCTGTCGGTGACCTTGAGGTCGGCCTCGGCAACGGCGATCGCCTGTTCTGCGGACACCACACGCGCCTTGTTGGCGGCGGCCGAAGCATTTGCCTGTTCCACAGAGGAGGTCGACATCGTGCCCTTGGCGCCCATGGCGACGGCGCGCACGCGCTGCAACTCGGCCTCTTCCGCATTGGCGCGGGCTTCGGTGAGCTGTGCGTGCAATTGTGCAAGGCTTGCCTCGCCCTTGGCCCGCGTTGCCTGCATCTGGCTTTTCTGCAGGATCAGCGCATCGTCGTTCAGCGTGGCAAGCGTGCTGTTCGCCGTGACCTTGTCGCCGACATCGGCATTAAGAGAGCGGATCGAGAGGCCATCCACCTGCGGCTGGATGTAGACCTCCTCGACGGCCTTTACCGTGCCGGTCGCGACGACCTTGTCGGTCAGGTGGCGCATCGCGGCTGTGGTGATGACGATTGCGGGCAGGTTCTGCTTCGGCGTGGTAACGGCAGCCTGCTCCGCCAAGGCGGCGGGAGCGGTCAGCAGCGAAAGCAGAATGGCAGTCGTGCTCAGTAGTCTAAACGGCGTGAAGG
>JBCNPI010000238.1:0-9847 GCA_039593415.1 Rhizobium sp. | reverse complement strand
TAGCATCAATCAGAAACACCCGAGTACCAATGCCGACGCTGTATCACCACCCCATGTCATCCTCCTCACGGTTCGTTCGTCTGATCCTGACGGAATATGGCTATCAGACGGAACTGATAGAGGAGCAGACCTGGGAAAAGCGACGCGATTTCCTGGCGCTCAATCCGGCCGGCACCCTGCCCGTCTATGTCGACGACAGCATGCGGGCACTCTGCGGCGCGTCTGTCATTTCCGAATATCTCGACGAGACGCACGGTGTTCTGAAGCGCGACCGCCGGCTTCTCGCCGAAGATCCGTTCCAGCGGGCGGAGATTCGCCGCCTGACGGAATGGTTCATGCAGAAGATGGAACAGGATGTGACGCGGCCGCTGACGCGCGAACGGGTCTTCAAGCTGCAGATGACCGCCGAGCAGGGCGGCGGCGCGCCCGATTCCAAGGTCATGCGCATGGCACGCGGCAATATCCGTCAGCATATGAAATATCTCTCCTGGCTGGCGGGCTCGCGGCAGTGGCTGGCCGGCGAGCGCCTGAGCTATGCCGATCTTGCCGCTGCGGCATCGGTTTCCGTGCTAGATTATCTGGGCGAGATCGACTGGACGGAATCGCCGGTTGCCAAGGAATGGTATCAGCGGCTGAAATCGCGCCCGTCCTTCCGGCCGATCCTGGCGGAGCGCGTGCGCGGTGTTACTCCGGTTTCGCACTATGCCGATCTGGATTTCTAAAGCGCCTTCGCTTTTCTTCGAACAGCGAAAGCACTTTATCTGCTTTTTCACGCAGTTCCCGCGGGAAAACCGCTAACGCATTTTCCCGGAACTGCTCTGACGAGGGCTCGCTATGCCCGATGATCGCAACGTGGAAAGAGCCGACAAGCAACGACGTATGCTGACCGCATTTCTGCGGCAGGAAGCGCGTGCCCAGGGTTTCGATCTCTGCCGCATCACCAGGCCGGAGGCCATCCCTGAGGCCGCCGGCAGGCTCGGGCAATTCCTCGACAAGGGCCATCACGGCACCATGGGCTGGATGGAGGATACACGCGAGCGGCGCGGCGATCCGCGTGTACTCTGGAGCGAGACCCGCTCCATCGTTGTCTTCGGCCTCAATTACGGCCCCGAGGAAGATCCGCGCGACATTCTGGAAAAGAAGGACAAGGCGGCAATCTCCGTTTATGCGCGAAACCGCGACTATCACGATATCATCAAGGGGCGGCTGAAGGAGATCGCGACGCGCTTCGCCGCCCGGTCAAAGGAGGACGTCAAGGTCTTCGTCGATACGGCACCCGTCATGGAGAAGCCGCTTGCCGCCGCGGCCGGTCTCGGCTGGCAGGGCAAGCATACCAATCTCGTCAGCCGCGCTTTCGGCTCCTGGCTCTTTCTTGGCTCGATGTTCACCACGGCCGATCTCGAACCGGATGAGCCGGAGATCGACCATTGCGGCTCCTGCCGGGCCTGTCTGGATGTCTGCCCGACATCGGCCTTCCCCGCCCCCTATCAGCTCGATGCGCGCCGCTGCATTTCCTATCTGACCATCGAGCACAAGGGGCCGATCGATCCTGAGCTGCGGCCGATGATCGGCAACCGCATCTATGGCTGCGACGACTGCCTTGCCGTATGCCCTTGGAACAAGTTCGCAAGCAGCGCCTCGGAAATGAAGCTCGTTGCGCGCGACGATTTGCAGGAACCGTCGATCGCCTTCCTGCTTGGCCTGGACGATGCGACTTTCCGTAGTTTCTTCAGCGGCTCGCCGGTCAAGCGCGTCGGTCGGGACCGATTCATCCGCAATGTGCTCATAGCAGCCGGCAATTCATGCGAACGCTCCCTTATAGGGAGATGTCTGGAATTGGCCGAAGACCCCTCCCCCGTGGTGCGCGGGATGGCGATCTGGGCACTATCGCGATTGATGACGGCTGGCGAGTTCACCGCATTTGCGGCACAAAGGCATGACGAAGCGGACGAAGAGGTTCGCGCCGAATGGAAACTGGCGGGGGTGCTATAATGCATATGATGATTTTCGGCTGCGGCTATTCCGGAACGGCCATCGCCAAGGCATTCGCCAGCTCCGCCACGCGCATCACCGGCACGACCCGCTCCAGTGACAAGACGGCGTTATTGATGAAGGAGGGCATCGAGGCCTTCGTCTTTGATGGCGAAACACTCGATCCGGCTCTGGCCGAGGCGATGGCAACGGCGACGCATCTGGTGCAATCGATCGCGCCGGGCAAATCAGGCGATCCGCTGCTGCGGCTGGCGCAGCTCAATCTCAAGGCGCTGATGCCGAAGCTGGAATGGATCTGCTATCTCTCGACCGTCGGCGTCTATGGCGACCACAAGGGCGCCTGGGTCAGCGAGCAGACGCCGCTGCACCCGGTCGCGGACCGCTCGGTCGACCGGGTCGAGGCGGAGGACGGCTGGATGCGCGTCGGCATCAGGCTCGGTCTTCCCGTCGCCGTGCTCCGGCTTTCCGGCATTTATGGCCCTGGCAGAAACGCCTTCTGCAATCTGGAAAAGGGCACGGCCCGACGGCTGATCAAGGCGAACCAAGTATTCAATCGCATCCGTGTCGAGGATATCGGTTTCTGCACCCGTTTCCTCTCCGAGCGCAGGCTGGGCGGCATATATAATGTCACCGACGACGAACCCGCGCCGCCGCAAGATGTGATTGTCGAGGCAGCCCGCCTGATGGGTGTCGAACCACCACCGGAGCAGCCTTTCGAAACCGCCGAGCTAACGCCGATGGCGCGCTCTTTCTACGGCGAGAACAAGCGCGTCTCGAATGCGAAATTGCGCGCGCTTGGTTTCCCCTTCCGCTACCCTGAGTATCGTATGTCGCTTGCTGAACTCTGGTCTTCCGGACGGTGGCGCGGCTGAGAAAGCCGTCCTCCACATCAAGCGAAATGGCATGAAAATTCCTACTTAGCTGCCTGGCTTAGTTCAATTTACTCCGCATTTATGGTTAACGACCTCTAAAATTGCACAAATGCGGCAGCAATTATGGCGGAGACGGAAAATTATTTTTCCATTTTTTGTGATCCCTCGCGCCGGAGCATGCGCTCAGGAAAAATCGTTCCATTTTTAACTGATTTTATTAGGTTTTTTCCACAATCAGGCAAACTTATTGATTAGTCACGGTATTGCAGCGATCCAGAAATGTTTCACACCGTAACATTCCGTGATCTCATGCGGCACTTTTTCGCCACTTTTGGCCGGATTTAAGCCCCGCCGCCTGTCCAAGGCGCAAGTTCAATAGCTTGAGGGAAAAATCGGTTTGAAGAAAATCATACGTTCTTTGGCGATCGCCGCAACTATATCCGCCTCCTTTGCTGTCATTTCGACTCCCGCATTTGCATCCGCTGGCTGCGGTGGCGCTTCATGGTACGGAGGAAGCTCCCGAACTGCTTCCGGGGAACGCATGAGTTCCAGAAATCTTACTGCAGCCCACCGCTCGCTCGCTTTCGGCACGCGCCTTCGGGTCACCAACAAGCACAATGGCCGCAGCGTCGTCGTTCGCATCAACGACCGTGGACCTTTCATTCACGGACGTGTTCTCGACCTCTCCCGCGCTGCCGCACAGAACATCGGCATGGTCGCTTCGGGTACCGCCAAAGTGTGTTACGAGGTCGTGGCCTCGAAGTAATCGCCGGCAGTCGGAACCGTCAGGCAAATCGGCATGACGCTTGCTCTCTCGGCCAATCGCGGCTACCACGCGATTGAGACGTCTCAAAATCCGCCGCCACGGGCATTGCTTGCGCGGATTGGCCAGCCGTCAGTGGTTTTGGTAGGGCGCAGATTCCCAAGATGAGCTCCAACAGGGTTCCGGGTCTGCGCATGCAGGAGAGTGTGAATGCGTCTGGGCGGCCGATTACAGGGGGCTATCGAAGTTCTTGCCGATATCGAAGCGCGCAAGCGGCCGGTAGCCGATGCCCTGAAGGACTGGGGCCTTGCTCATCGCTTCGCCGGTTCCGGCGACAGGGCCGCGATCGGCAATATCGTTTACGACGCCCTGCGCATGCGGCTTTCCCATGCCTGGCTGATGGGAGACGACAGCCCTTCGGCGCTTGCCCATGCCGTGCTCTTTCGCCAATGGGGCCTGACGCCCGAGGCGCTGGCTGCCGAGCTCGACGGCGATAAATTCGCGCCCGAAGCCCCGAGCGCCGAGACACTGGCTGCCTTTGCAGCCCGCAAGCTCGAGGACGCCCCCCTCCATATCCAGGGCGATATTCCCGAATGGGTCGAGCCCTCCTTCCAGCAAGCCTTCGGCGACGATTGGCTCTCCGAAGCGCGGGCTCTTTCCGAGCGCCCGACACTTGACCTGCGCGCCAACGCGCTGAAGGCCGACCGAGCCAAAGTCGTGAAGGCGCTGGAACGCGCAGGCGCCCAAGCGTCCACGATCGCTCGCTTCGGCATCCGCATTCCCGCCGGCGAGGGCGCGTCCCGCCTGCCGAACGTCACAGCCGAGCTCTCCTTTCAGAAGGGCTGGTTCGAGGTACAGGACGAAGGCTCGCAGATCGTGGCCGATCTGGTTTTGCCCGAAGAGGGCGACCAGGTGCTCGATTATTGCGCCGGCGGCGGCGGCAAGACGCTTGCCATGTCGGCTGCCATGCACAACAAGGGGCAGGTCCACGCCTATGATACCGACCGGCGGAGGCTGGCGCCGATCATCGAGCGCCTGAAGCGGGCCGGTACCCGCAATGTCCAGGTCCATGACGAGCGCAATGGCCTGCTCCAGCTGCGTGGCAGGTTCGACAAGGTGCTGGTCGATGCCCCCTGCACGGGCACGGGCACCTGGCGCCGCCGGCCCGATACGAAATGGCGGCTGACGCAGAAGAACCTCGACGAGCGCACCAGCCAGCAGCAGGAAGCCCTGGCGCAGGCAGGCGAATTCGTACGTCCAGGCGGATCGCTGCTTTACGTCACCTGTTCGGTCCTGCCGGAAGAGAACGAAGTGCAGGTGAACCGCTTTGCCGCGCAGAATCCCGATTTCCAAGTGACGGAAACCCTGAGCTCCTGGGAAAAACTGTTCGGCAAGGATGCGCCGCAGCCCCGCTCCTCGGACGGCAAGACCATTACATTGACGCCGGCCTCCACCGATACGGACGGCTTCTTCTTCTGTCGCCTGCAACGGAAGATGTAAGCTGGCGGCGATCGAGCTAAAGCAACTCCAGGAAAAGTGCGCAGCGGTTTTCGGTCCGGAATTGCGTCAAAGCAAAGGGATAGGGCGGTCTCGCGTTTCGAAGAAAAGCTGAAACGCTGTAGCGATTGCGCCCAGCCGGTCGTCCTATCATAGCCCTGCTTCCACTGCCCTGCCGATAACCTCTCAAGCGGCCTATGCCTGCCCAATTGCGGGCAGATCCCTTTCGCTTGCGCCGGTGAGCCCTTGGCTCCTGGCCTTAAAATCATTCTAAACTAGAGTGTTTGACACAAGTTTATTTTTCATACATGACACAAATTTCCAAGTTTTGACGATGCCCCCCGCCGTCCCAGGAGAGGAACATGAAACTGAAGATCAATTTTGGCGCCGTTCTTGCGGTGGCCGCTGTCATGACCGCTGCATCCGGCCTGCCCGCTTTTGCCGCCACTCCGGAGCCGGCCGCCGTCCTCAAGCATTATTCGGAACTGGCACATGCCAAATATCAGGACGCACTGACGACGGCGCAGGCGCTCGATAAGGCGATCGACGCGCTGCTCGCCAACCCCGGTGACAAGACGCTGAAGGCGGCGCGTACGGCCTGGATCAAGGCTCGCGTTCCCTACTCGCAGACGGAAGTCTATCGCTTCGGCAATCCGATCGTCGATGATTGGGAAGGCAAGGTGAACTCCTGGCCGCTGGACGAGGGCCTGATCGACTATGTCGACGCTACCTACGGCACGGAAAGCGATGAGAATGCGCTCTATGTCGCGAACGTCATCGCCAACAAGACTATCAAGATCAACGGCAAGGATGTCGATGCTTCGCATCTGACGCCGGAATTCCTGTCGGGCACGCTGCATCAGGCTGGCGGCGTCGAAGCCAACGTCGCGTCCGGTTACCACGCCATCGAATTCCTGCTTTGGGGCCAGGACCTGCACGGCACCGGGCCGGGTGCTGGCGAACGTCCCGCCACCGATTACGATCTGAAGAATTGCACGCATGGCAATTGCGACCGCCGCGCCGAATATCTGAAATCCGCTTCTGCACTGCTCGTTGCCGACCTGAAGGACATGGCGGACAAGTGGGCGCCGGAAGGCGAAGCCACCAAGCATGTCGAAGCCGATCCGAAAGCCGGCCTTACCACCATCCTGACCGGCATGGGCTCGCTCTCCTACGGCGAACTTGCCGGCGAGCGCATGAAGCTCGGCCTGCTGCTGCACGATCCGGAAGAAGAGCAGGATTGCTTCTCCGACAATACCTATAACGAGCACAATGGCGACGCCATCGGCATCGCGTCTGCCTATAACGGCAACTACACCCGCGTCGACGGCACCAAGATGAAGGGTCCGTCGCTGCACGATCTGGTCAAGGCCAAGGACCCGGCGCTCGACAAGGAGATGGAAGGCAAACTCGACACGACGCTTGATGCCATGAAGGCGCTAGTGCATCGCGGCGAGACGGTCGAGAAGTACGACCAGATGATCGGCGAGGGCAACAAGGAAGGCAACGCCACGGTTCAGAAGGCCATCGACGGACTGCTCGACCAGACGAAGAGCATCCAGCGCGTCATCGCCGCTCTCGATCTCGGCACGATCAAGCTAGAAGGTTCGGACAGCCTGGACAACCCGAACTCCGTCTTCAAGAAGAAGTAATGAAGGAGGGTGGCAGCATGTAAACGCGCTGCCACCCTGTTACCCATGGCAGCTCCACCGGCCAATCGTGCTCTTTTGCCCGCCCTCGCTGCGGGTTTTCTGGTTTTCTCCATTACGCTGGCCGCCGCCGATATCCTCGCTTTTCCGAGCAGCCGCACGGACCTTTCGCCCGAGGAATTGAAACGCGTCCAGGATGTTGTCAGCCCAACCGGCAATTTTCTCAAGGCCGAACCCTATGAGGCGATGCAGGGCGGTGCGCTAACCGCGATCGACAAGGTCACGCGCGATATCTTCTCCAAGCCTTCCGCCACTCTGAACCAGGAGCAGGGCCAGGATTTTCATCTGGGCAACGCGCTCTTTCGCAAGCTTTGGGTCTCGGCGCCTTCTTCCACGCAGGCTTCCGATGGCCTCGGGCCGCTGTTCAACGCGCGCTCCTGCCAAAGCTGCCATATCCGCGACGGGCGCGGCCATCCGCCTGAGGAAGCGGGGGCCGCCGCGACCTCGATGGTCTTGCGCGTGGCAAGGACCGCCGCGACGCCGGAGGAGGAGCAGGCGGTCGAGGATTTTCAGGCGCTCAACTTTCCGGACTCGACCTATGGGGCACAGCTGCAGGATCTTGCCGCTCCTGGCCTCGCCGCCGAAGGCAAGGTAACCGTCAGCTATAGCGAGGAGACGGTGACGCTTGCCGGCGGGGAGACCGTGATCTTGCGTAAACCGCAATACGGTGTCAGCGATCTCGCCTACGGGCCGTTGGATACAAACAGCACCATTTCACCGCGCGTCGCGCCGCCGATGATCGGCCTCGGCCTGATCGAGGCCATCCCGGATACCGACATTCTCGCCAATGCCGACCCGGACGACAAGAAGGGCACCGGCATACGCGGCCGCCCCGCCATTGTTCGCGATCATCACACCGGTAAGATCGCGCTCGGCCGATTCGGTTGGAAGGCGCAGAACGCCACCGTGCGCGACCAGGTGGCCGACGCCTTCTCGGCCGACATCGGCATTTCGACGCCGGACCGTCCCAATCCCTATGGTGAATGCACCGCCAAGGAGCCACAGTGCCTGGCCATGCCGAACGGCGTGCAGGAACGCCTTGGCATGACGGAAGCACCAGACCCGGTGCTTCCCCTCGTCACCTTCTACTCCGAAAATCTCGCCGTCCCGGCCCGTCGCATGACGAACCAGCCAACCGTGCTGCATGGCAAAGAGATGTTCTACCGTTCGGGCTGCGCGGCGTGTCACGTGCCGAAATTCGTCACCAGCGCCGATATCAGGGGCCGTGACGGCAAGGATTTGCCACAGGCCTTCCAGCTCATCTGGCCCTATTCCGATTTCCTGCTGCACGACATGGGCGATGGTCTTTCCGACGGGCAGCAGGTGGGCGTGGCGTCCGGCCGCGATTGGCGCACGCCACCGCTCTGGGGTATCGGCTTGACGCAGACCGTCAGCGGCCGGCAAGCCTACCTGCATGACGGCCGCGCCCGCACGCTGACAGAAGCCATCCTCTGGCATGGAGGAGAGGCCGAAAGAGCCCGCAATGCATTCGCCGGTCTTTCGAAGGACGACCGGCAAGCCCTCATCAACTTTCTGGAGTCCCTCTGATGCGCCATTGGAAACGTCTTGCAGTCAGCTTTCTCTTGACCGCTGCGGCCCTGCCTGCTCACGCAGAGGATGCGATAACCAATGGCGCCGGTCTGAACGAGGCCGCCGTGCCGGCAACCCTGCAGAAGGCGGTGGATGACGTGATCCGTCCCGGCTACCGCGCCATGCACGACTCCGCTTCGAAACTGACGGTCGCGATGAAGGCGCTTTGCGCCGACCCGACGGATGCAACGCTTTCCGGCGCCAAATCGGCCTTCGGCGATACGGTGAAGAGCTGGTCGCGCATCGAGATCGTCGATACCGGCCCGATCATCGAAAAGAACCGCTTCGAGCACATCCTGTTCTATCCCGACCGCAAGGGCGTAGGCCTCAAGCAGGTTCAGGCGCTGATCGCCAAGGCCGATGAACAGGACACCACCGTCGAGGCCGTCGCCGGCAAGAGCGTGGCGCTCATGAGCATGACGGCGCTGGAATATGTGCTCTTCGGCAACGGCTCCGATGTCCTCGGGAGGGATAAGCAGAGCTTCCGTTGCCGCTATGGCGCGGCTGTTGCCGGCAATATCGAAAACACCGCCAAGGAAATCGCCGACGAATGGGATGCACCAGATGGCGTGCAGAAATCCTGGAAATTCCCAGGCAAGGCCAGCGACGATTTCATGGACAACAAGGAGGCTGTAACGGCGCTGCTCGGAATTCTCGTGCATGGCGCGGCCAATGTCCGCGACCAGCGGCTGGAAACCTTCTACAAGGGCGATCCGGCAACGGCGCGGCCGAAGATGGCGATCTACTGGCGTTCGGCCAATACGTGGAGCTCGTTCACGGGCAATATCGAGGGCCTGAAGACGCTCTGGGAAAAAGCTGACATGGCAAGCCTGCTACCGGCAGACAAGCGCGCGGTTGCCACCAAGATCGATGGCTTGTTGAACGAGCTTGCAGCGACAGCGTCATCAATCAATCCAGATATCGAGGCGGCCATCGGCAATGATGCGGAGCGCGCCAAGATCGACAAGCTGCTCTCTCTCAGCCGGGACCTCGCCACCAGCTTCAGCGACGAGTATGGCGGTGCCATCGGTCTTTCGGCCGGGTTCTCTTTCGCGGATGGAGACTGAGCGTGATACGCAGCGGCCTCATCGATCGGAGAGCCTTCGTCAAAGCTGCGGGGCTGACCTTCCTCGCGGCGCTGAAGCCCGGTGCCTTGATGGCGCTGGAGCGGGCCGATGCTGTCTACGCCTCGGGCATCCGGAGAGCAGACGGGTCGTTTGCCGTTGCCACGGTGACGGAACAAGGACGCATCGTCGATCAGGTCGCCCTGCCCGCTCGCGCGCATGGCATGGCATTTTCGAAGACGACCGGCAAGACCGTCGCCTTCGCGCGCCGGCCCGGCACCTATGCGATGATCTTCGATCCCTGGAACAAGGCCGAGCCGATCGTCATTTCCGCTAGAGAAGGCCGGCATTTCTACGGGC
>JBCNPI010000237.1:0-9884 GCA_039593415.1 Rhizobium sp. | reverse complement strand
TGCCGCCGACATAGGCGATTACAGTCATTGCCACGCCTATTCCGACATAGATCAACGAGGCGGTCGCGAAGTAAAAGCCCAGCACCCGCTCCACGGCGTTGATGATGCGGATCGCAGCGAGCCGAGATGCTCTCGTGGAAAAGGTCATGATGATCGTCTTGCGCAAGCTCACCCTGCCGGCGAGAAACAGCAGCAAGGCAGCAAAGAAAATCAGGATTTGGACGATAGCGGGCGTGAGGCTTGTGGACACGACGTGCAGCACATTGCCGCTGTTTTCGAGCACGGTGCTGATCGAGATCGGGCTGCCCTGAAATGTTTCGGACGAAATGTGCAACCATTTGAACCGGTCGAGATAGGGCATCAACCGGTCGGAGGTGCGCTGGAAGAAATCAGGGGCTTGCTGGGCGAGTTTGGTGACGGGGCCGGCAAGCGCATTGATGATGAGGAAGATAACCAGCGCGACGCCCGATGACAGGAGGACAGCGTTCAGGACGCGGGGCACGCCGAGCTTGCTGAGCTTCTCCGCCGCAAGACCGAGGATCATGCCGACGACGACGGCGAGTGTCACCGGGATGAGGATCAGCGACATGGTGTAGACGGCGAACAAGGCCAGCATGAGGAAAATGCCGATCGTGGCCCAGGAGGCCGCGACATCGAGCCTGTCTCGCTGGTGCTCGTCGACGACATCGAAAATGTCGGCATCTTCATGTATGTTGGGGGTATCGCGGTCGATGCCCGGGCCGGTGCCCGGCGACACGGTTGCTGCATCCGATCGGGTAGCGGCGATTTTGTCGAATTCCATCCCCGGAAAATTCCCCAAGGCAGGATCGCCTCACCACTCAAACGCGAAAGACCCGTCGAAGTTCCGCAACGGGCCATTTTCGGGAGGATAGTCGGCGCTGGCGTCAGGCGATCAGATTGAGCCCGATGCCCCAAGGGTCGCGCAGCGATACGCCGCCGTCGCGCTTTTCCGTCTTGATTTCATGCTGTTCCAGGGCGGCAATGGCCTTGTCCAGGGCCGTCTTGTCGTTGAAGCGCAGCGTATAATCGGAAAGGCCGGTCATATGCTCGGTGCGCATGCCGGCGCCACGGCTGTTCCAGGTGTTGGCGCCGAGATGATGATGATAGCCGCCGGTCGCAAGGAAAGTAGCGCCGGGATAGCGCGCCGCCATGACTTTCATGCCGAGTACGTCGCGATAGAAGGCGTTCGCTTCCGCGACGTCGCCGACCTGCAGATGGATATGACCGATAGCGGAACCCTCAGCCATGCCGTTCCAGCGATCCTGCGGGGCAGCTTCGTAAAGCTTCTGCAGATCGAGCCGAAGCGTGGCCATTTCGACAGTACCGTCATCGTGAAACGTCCATTCCTCATGCGGGCGATCGGCATAGATCTCGATGCCGTTGCCTTCCGGGTCGGACAGATAGATCGCTTCGCTGACGATATGGTCCGAAGCGCCTTCCAGCACTGCATTTTCATGCGCTGCGTGACGAAGCCAGCGCGCAAGCTCGACGCGGCTCGGCAGCAGGAAGGCGGTGTGGAAGAGGCCAGCGGCCGTTCTCGGCGCGCGCGTTGCGGCCCGATCCGTCGTCAGCGTCAGAAGGGGATGTCCGGCGACGCCCAGAACTTCGCCGCTCGCGGTCTTCTCGATCACCTTCAGGCCGAGCATGTCCTGATAAAAACGTGACACGAGCGGGAGGTCGGTAACGACAAGATGGGACCCACCGACATAAGCAGGGCGGGTTAGGGCGTAGGAGGGGGCGGTTTCGGTCATAGGATCGGTTTCAACCTCGATGGTCTTGAAAAGGCAGCCGGCGTAGGCGGCGATGGCCACCAATGGCGGGAGAGGGGTTTCGCCGGTTGATATGCCTCTTTGATATCCTCGTGACCCGCTGTACTTGCAAAACATATGGCGGATTTTGATTGTTCATAGAAGACCATAAATTGCGGATTGAGCGTTCTCTTTCCGTTGACGGGCTGCGGACACGCCGCAAGCGTGACCGTTTAGGAAGATTGATCGCTGTGCTCGTTTGGCGCAGTTGTCTCTTCCTCTTTCTAATGCAAGGATCGGTCCTGGATTGAAACGGAACCGGATGAAATGACCGAGTACAGAGGCATCCGTTGGGCCTACGATCGATATGAGATCATCGCAGACGGCATCGTCAACGGTGTCGGCGTGGTCTTTGCGCTGATCGGTGCCACCGTATTGATCTTCTATGCGACGGTCTGGAGTTCCTATGGCGGAATAGCTGCCGCCTGGATCTATGGTGTCGGGCTGGTGCTGACGCTCGGCATGTCCTTCACGTATAATCTGTGGCCTGTATCCCGGACGAAATGGTTTCTCCGCCGCTTCGATCATTCTTTCATCTATGTCCTGATCGCCGCCACCTATACGCCCTTTCTGGAACGGGGGTCCGAGGACCCACTGCTCCTTGGCGTGCTGATCGCCGTCTGGATCTTTGGGGCGTTCGGCATTGTCCTGAAAGTTCTTTTTCCGGGGCGCTTCGATCGGCTGGCGATCCTGCTTTACCTCGCGATGGGCTGGAGCGGCATCCTCGTTGCCAAGCCGGTCTCCATGCATATCCCGTTTGCTTCGATGCTGCTCATCATCATCGGCGGCGTGATCTATTCGCTCGGCGTGATCTTTCATGTCTGGGAAAAGCTGCGTTTCCAGAATGCCATCTGGCACGGCTTCGTCGTTGCCGCCGCCGCCGTCCACTATTCCGCGGTGTTGACCTGCTTCAGCCTGTCGCCGGAAAACTTTTGACGATCTCGGCCGTCGGCGCGCATTTCCTGGTCGAACGCAGGCTGCGCACAAGACGCATAACGACGGCGTCGTAGCGATGCATGTCCGTCTTCGAATAGTCCATCTGGAAGAAGGCGGCTGCCCCGTTGCAGAGCGCGACGCCACGCACATAGACGATGCGCCCCTGCTTCGTGCCGGAGAAGCTGATGCCGCGTGAATTCGATTTGGAGTAGGAAATCTTCCAGCCGTCGTCCCGGGCAAGTGCCACACGCCCATTTGCTTCCGACGTAAAATCTCCATTGGCGATCATTGTGCCGAAGACTTGCAGCGAAGCGGAGCGGTCCACCGGCGACAGCGACAGCCGATCGGCATCATTGGAAGGGGTCGCAAGATGGAATTCCGACGGCAGTTCGATCGCATAGCCGAAACCTGCATTGTCATAGGACCACCAATCCGCGGCAAAGGCCGAGGCCGGGTAGAGGAATAGGAGAGCAATCAGACGGACGAGCATTGCGGTTTCCGGGAGGCAAGGTCTGCAAACCGATCAAGATTAGCGCATTTTTCAGCGCAAACTCCAGAGCGATTCAAGAAACATGGGTATATTAGCGCCAATTCGTTACAGCTTCATTGCGAGCCATGCAGGATTGGCAACGTAATCTATGGTGACGCGACGTCCGGGCGGAAATTGCCAAGCTTAAAGCACGTCGCGATCTTTCAGATCCGCTTCCTGTGCTTTAGGTCTTTAATTTAGCGCACCTCGTTCTCGCAAAACCGCTACACACTTTAGGGCAGCCCGGGCTTCCCTGCAACTTTTGCGGTTGCCGGCATCAAGAGCCGATTTCAGTGGTTTACGTCCGGTTTTCCGCTGTCAGGACTTGAGACGACGTACTCTTTCGCCTATCCCTTCAAATCAGTTCCGGTCCTGCCGGATTTCACATGAACGTTCGCCAAGGGGGGAACATGGCCGCCGCCACCGCGGGCCTGACATTCCTGGCTCTATGCCTGCCCTTTCTTGGCGCGTTGATCGCGCCGGTTGCCGTTCGGCGGTTGGGTCATCATGCGGCTTGGCCTCTGGCCTTGCTTCCCGTTCTTGCCTTTCTGCATTTTTCCGGCTTCCTGCCGGTCGTCTCGGCCGGCCGCGTCGAACTCGGCGGTTTCGATTGGGTGCCAACCCTCGATCTCAGGTTTTCCTGGCTGATCGATGGCCTGTCGTTGACCTTCGCTTTGCTGATTACCGGCATCGGCACGCTGATCGTTCTTTATACCGGCGGCTATCTGAAGGGACATGGCGATCTCGGGCGCTTCTTCTCCTTCATCTTCCTTTTCATGGGCTCGATGCTCGGCCTGGTCGTCTCGGACAGCTTCCTGACGCTCTTTGTTTTCTGGGAACTCACCTCAATCACCTCCTTCCTGCTGATCGGGTTCGACCATCATCGGGAGGCGTCGCGCCGGGCGGCGCTGCAGGCGCTTGTCGTGACCGGCGGCGGTGGCCTGCTGCTGCTGGCTGGGCTGCTGCTGATCTGGCAGGTGACCGGGACCGACTCGATGTCCGATCTCCTGAAGTCGGGCGATGCCCTGCGTGCAAGTCCTTTCTATCTTGCAGCTCTCATTCTTGTGCTCGGCGGCGCCTTCACCAAATCGGCGCAGTTCCCGTTTCACTTCTGGCTGCCGAATGCCATGGAAGCGCCGACGCCCGTCTCGGCCTATCTGCACTCCGCGACCATGGTGAAGGCGGGCGTCTATCTTTTAATGCGGCTCAATCCGGTTATGGGCGGCACCATGGCCTGGCAGACGATCCTGCCGGTCTTCGGCGCGGCGACGCTGCTGGTCGGAACCCTGCTTGCGATCCGCCAGACCGATCTGAAGCTGAAGCTTGCCTATACGACCGTTTCCTCGCTCGGCCTGATGGTGATGTTGACAGGTTTCGGAACTGATTATGCCATCGAAGCCGCCGTTCTCTATCTGCTGGCGCATTCGTTGTTCAAAGGCGCCCTGTTCATGGTCGCCGGCATCGTCGACCATGGGACAGGGACGCGGGATATCACCCGTTTGGGCGGGCTGCGCTCCGCCATGCCGCTGACCTTCGCCGCGGCACTGCTAGCTGCCGTGTCGATGGGTGGCCTTCCGCCCGCCTTCGGGTTCCTTGCCAAGGAAGAGATCTACGCCGCGCTGGCACAGGCATCGCCCGCCGGGATCGTTCTGACGGTCAGCGCCGTGGCTGGAAACGCATTGATGTTCGCCATCGCCTTCGCCATAGCGCTGAAGCCCTTCATCGGGCCACGGACTGAGACGCCGCGCCATCCGCATGAAGCGCCGCCGCTGCTATGGCTCGGGCCGGTCACACTCGCTCTTATGGGTCTTCTGGCGGCACTCTTTTCGGACCAGTGGCATGATTACGTGTCCTCGCCAATGGCAAGTGCCGTCGGCGGTAAAGGATTGAAGATATCGGTCTCGCTGATCCCGCATATCGGCGTGCCCCTTACGCTTTCGCTGGTCACAGTTCTGATCGGCGTCGTCGTCTACTGGCAGCTTGATCGCGCCCGCTTCCTCATGTCCGTCGTCCTGCGCGCCCTCGGGCCGGGACCGGATCGCGGCTTCGATGGGTTCATCTCCGGCCTGGTGCGGCTGTCGCATGATCTGTCGCGTCTTCTGCAGCCCGGACGGCTGGAAATCTACGTCACCGTAACCTTCCTCTGTTTGGCGATGATGCTGCTGATTCCGCTCGTGATCCACGGTGAACTGCCTGCCATGCCGGCCTGGCCGAACCTGCAATGGCATGAGGCGACCATCTTTCTGATCGCCATCATCGGCATTGCCGCCGTCGTCTTTGCCCGGGACCGGCTGACAGCGATCGTCTCACTCGGCATCCAGGGTTTTGCCGTTGCCGTCATCTTCCTGCTGTTCGGCGCACCGGATCTGTCCTTTACGCAGTTCATGGTCGAGACGCTTTCGGTCGTGATCCTGGCGCTTGTCATGACGCGCCTGCGACTTTCGCCATCAGACAGGCGTCCGCCGCTCGCAAGATTCCTCCACGCCGCACTCGCCATTGCCTGCGGCGCCGGGTTTGCGCTTCTCCTGCTGAAAGTGACCGAGGCGCCATTCGACCTGACGTTAACCGCCTTCTTCAATCAATATTCGAAGCTGATCGCGCATGGCGACAACGTGGTCAACGTCATCATTGTCGACTTCCGCGGCACGGATACGCTCGGCGAGATTGCCGTCGTCGCCATGACCGGCCTTGCTATCCTGGCGTTGATCCGTATCCGCGCCGGCGGCGAGCGCAAACTGGCGACGAATGACCCAGATCTCGACGAGAAGTCTGATCTTGACAAAGGGATGGAGGGTGGCCGCTCATGAATACGCTGATCTTCCGCACTGCCGCGCCGTTTCTGACCGCACTGATGCTGCTCTTCTCCGTCTTCGTGCTGCTGCGCGGCCATAATGAGCCCGGCGGCGGCTTTATCGGCGGTCTGATCGCGGCTTCGGCGCTCGCGATCTATGGCATTGCGTGTGGTGTGACGGCGGTGCGGCGTGCCATCGTCTTTCATCCGCTGGCGATTGCAGGCTTCGGTCTGCTTGCGGCGACCATCGCCGGTATCGTGTCTGTTTTTTCCGGTGTCCCGTTCATGACCGGGCTATGGATCTATCCGCGTCTGTTCGGCATGGAAGTTCCGCTCTCCACTGTCATGCTCTTCGATATCGGCGTCTATCTGGTCGTCGTCGGCGCCATTACCTCGATCGCTCTTGCGCTCGAAGAGCGGGAGGTAGGTTGATGGAGGCAGTCTTTGCCGTCGTCGTCGGGCTCTTCTTCGCCGCCGCCATCTATCTGATGCTGTCGCGATATTCGATCCGCATCATGCTCGGCATCGCGATTCTCGGCAATGCCGTCAACCTGCTGCTGTTCACCGCCGGCCGGGTTACGCCCGAAGTGCCGCCGATTATCCGGAAGGGGGCGAGCGTGCTCGGCAACGCCGCCGCCAATCCGTTGCCGCAGGCATTGATCCTGACGGCGATCGTCATCTCCTTTTCGTTCCTCGCTTTTCTGCTTGTTCTGACCTATCGGGCCTATCAGGACCTCAACACTGACAATACGGGCGAGATGCGGCTCGCCGAACCGAACGAGCGGCCGCTGCCGCCCTTGGGGTACTGACGCCATGGCTAGACCCACGGATGCCGCATTCGACCTCTCCGACGCGCTGGTTGCCGCGCCGATACCGATGGTGCATTGGCTGGTCATATTGCCGGTCGCCCTGTGCATTGGGCTCGGCGCGGTTCTTCTGATGCTGCGCAACCACACGCAATGGCATGCTGCGATCGCCATTCCCGGCCTGGTGCTGCTGGTATTGATTGATGCCGCCTTACTCTACATGGTCGTCAGCGACGGAGCCGTAACGATGGTCATGGGGCGGTGGCTGCCGCCCTTCGGCATCGCCTTCAGCGTCGATATTTTCGGTGCGCTCATGGCTTTGACGGCGGCAATCGCAGCACTTGCCGCAAGTGTCCATTCGCTCGGCGAAATTACCGTGAGCGGCAGGCGATACGGCTTCTTTCCCTTTCTGATGCTGCTGCTGGCCGGTGTCAGCGGCGCCTTCCTGACGGGCGATGTCTTCAACCTCTATGTCTGGTTCGAGGTATTGCTGATCTCGTCCTTCGGGCTGCTGATCCTTGGCTCGGAACCAGAGCAGATCGACGGCGCGCTGAAATATGCCGTGCTGAACCTCATCGCCACAACGCTCTTTCTCGTCTCCGTCGGCTATCTCTACGCCATCTTCGGGACACTCAACATGGCCGATATCGCCATGAAAGCCAGGGCGGGCGACGGTGCACCGCTGATGACACTGGCCGGCCTCTTCCTGCTGGCCTTCGGCATGAAGGCCGCTGCCTTTCCGGTCAATTTCTGGCTCCCGGCCTCCTATCACACGCCCCGCATCACCGTTTCGGCATTGTTCGCCGGCCTCCTGACCAAGGTCGGGGTCTATGCGCTCATCAGGGTTCTGGTCATGCTTTTGCCGGTCGAGCGGGCAGGCCTCGGTCCGCTCATTACCGTCGTTGCGATCGCAACAATGCTTGTCGGGGTGGTGGGGGCGCTGGGCGCAAACGATATCCGCCGCATGCTCGGCTATATCGTCATTTCAGGCATCGGCACGATGCTGGCAGGCGTGGCTCTCGGCAATGCCGACGGCCTCAGCGGGGCGATCTTCTACGCGCTGCATTCGATGGTGCTGATGACCGCGCTTTATCTGGCTGCGGGGCAGGCGGCCCGGCTTGGCGGCGGCTTTTCGCTCACTGCCCTTGGCGGGCTCTATCGCCGCAGCGGGTGGTTTGCCGGCCTCTCGCTGGTGCTGTTCTTCGCTATCAGCGGCCTGCCGCCCTTTTCGGGCTTCTGGCCCAAGGTGCTGCTGGTCAAGGCAGCGCTGGCAGCCGGCGCGTGGTGGCTTGCCGCAACGATCCTGTTGGCCGGTTTCCTGACGACGATCGTTTTTGGACGGGTATTCCTGCTCGCCTATTGGCGTCCTGCCGCCACTGTCATCGCGGTCGAGCCGGTCGGATGGCAGGCTACCGTGCCGCTCGTTGCCCTTGCTGTGCTTGTCGTCGGCTTCGGCCTTTTTCCGGAATGGCTCCTGCAGCTGACGCAAGCTGCCGCCGTCGGCCTTGAGCAGCCATCGGCCTATCTGCAGTCCGTCTTTCCTGTGGCGGGAGGCGCCCAGTGATCCTGTTTGTCCTTAATCTGCTGCTCGCTGTTGTCTGGGTCGCCATCACCGGCAGCACCTCTTTCGTCAATCTGGTGTTTGGCTTCGTGTTGGCAGCGATCGCGCTGGCGATCGTTCGCTCATCCTATGGCGGCGTGCTCTATCTCGGCCGTATCGGTCGGATCCTGACACTTCTGCTCTTGTTCGTGTGCGAGCTTGCCAAGTCGGCCTGGGCGGTCGCGGTGGCCGTCATGAGCCCCAGGATGGAAGTGAAGCCCGGGATTTTCGCCTTTCCGTTGACGGTCGACCGCGATTTCGAAATCATGCTGCTTGCCAATCTCATCACATTGACGCCGGGCACGTTGTCCGTCGACGTTTCCGATGATCGCAAGACGCTTTATATTCACGCGCTCGACTGCTCCGATCCGGAAGCCGTCAGGCGCAGCATTGCCGACGGCTTCGAGCGCCGGATCTTGGAGGCCTTCCGATGATCGCCGCCTCCATCGTTTCGGCTGCCGCAATGGTGGCGCTCGGCATTCTGAGTATCGCATTTCTGTTCACCGTCTATCGCGTGGTGGCCGGCCCGACATTGCCGGACCGGGTTCTGGCGCTCGATATGCTAGTTGCGATCGCCATCGGCTTTATCGCCGTCATCGCTATCAAGACCGGCTTTACGTTGTATATCGATATTGCCATTGCGCTGGGCCTCGTCGGCTTTCTTGCCACCGTCGCCTTTGCACGGTTTATCCTGACCCAGGCGCAACCGGACGCTGTGAAGCCGCCTGTTTTTCGGAGGTCTGCTCCTTTGGGGAACGACAGCGATGCGCCGGAAAGCAAAAAGGCGCGCAAACGCGGCAAGCGGCAGAAGGGAGGCCGGTAATGGATTTGCTTTGGGCTATCGTCGTAGCCGTTCTTCTACTGGCTGGGGCGCTGTTCTCGCTGATCGCCGCGATAGGTATCGTGCGGCTTCCCGATCTCTACAGCCGCATGCATGCGGCATCGAAGGCCGGGACGGTCGGGTCCGGCCTATTGCTGCTTGCGATCGGCATTCACTCGCAGGACGTGTCGATATTCGCGCGGTCCCTGGCCGGCTTCGTGTTTTTTGTGCTGACGGCGCCGATTTCGGCACATCTTCTTGCGCGCGCGGCGCACAAGGCCGGATATCGATTGACACCCCCTTCAGTACGAGATGAACTTTGGCAACAGGGGCAGATCGCGAAACGAGGGTATAGAAAGAGAGGCTAACAAACGCGGAGATTGTTAACGAAGGAATAGCTGTTCGCGTTATTAGTTATCCGTTTTTTAGTAGATGAATTTTTTGCAAAGAAATGTTGGGATTAAAAACTGGACATTTGGACAAAGAGTGCTAATTCAGATTCAAGTAGAGTTCTGATGTTGAGTTAGTCTCGACCGGTTTTAAGCTCTCGATGCTTTTATCTTTCCTTGATTA
>JBCNPI010000236.1:0-9922 GCA_039593415.1 Rhizobium sp. | reverse complement strand
CATTTTGAGAACGTCGGTTTGCGCTACGGCATGGGTCCGGAGATCCTCCGCGACCTGAGCTTCGACATTCCGCGAAAATCGTTCCAGTTCCTGACCGGCCCCTCCGGCGCCGGCAAGACGACGCTGTTGCGGCTGCTCTTCATGTCGCTGCAGCCGACACGCGGGCTGATCCGCATGTTTGACCGGGAAATCTCTTCGATACCTCGCAACGAACTGCCGCTGCTGCGCCGCCGCGTCGGCATCGTCTTCCAGGACTTCCGGCTGCTCGAGCATCTTACCACCTACGAAAACGTCGCGCTGCCCTTGCGCGTGCGCGGCAAGGACGAAAGCTCCTATCGCACCGATGTGCTGGAGCTGTTGAAATGGGTGGGCCTGGGCGAGCGCATCAATGTGCTGCCGCCGGTGCTCTCGGGCGGCGAGAAGCAACGCGCCGCCATCGCCCGCGCCCTCATCGACCGCCCGGAAATCCTGCTTGCCGACGAGCCCACCGGCAATGTCGATCCGCCGATGGCGCGCCGGCTGCTCAATTTGTTTCTGGAGCTCAACCGTCTCGGCACCGCTGTGGTCATTGCCACGCACGATCTTGCCCTGATGGATCAGATCGAGGCCAGGCGCATGATTTTATCGGGGGGGCATCTCGATATCTATGACTAAGCCCACTCCCCGCAGGAACGCCCCGAACGTCAGGACCGCGCAGCCACGGCAACAACCCGCGGCACCTGCGGAGCGAAAGCGTCCGGAGATGCGCGTGCGCCCCACGGGGCCGATCGTGCCCTCCTCCAACATTCAGGGCAATGCGCTGATCGTCGTCATCGCCATCATGGCCTTTCTCGCCTGCCTGACGCTCGGCGCGGTCAGCATGGTGCGCTCGACGGCGGCGAGCTGGGAAAGCCAGATTTCCCGCGAGATCACCATCCAGATCAAGCCGGACGACAATTTCGACATGGAAAAGGCGCTCATCAGCGCCCGCGATATCGCAATGGGCTTCGTCGGCACCAAGTCCGGCCAGATCGTCGACGAGGCGGCCACCGCGCGCCTGCTCGAGCCGTGGCTCGGCGCCGGCCTCGATATCAAGGAATTGCCCGTCCCACGTCTCGTCATCATCACCATCGACGAAACGCATCCGCCTGACTTCGAAGCGATGCGCAGCCTGCTCAAGGCGCAGATCCCGCAGGCGAGCTTGGACGACCATCGTACCTGGGTCGATCGGCTGGTATCCATGGCGCATACCACCGTTCTCATCGGCACCGGCGTCCTTCTGCTGGTCTTTACCGCCATGGTCCTGACCGTGGTCTTCGCTACGCGCGGCGCCCTGTCGGGCAATCGCCATATCGTCGAAGTGCTGCATTTCGTCGGGGCTGAAGGCACCTTCGTCGCCAATGAATTTCAGAAGCATTTCCTGAAAATCAGCCTCAAAGGATCGGCAGCCGGCAGTGCGCTTGCCGCCCTGTTCTTCGCGATAGCTGGCATCCTGCAAAGCCATACGATCGCCACGCCGCAGACCGATCAGGCGACCGCGCTTTTCGGAACCTTCTCGGTCGGGGCCCTTGGCTATATCGGCATTCTCGCCACCATGATCGTCATCGCGCTGCTGACGACGCTGACGGCTCGCTTCACCGTCATGCGCACGATCTACGAGATCGATTTGATCCGCTCCGACCCCGGAAGGACGGAAAGTGTACAGAATTGACGCCATAGCGATGTTTTTTTACCGTCCGGCAACCCGTTCCTTGCCGCAATTGGCGTATAGTACCGAATCATGAGCATGGACCTGACGACTCGCAAGACCGTGAGTTCGCAGCCGTTGCGGGAGCGCTCCCGCAGCGATAGGCCCGTGCGGCGCAGCCTGTTTCGACGCCTTCTGCGTTGGAGCGGCTTCGCCTTCATCTTCTTCGTCGCCATTGTTTTCGGCGGCTTCCTGCATTTCGCCGATTCGATCACCACCTTGAAACCGCCGCTCGACCCCAAGGCCGATGCCATTGTCGTGCTGACGGGCGGCTATCAGCGGATCGATCAAGCGGTGGAGCTGCTACGCGCCGGCGCCGGCAACCGCCTGCTGATCTCGGGCGCGCATCCGACCACCACGCCGACGCAGATCCGCAAGCTGACGCAAAGTTCCGCCAGCCTGTTCAGCTGCTGCGTCGACATCGGCTACGATGCGCTCGATACGATCGGCAACGCTCGCGAAGCGGCAAAATGGATTCATGCCAGGGGTTATAAGAGCGTTCTCGTGGTGACGAACAACTACCATATGCCCCGCAGCCTCGCGGAACTGAAATATGTCGATCCCTCGACCGATTTCATTCCTTACCCTGTCGTCAATTCCGATCTGAAGAATAAGAACTGGTTCACGGATCCGAATGCGTTGCGTACGATGATCTCTGAATATGCCAAGGTCCTCCTCGCCGGAGCCCGCAACATCACGGGGCTTGGACGCCCAATCGGCCTGCGCTCGCGGCAGCCGGTCGAAGACGACGACTGAGGCTCGCAGCGTCAAGCCGCGCGGCGGTTTTGCGTGACATCGAAGGCCCCAAGCGCAAAGAGCCAGTCTCGGAAGGACAATGCGGCTGAAGACGCGAAAACTACGCATGCCCCGACTTTTTATTGACGCCGTAATCGTGTAGGCAAACCCTTGTATGCTGGCGCAAGCCGGTGCATTGGAAAAGCCTCGATGATTATCCTGCGTTCGATCCTGTTCAACACAGTCTTCTATGCCAATCTGATCATTCGCATGATCGTGTTGACGCCGATCTATTTCCTGATGCCGCGCAAGGCCGCCTACGCGATCCCGAAGGCATGGGCGAAATCCAGCACCTGGCTGATGGAGAAGATCGTCGGCACCACCTTCGAGATCGAGGGCTTGCAGAATATCCCCAAAGGTAGCTTCATCTTCGCGCCGAAGCATCAATCCTTCTGGGATACTTTCGCACTGCTGCCGTATCTCGACGATCCGGTCTATATCCTGAAGCGCGAGCTGATGTGGATTCCGCTGTTCGGCTGGTATGCCGGCAAGCAGCGCATGATTCCGGTGGATCGCAGCGCGCGCGGCAAGGTCATGTTCGACGTTCTGAAGCGCACCCGGGAAGAACTTGCCACGGGCCGCCAGCTGATCATCTACCCCGAAGGTACCCGCCGCCCGCCGGGCGCCGAGCCGGTCTATAAATACGGCATCGCCCGCATGTATCGCGACCTTGGAATTCCTGTCGTCGCCGTTGCCATGCATCCCGGCCTCTTCTGGCCGCGCCGCACGTTCCGCAAATATCCCGGCAATATCAAGGTGCGCATCCTGCCGCCGATCGAGCCCGGCATGGACCCCGATGCCTTTTTCGCGCGGCTTATCGAGGAAACGGAAAAGGCAAGCGACGAACTGCTCGTCGAGACCGTCGCAGAAAACCCACATCTGCCGCTTCCGCCGACCGCGGCCCAGCGTCTGGCCGAAATCAGCAAGGCGAAGCCCGTCACTGCCGCGATTTAAGGCTCTCGGCGCGAGGAGATGAGCTCAAGATGCCTTTCGCATCCGCTCCACTTCGCCGGCGACCTGCTCGAGCCAGTGATCGCGGATGCCCATATCGCGCAGATGCGTCAGCGTATTGAAGACATAGGCATCGTTCGGGCCGGAACGGCCGATGGCGGCTTCCACCACATGCGCTGCCTCGACCGTGTCCAGCGAACCGGCATATTGCCTGTGGTTGCGATCGACGACATAGACGACGGCACTCACGCGCCGCCCGTCGGCGAGCCGGATCGGCAGGGTCTTTTCCAGATAGACGTTCGTCACGAGTTCGCGCTCGCGCAGATAGATCAACACCTCATCCCAGGAAGAAGCCGGAACCCGAAAGGCCATGCCGCGGCAGGAACCGCCGCGATCGAGGCCAAGAACCAGGCCGGGGTTCTCCTCCGTACCGCGATGGACCCAGGAACGAACGCAGAGCGAACGGCGATAGCCGAAAATCAGAGCCTCAGCCCTTTCGTCATAACCAAAGCCCGGATTCCACATAAGCGATCCGTAGCCAAACACCCAAAATTCGTCCATATCCAACGCCAAATCACTGTGAAGCTTCAGTCCAACATTGGAGAACAACATGGCAGCGTCAAGCCAGAGCGTAACAACCAGTCGAGGCAAACGTCTGTGGCTCATTCTTCTTGGGCTGATAGTGGTCCTGGCGGGTCTGTACACTGGCGGATGGTACTACGCGACCGGTTTCGTCAGGACCAGTGTCCTGAAGGCGCTCGGCCAACAGAACAGCGCCGGCATTGCCGGCAAATGCGGGAATATGGCCTTCAACGGCTTTCCCTTCTCCATCGGCCTGACCTGCGACACCGTGACGGTCGACAACCAGACACGGGGTGTCTCCACCAATTTCGATGGGCTTAGCGCCTCCGCACCGGTCTTCCAGCCCAATCATGTGAGCTGGAGCCTGAAATCTCCTGCAGAGCTGCGGACAACTGAGGGCATGACAGTATCGGCCGAATGGACTGACCTGCAATCGAACCTCGTTGCCAAGGGCCGCGGCGTCGCGCAGACCCAGACTGTCATCGAAGGACTGAAAGCCGGCATCGCCTCCTCCGTCACCGGCCAGAGCGTCAATGTCACCGCTGCCCACACAGAGATGCATGCCAGCCAGAACGGCAGCGACCTGGATTTCGCCATCGGCGTCGAAAACGCCAATGCCGTGATCAAGGATTTTCCGCAGACCCTGCCGACCGCATCGACCAGCGCCAACGTGACGCTATCCGGCAAGGCCGGTCTGCTCGACGGCAGCGACCGCGAAGGGCTTCGCGGCGCCGCGGGCGTGCTGCATCAAGCCGTTATCGACATTGGCGACGGCCGCATCATGACGCTTTCCGGCCCCTTCAATTTCGACGATGAGGGTTTTCTGTCCGGCCAGTTCAAGCTGGAGATCAATCAGATCGGGCCTTGGGGCGATAGCCTGACCGCTACCCTTCCCGCAGCCAAGAACATCATCAATACGGCCACGAAGATGCTGAAGGCACTCGCCAATGGCGGCGACAAGGTTTCAGTCGCGCTGACCGCCGATCGCGGCCGCCTCTCGCTCAGCGGCTTCATCCCGCTCGGCAAGATCCCGCCGATCTAAAGACTGAAACCTTCGCCCAGCCGGGAGAAGGCAGAAAGGCGGCTATTCCTTCACATCCAGCGCATGACGGCCGAAATCCGGCACGTCGACATCCTGGCCGGCTTCGACGATCGAGCGACGAATGGCGCGCGTACGGGTGAAAAGGTCGAAGATCTTGTCGCCGTCACCCCAGCGAATGGCACGCTGCAGCGACGCCAGATCCTCGGAAAAGCGCGACAGCATCTCCAGAATGGCATCGCGATTGTGCAGGCACACGTCACGCCACATGGTCGGATCGGACGCGGCAAGGCGGGTGAAGTCGCGGAAACCGGATGCCGAATATTTGATGACTTCTGACTCGGTCACCGTCTCCAGATCGTCGGCGGTGCCGACGATGTTGTAGGCGATGAGGTGCGGCAGATGCGAGACGATCGCCAGCACCTTGTCGTGATGCTCAGGGTCCATCTCGTCGACACGGGAGCCCAGAGTTTCCCAGAAGCCGCGAAGCGTCTTGATCGCGGCCTCGTCGGTGCCCGGAACGGGCGTAAAGATGCACCAGCGTCCTTTGAACAGCCCCGGAAAGCCCGCATCCGGGCCGGACTTTTCCGTGCCTGCCAGCGGATGGCCTGGGATGAAATGCACGTTGGACGGCATATGCGGCTGCATCTGCGCAATGACCGACGCCTTGGTCGAGCCGACATCGGTGACGATGGCGCCCGGCTTCAGATGCGCGGCGATTTCCTTGGCGACGCTCTCCGAGGCTCCCACAGGCACGGAAACGATGACGAGATCGGCGCCTTTCACTGCTTCGGCTGAAGACGGCGTATAACGGTCGCCGAGCTTCAGCTCTTCGGCACGCTTCAGCGTCTCGGCGCTACGCGTCGAGATCACCACTTCCTTGGCAAGGCCGAGGCGCTTGATATCATGGGCGATGGAGGAGCCGATAAGGCCGATGCCGATCAGCGCGATGCGGTCGAACTGGATGTTGCTCATGCCTTGCGCCCCATAAATTCGGTCAGAGCGTCGATGACGCCGAGATTGGCCTCTTCGGTGCCGATGCTCAAGCGCAGCGAATTCGGGAAGCCATAGGCACGCACGGCGCGCAGAATATAGCCGCGGCTCGTCAGGAAATCATCGGCCTCCGCGGCACGCTTGCCATCGCTGTCCGGGAAATGGATCAGGACGAAATTCGCAACCGACGGCGTCACCTTGAGGCCGCGGGCCTCGAGCGCGGCCGTCATCTTCCCGATCCAGAGCGTGTTATGCGCAACGGCCTTTTCCGTGAAAGCCTGGTCGCGAATGGCAGCTGCTCCGGCGGCGATGGCAGCCGTGTTCATGTTGAACGGGGCACGCACGCGGTTGATCGCATCGACGATATCGACCGGCCCATACATCCAGCCGATGCGAAGCGCCGCAAGGCCGTAAACCTTGGAGAAGGTGCGGGTCATGACAACATTCTGATTGGCCGAAACGAGCTCTAGACCCGCCTCGTAGTCGTTGCGGCGGACATATTCCGCATAGGCCGCGTCGAGAACGAGGATGACGTGCTTGGGCAGGCTCGCCTGCAGGCGGCGGATCTCGCTGACCGGCACGTAGGTACCTGTCGGATTGGCCGGATTGGCAATGAAAACCATCTTGGTCTTCTCCGTGACGGCGGCGAGGATCGCATCGACATCGACGGTGCAATTCTTTTCCCTGACCGTCACGGGCGTCGCACCGGCAGCCATGATCTGGATCTTGTAGACCAGGAAGCCGTGCTCGGTGATGATGCCTTCGTCACCGGTGCCGAGATAAGTGTGGCAAAGCAGGCCGAGCAATTCGTCGGAGCCATTGCCGCAGAGGATGTTGGCCACATTCAACCCATGCACATCGGCGATCGCCTGGCGCAACTCCTTGGCCTGCCCGTCCGGATAGCGCTCCAGATGCTCGGCAGCGCCGCGGAAAGCTTCGATGGCCTTCGGGCTGGCGCCAAGCGGCGTCTCGTTCGAGGAAAGCTTGAACACGCGCGCAACGCCCGGCGCATGCTCCTTGCCCGGCACATAGGCAGCGATATCGAGAATGCCGGAACGCGGGACGGGCTTGCTCATTTCCATGCTCATGGGATCGACCTTGGGAAGGACCGGAAAATTCCGGCTTATGACACCCCGTCGCATTAATGCGGATTGACAAATTTGTCGAGTGTGACGCTACGGCGAAAGCGTCACGCGCCATCACGTGTCGTCGGTATGCCGCGCGGTGCCAGCACCGGCACGAAGACACGGCGCGAGGCGCGAACCGCAACCGGCAGCCCCTGATAGAGCCGCTTCTGCGCCTCGACGATAATGACGCCGGAAAAGGCGGGCCATAGAGTGCGCCCAACCCGCTCGAAGGCGCGGCGCAGCCGCAGGACGGTCCGCAGCTTAGAAGGAGGAAAGAACAGCGCCTCCGCGGTCGCGCCCGGCGTGAAATTGGTTTCGCGCAGCAGCGAAGTAAGCTGGCCGCGCGAATAGGGGCGGCCGGAGCCAAATGGCGTGTGCTCCATGCGCGCCCACACGCCGGTACGGTTCGGTACGACGATGACCAGCCGGCCGCCAGGCGCCAGAACGCGCCAGAGTTCCTTCAGCGTCTCGCGCGGGCTTTCGGCAAACTCCAGCGAATGTACCATCAGCACGCGGTCGATCGAACTGTCGGGCAGCGGAAGTTCTTCATCGAAGATCAGCGCCGTCGCCGAGGCTGAGCCCATAGGCCAGTTCACCGCGCCCTGTCCCGCCGGCATGAAGGCGAAGGTGCGTTCGGTATCGGCGCGGAATCGATCGAGATAGGGAACGGCATAGCCGAGGCCGACGAGCCGCTCCTCCGGCATGCGTGCCCAGATGGAGGAAAGCGCCATGGCGATCGACTGCTCCGCCAAGCGACCGAGCTCGGAATGATAAAACTGGCGAAGATCGACGATATCGGTATGCATCGAAACAAATGTTATCAGCCGAACGTTGGACTTCAAGGCCGAACGGCTTACATTCTCTACTCACGGAAAAGATGAGGACGATTTCGATCATGAAACCATTGGAATTAGAGATTTTTATCTGCCGTTCCGACAATTACGGCGTCTTGGTCCATGATCCCGAAACCGGATTGACGGCATCGATCGATGCTCCGGAAGCAGATGCGATCCTGAAGGCTGCCGATCGTCGTGGTTGGACGATCAGCCATATCCTGACCACGCATCACCACACCGATCATGTCGAGGGCAATCTGGCGCTGAAAGAACAGTTCGGCTTGGAGATCATCGGGCCGATCAACGAGGCTGTTGCCATTCCCGGCCTCGATCGCGCCGTCAGCGATGGCGATACGTTCGAATTCGCTGGCCATACGGTCAATGTCATCGAAACGCCCGGCCATACCGCCGGACATGTCTGCTATCATTTTGCCGATGACAAGCTGCTCTTTGCCGCCGACACGCTGTTTGCGCTCGGATGCGGCCGCCTGTTCGAACGGCCGGCAGCGGATATGTGGGCCTCCTTGCAGAAGCTCGCCGTCCTGCCGGACGAAACGGCCGTTTATTTCGGTCATGAGTATACGCTTTCCAATGCGCGCTTCGCGCTGACCATCGATCCCGGCAATGAGCGGCTGAAAGCGCGCGCCGCCGATATCGAGGCATTGAGAGCGGAAGGCAAGTTCACCATCCCGACGACGCTGGCCCTGGAGAAGGAAACCAATCCGTTCCTGCGCGCCGCCGATCCCGCGATCCGCCGCCACCTGCTGATGGAAAGCCGCAGCAACGAAGAAGTTTTCGCCGAGATCCGAAAGCGTAAGGATAATTTCTGATGCAGGCAAAAGAGATCATCGAAACGCTTTCCATGCAGCGGCATCCGGAAGGCGGCTGGTACGTGCAGACCTTCCGCGACGAAAATGGCGGCTCGCGCGGCCATTCCACGGCGATCTACTATCTACTCGAAACCGACGAGCGCTCGCACTGGCACCGGGTCTGCGATGCTGCCGAGATCTGGCACTATTATGCCGGGGCACCTCTAGCCTTGCATCGCTCCGCCGATGGCAAGACTAGCGAAACGCAGGTGCTCGGCCTGGATCTGGCAAAGGGCGAGCGCCCGCAAGCCATCATCCCGGCCAATTGGTGGCAATCGGCCGAAAGCCTTGGCGCATTCACGCTGGTTGGCTGCACCGTCGCACCCGGCTTCGAATTTTCGAGTTTCGAAATGGCGCCGCCAGACTGGAAGCCAGCCTCGGACTGAGCCTCCTTTACCTTTCATCGACATCACGCAGGGTGCGGCCCGACGGCGCTCAGTAGCGGCCTTGAAAAAGCTGTGCGCTGTGTCAGCTTTACACGGGGAGAGTGAAAATTGATTCATCTGGAGGAGGTTTTTTCGTGCGTTTGTTGTTTCCTTTGCTTGTCGCGGCAGGCTGCGTCATGAGCGTCCCGGTCTTTGCCCTCGATGCACCGGCTTCGCCGCCGGCCGAAAAGCCCCTGAAAAACTTCGTGACCTCCGTCGAGAAGGATGGGTCGATTACCTTCCGCCTCTATGCCCCGGCGGCAAAGGCGGTTTCCGTCGTGTTCGGCTCGCGCGATCCCATCGCGATGCAGCGTGGCGACGACGGCACATGGAGCGCGAAGACGGAGGTGCTGAAGCCGGATCTCTACGAATATTACTTCAACATCGACGGCTTCCGCAGCATTGACACCGGCACCAATGCGCCCAAGCCGCAGCGGCAGGTCAATACCAGCCTCATCCTGGTGCCCGGCAGCATACTCGACACCCGCAGCGTGCCGCATGGCGACCTGCGGCTGGTGACCCTGCATTCCAAGGCACTCGATTCGGAGCGGCAGATGTATGTCTACACGCCGCCCCGCT
>JBCNPI010000235.1:0-9933 GCA_039593415.1 Rhizobium sp. | reverse complement strand
TATTGCGTAAAGTTTATTAAAAGGGGAATGAAAGCAATGATGATCACCAAGATGAACCGCGGTGTCCGCGCACTTTCCGCCAGCGTCGCTCTCTCGCTTTTGCTGATGGCGGCGCCGAACGCATACGCCGCGACGCCCAAGGATACGCTGGTCGAAGGCTTTGCCTTCGACGACATTCTGAGCATGGACCCGGCGGAAGCCTATGAGCTCTCGGCTGCCGAAATCACCGGCAACACCTACAGCCTGCTCGTTCGCCTCGATATCAACGACACGTCCAAGATCAAGGGCGACCTCGCCGAGAGCTGGTCGGTCTCCGACGATCACCTGACCTATACGTTCAAGCTCAAGCCAGGCCTGAAATTCGCATCCGGCAATCCGATCACCGCCGAAGACGTCGCATGGTCCTTCGAGCGTGTCGTCAAGCTCGACAAGAGCCCGGCCTTCATTCTCACCCAGTTCGGCCTCACCGGCGCCAATGTGACGGAAAAGGCCAAGGCCACCGATGCGAACACCTTTACCTTCACCGTCGACAAGCCCTATGCGCCGAGCTTCGTGCTCAACTGCCTGACCGCGACCGTCGCCGAAGTGGTGGACAAGAAGCTGGTTCTGCAGCATGTGAAGCCGGCCACGCCGACCGCCGACTACAAATATGACAATGACTTCGGCAATAGCTGGCTGAAAACCGGCTTTGCCGGTTCCGGCCCGTTCAAGCTGCGTGAATGGCGGGCCAACGAGGCCGTCGTGCTGGAGCGCAACGACAATTACTATGGCGAAAAGGCGAAGCTCAACCGCGTCATCTATCGCTTCATGAAGGAAAGCTCGGCCCAGCGCCTGGCGCTTGAAAACGGCGATATCGACGTTGCCCGCAACCTTTCGCCGACCGATCTTCAGGCCGTCGAGAAGAATCCGAAGCTCGCTTCTACCAGCGCGCCGAAGGGTACGATCTACTATATGAGCCTCAACCAGAAGAACGCCAATCTGGCCAAGCCGGAAGTGCAGCAGGCATTCAAATGGCTGGTCGATTACGACGCTATCGGCAAGACGCTGATCAAAGGCATCGGCGAAATCCACCAGACCTTCGAACCGAAGGGCATGCTCGGCTCGCTGGATGAAAATCCGTTCAAGCTCGACGTCGCCAAGGCCAAGGAATTGCTGGCCAAGGCAGGTCTGCCGAACGGCTTCTCGATAACGATGGACGTGCGCAGCATCGAGCCGGACACGGGTGTCGCGACCGCGATCCAGCAGACGCTCGGCCAGGCCGGCATCAAAGTGGAAATCATTCCCGGCGACGGTAAGCAGAAGTTGACCAAGTACCGTGCTCGCAATCACGATATCTATTTCGGCAACTGGGGTCCGGACTATTGGGACCCCCATTCCAACGCCGATACCTTCACCACGAACGACGACAATTCCGATACCAGCACCAACAAGACGCTCGTCTGGCGCAACACCTGGACCTCTCCGGAGCTGGAGAAGGAAGCCAAGGCGGCGCTCTTCGAAGGCGATGCGACCAAGCGTGGCGCCATGTATCAGGACATCCAGAAAAAGTTCTTGGATGCGAGCCCCTTCGTCATCCTCTATCAGCAGACGGAAGTGGCCGGCTATCGCAAGGACGTGAAGGATTTCAAGCTCGGTCCGAGCTTCGACAACAACTTCGTCTGGCCGATCTCGAAGTGATGATCCGGCAGGACTAGTTCTTTGAGCACTGTCGAACGCAAAATGCAGGTGCGGCCCAAAAAGGGCCGTGCCGCTCCCTTGTTCATGGGACTGCTGCGATTTCTGGTCGTGGCGGTCACGACCTATCTCGGCCTACTCGCCGTCACCTTCTTCATCGGGCGCGTCATTCCGATCGATCCGGCGCTGGCGATCGCCGGCGATCACGCGCCTCAGGCGATGCTGGAGCGCCTGCGTCGCGAGATGCATCTGGACCAGCCACTCTATCTGCAATTCTACTATTATCTTCTGAGCGCTCTGAGCGGCGATTTCGGTACTTCGGTGCTGACGACCAATCCGGTCATGGACGATATCAAGCGCGTCTTTCCGGCGACGATGGAACTTGCAACGGTCGGCACGATCATCGGCGCCGTGTTCGGCGTTCCTTTCGGCGTGCTTGCGGCCGTGCGCCGCAACAGCATCATCGACCAGATCGTTCGCGTCATCGGCCTCGTCGGCTATTCCGTTCCGGTCTTCTGGCTGGCCATGGTCTCACTCGTCATCTTCTATGCAAAGCTGAACTGGGTCGCCTATCCCGGCCGCATCGACATCGCCTATGAATATACTTTCACGCCGATCACAGGCTTTTTCCTGCTCGACAGCGCCATGCAAGGGCAGTGGGACGTCTTCTGGGATGTGTTCCGCCACATCATCCTACCGGCGTCGCTGCTCGGCTATTTTTCGCTTGCCTATATCAGCCGCATGACCCGCAGCTTCATGCTGAACGAGCTGGGCCAGGAATATATCGTCGCCGCTCGCGCCAAAGGTCTTTCCGAAACGCGGGTGATCTGGGGCCATGCCCTGCGCAGTGCCGCCGTCCCGTTGATCACGGTGATCGCGCTTTCCTATGCCGGCCTGCTCGAAGGCTCCGTGCTGACGGAGATCGTGTTCTCCTGGCCAGGCATCGGCTTCTACATCACCAGCTCACTTCGCAATGCCGACATGAATGCCGTTCTCGGCGGCACCATCATTGTGGGCACGGTTTTCATCGGCATCAATCTGATCTCCGATCTTCTGTATCGGACGCTCGACCCAAGGACCCGACGTAAATGACTGTCGAGACCACCCAACCGAGCTTGAGGGACTGGCTGCTCTCCGATCGGCCGCAGTCGCGCCGGCAGGCGAGGCTTGGGCGTGCCTACGTCACGTGGCGCCAGTTTTCAGCCAATCGCCTGGCCGTGATCGGGCTGCTGATCATCATCGCGCTCGTGCTGGTGGCAGCGCTTGCCGATGTCATCGCTCCGCATTCGCCCGTGATCGGCGACCTTACCAATGCTTATCTGAAGCCGCCGGGCACGCCGGGTTATTTGCTCGGCAGCGACGATCTCGGCCGTGATATCCTCTCGCGCCTCATCCACGGTGCGCGCTGGACGCTTTATATCGTCGTTCTGGTCGCGATCATCTCGGCGCCGATCGGGCTGATCATCGGCATGGTGTCGGGCTATCTTGGCGGCTGGATCGATGTGATCCTGATGCGCATCACCGATATCTTCCTTGCCTTTCCGAAGCTGGTGCTGGCGCTCGCCTTCGCTGGCGCGCTAGGGGCCGGCATCGAGAATGCCATCATCGCCATCGCCATCACCTCCTGGCCGCCTTATGCGCGCCTAGCGCGGGCCGAAACGATGACGGTGCGACGCTCGGACTATATCGCAGCCGTGCAGCTCATGGGTGCCTCACCTTTGCGCATCATCTTCCGTCACGTCATGCCGCTCTGCATCTCTTCGGTGATCGTCCGCGTCACGCTCGATATGGCGGGCGTGATCCTGACGGCCGCCGGTCTCGGTTTCCTCGGTCTCGGTGCGCAGCCGCCGCTGCCGGAGTGGGGCGTCATGATAGCCAGCGGCTTCAAATACTATCTCGATCAATGGTGGGTGGCAGCCATGCCCGGCATCGCGATCCTCATCGTCAGCCTCGGCTTTAATCTGCTCGGCGATGGTCTGCGCGATGCGCTCGATCCGAAGGAGAGCGGGCAATGACGACACTTTTGACCGTCGAGAACCTCAAGGTTCGCTATCCAACCCGCACTGGCGTCATCGACGCCGTGCGTGGTGTATCCTTCACGCTCGGTCGCGAGCGGCTGGGCATCGTCGGCGAGAGCGGTTCCGGCAAATCGCAGACCGGCCGCGCCATCATGGGATTGACGCCGCCGCACGGCATCGTCACGGCCGACAGGCTTGACTTCAGCGGCATCGATCTGCTGTCGACCTCTGCGAGGGAGCGCCGGTCGCTACGCGGCAAGCGTATCGCCATGGTGCTGCAGGATCCGAAATATTCTCTCGATCCTGTCATGACCATCGGCAAGCAGATCACCGAGACGCTGCGCACGCATGAGAAGATCAGCAAGGCCGAAGCGCGAGACCGCGCCCTTGCCATGCTGGAAGCGGTGCAGATCCGTGATCCTGCTCGCGTCTACGACCTGCATCCGCACGAGGTTTCCGGCGGCATGGGCCAGCGCGTCATGATCGCCATGATGCTGATCGCCGGGCCGGAGCTTTTAATTGCCGACGAGCCGACTTCGGCGCTCGACGTCACGGTACAGCTCGATGTGCTGAAGATTATGGACAAGCTCGTTTCGGAACGCGGCATGGGGCTGATTTTCGTGTCACATGATCTGCGTCTGGTGTCCTCCTTCTGCGACCGCGTGCTCGTCATGTATGCAGGCAAGGTGGTGGAAGAGCTCAGGGCTTCCGAATTGAATAACGCCCAGCATCCCTATACGCGCGGCCTGCTGAACTGCATGCCGCAGATCGGCGAAAGCCGGCACCCGCTGCCGGTGCTCGACCGCAAGCCGGAGTGGGCGGCATGACGGCAGCACTTGCAGTTAATGATCTTAGCGTCGTTTATGACGGCTATTATGCACTTGATGCCGTCGGTATCGACGTCAACAAGGGCGAATCCTTCGGCCTGGTCGGCGAGTCCGGCTCCGGCAAATCGACGCTGCTGCGTGCCGTGGCAGGCCTTGCACCCGTGACCAGTGGCACGATCCGCGTCGGCGGCGAGCAGCTGAAGGGCGCCAGGCGCAGCAAGGCCTTCTATCGCCAGGTGCAGATGGTATTTCAGGACCCCTACGGTTCCCTGCATCCGCGCCAGACGATCGACCGGCTGTTGCTCGAGCCTCTATCGATTCATGGGATTGGTGATACCGAGACCCGCATCGCGAGATCGCTTGACGAGGTCGGTCTCGGCACCGGTTTCCGCTTCCGCTATCCGCATCAGCTGTCCGGCGGCCAGCGTCAACGCGTCGCGATTGCCCGCGCGCTGATCGTCGAGCCGTCGATCCTGCTGCTCGACGAGCCGACTTCGGCGCTCGATGCCTCGGTTCAGGCCGAGGTGCTCAACCTGCTCGAACAGGTGCGCAAGGACCGCAATCTGACCTTCGTGATGGTCAGTCACGATCTCGGCGTCATCACCCATATGTGCGAGCGCCTGGCCGTCATGCGCAACGGTGCCGTTGTCGAGAGGCTGACGGCGAAGGAGCTTTCGGCGGGTGACGTGAAGGAAGATTACACGCGCAATCTGATGGTTGCCAGCAAAGGATTCGTCCGCGCCTAGAGCCTTACCGCTTTTCTTTGGATAGCGGAAAGGCTCTATCTTATTATTTTGCGCAATTTCGAACGCAAAACCGCTTCGCACTTTTGCTGGATTGCGCTTGAGCCGCCGGCTTCCGCCCCTGCTGCGCGTTAACGAAAGGGCCGCTTAAACACGACCAATCGTATAGACTATTGACACCCGCCGCAATTCTGTCATGATCTCGTTAATGGCAGTTAACTTTCGTGATCTCGATGAGGGGTCAGACGTTAAGTGGAGGCAGGCATGTTTTTCATGGGTGGCATGACCATGGGCTATCTTCATCCGCCGGTTCCGGCGAAGCAGGAAGGTGCACGGTCCGCCACTCTTGTTGAGGAAAACAGCCGCCGCCAGGCCGGGCCTGCCGAAGAGCAGACGGCCGATACCAGCGCCATCGAGCGCAGCTTGATTTGGGCCCGCCGCATTCTCTGCTGATTAGGCATTGCCGATCTTTCGGGTCCTCGACTTCAAATGGTTTAATTTTTCGCGGCTGGTGTTCTGGACGGAAATTCATCTCTACCTAATTGATAGGAAATGTGTGAATGTCCGGCCTGGGCTCGGCCTGGAAGGCAAATAAAAACGAACGGAGGCAACACATGGCGAATTTGGGTATTTCGAATACGCATGTGAATCAGTTCGATGGTTCCAAGCGCGCCGCCAAGACGCGGCAAAAGATACAGACCGCGATTCACGTCGCTCTGTTTTCTGCGGCGTTCCTCTTCGTCGCAGCGATCGTTTGTGGCATCGTCGTCTAAGCGCGATGCTTTGCGGGCCGTTAGGCCCAAGCCGCCCGCGTTAGCGTGGTCATTTGTTCGTCATGCGGGGCGAGTGGGGACGCAGGGCGCAGATGCCGCAAGCGGATACGGATCAGTTTTCACGAAGCTTAATTCCTCCCATTGATATCCCATCCTATCCTGCCGGCGGAATGCTGTAAGGCACGGGGAGGCGGCCAACCATGCACGCGATCGTGATCAGGCCGATAGCTATCGTGTAGAGCCCTATGCCGTCGCGGCTGGTATCTATTAGCTGGCTGCGGTGGCTCGACCTGGTATATGGATCTGCTGGCTGGCTGTATCGCGTTGCTGTCGAAGGCATTCTCGGTATCCGTGTGAAAAACGGGATACCGAGAATGCCTTCGACCTGGGCTGGCTTTTCGGCGGATAACAGGCCTCCGAGCGGACATTGCCGCATTTCCGTCGCAAAAGCGCCCAATGCGGCGGGATACTCGGCCGCTATCTATGACAGGGCGATCGCCCACCCCGAAGAGGGCCATTCGATCGGACAGTAGCGTTTCCTGCACTGTTTTGCGTCAGCGATCGGGGCCAAGGAGGGAACTCTTTGGCCCCGACTGCATTTGATTGTCGGAACAGGAGATGTTCATGAACTCGAGGGCGAATATCGAGGCGACAACGGCAGAGCCGCGCGTCGCGCCGAAGCCGGCGGTGCAGCGGGATACCCGGCTGGATGTCCTCAGGGCTTTGGCATTGCTGATGATCTTCATCAATCATGTGCCCGGTCAGATTTTCGAGCAAATAACGTCGAAGAATTTCGGATTTTCCGATGGTGCCGAGGCCTTTGTGCTGATCTCCGGTATTTCCGTCGGTCTTGCCTACGGAACGCGTTTTCTTCCCGGCAATCGGCTGGCCATGATGCTGAAAGCGGTGAAACGTGCCTTCACCCTCTATACGGCCCATATGATCACGACCTTCGTGACGCTGGTGCTGTTCATCGCGGGTGCGTGGATTTTCCACCAGAAGGGCCTGCTCTGCGAGGTAAATATCCTTGCGCTGCTGATGGATCCGGCGCAGGGCATTCCGGCGTTGCTGACGCTCGGACACCAGATCGGCTATAACAATATCCTGCCCATGTATGCCGCCCTGTTCCTGATGCTGCCGCTGATCATGCTGCTGGAGGCGAGGAACCCGCTGCTTCTGCTCATGGTTTCGGTCGGCGTGTGGCTGGTATCGGGCATCTACTACATCGCGCCGCATACGACGTTGCTGGACGGTTACTGGTTCCTCAATCCGCTGTCCTGGCAGCTCCTATTCGTCATCGGTTTCGCGGGGACGATGCATGTCAAGCGCGGCGGGCGAATCCCCGCGCATCCGATCCTGATCGCGCTTGCTTCCGCCTACGTGCTCCTGTCCTTCATCTGGGTGACTGACAAGCTCTGGATCCTCGGTGATTATCTCGCCACGCTCGGCTTGCCCACCGTCATCACCGGTTTCGACAAGACGTTCCTGTCGCTGCCGCGGCTGCTGCATGTGCTGGCGCTTGCCTATCTGATCATCAGCATACCCTCACTCTCGCAATTGCTGCGCCGCTCGGGGAATGATCCGCTGACGATCCTCGGACGGCATTCGCTCAGCATTTTCGTTGCGGGCACGATTCTGGCCATGGCCGGTCAGGTTCTTCTCTATATAACCAACAAGAGCCCGACCGTCGGTGCGATCTATGTTGTCATCGGCATTGCCACGCAGTTCCTCTATGCCTACCATCTGGAGCACAAGCGGCTTCAGCTCACAGGCCAGCGTGCGGCCAAGGTGTCTGCGGCGGCGATTGCAACAATGGTCGCCCAGGCCAGAAAGCATCGCTGATGGCTTCTGTGAGCCGCATCTGACCCGCGGCTCAACGCATTGATTTTCCTTCATCTCATCCTTTGTGACACTTTCGCGAAGAAAGTGTGACGTGATTTTTCTGCAACGCAGAATAACTATGCTGCGACGCGGCATGTTTTCAAATGCCCAAAATCTTGTTGTGCAAAATTTAATTGTTATATGGTCGATGTGGCGGTGCTCGGGGAGCGCCGCCATCGCGTCGCCGGCTTTTCCAGGGGGAATGGCCGCGCATTCGTGGGGATTGTCAAAAATGGGAATGGGTGGAGACGTCGAATTCTCGGCGCGATAGCTCATGTCCGATCGATACTGAATTGGAGTAATCTATGAATATCAGAAGTCTTCTTCTCGGGTCGGCAGCCGCCCTGGCAGCCGCATCGGGAGCGCAGGCGGCTGACGCCATCGTGGCTGCCGAGCCGGAACCGCTTCAATATGTGCGCATTTGCGACGCCTATGGCGCCGGCTACTTCTTCATTCCCGGCACAGAAACCTGCTTGAAGGTCGGCGGCCGCGTCCGCACCGAAGGCGAATGGTACGATGCCTACAACGCCCGCAGCAAGAACGGCACGCTCTGGCATACCCGCGCCGAACTCAGCCTCGACACCGCGACCGACACCGAATACGGCCCGCTGAAGACCAACACGGTTATCCGCTGGGACTGGAACGACGGCAACAGCACAAGCACCAAGCTGCTGTGGGCCAATATCAGCCTTGGCGGCTTCCTCGTCGGTAAGGCCGATTCGCAGTACAACTACTACATGGGTTATGCGGGCAACGTCATCAACGATGATGTCATTTACGACGGTCCGAAGGAACTCAACCAGCTCACCTACAAGTACGATGCCGGCAACGGCTTCACGGCTGTTATCTCGCTCGAAGATTCTAATTCCTCGAGCGACACCTCGTCCTACGGCGGTGCCTGGCAGACCGGCAAGGGCAACCACTATGCTCCGGACGTCGTTCTCGGCGCCGGCTACAAGGCGGGCGCCTGGACCCTCCGGGTCATCGGCGGCTATGACAGCGTTGTCGAAGAAGGTGCGATCAAGGCTCGCGTTGATGCTGACTTCGGTGAATTCAAGGCCTTCCTGATGGGCGGCTGGAATACGGACGGCGACAAGCTGAACAAGTATGCCGGCTCCTACCTCAACAGCAACCGTTCCGCTTGCCCGACCAACGGCGCGGATTGCGGCTGGGGCGACTGGGCTTTCTGGACTGGCGCCAGCTATCAGATCAATCCGAAGCTGCAGGCCAACGCTCAGGTTGCCTATACGGACTCGAAGATCTTCGCCGCCACCGCCAACGTTGCCTGGCGCCCGGTCAAGGACCTGCTGGTTCAGCCGGAAGTTTCCTACACGAACTGGGATGCCGCCGACCGCGACCAGTGGGCCGGCGTACTCCGCTTCGAGCGCAAGTTCTGATCCGATCCCGGTCGGGCGCCGATCTTAACTCCTGGTAGCGTCCAGCCGAATTGACCTCCGATCAGAAAACGGAAAGGCCCGGTTTTCCCGCCGGGCCTTTCTTGTTTTTGGCTGGCTGCGTCTTCTCGGCGGAGCCTTCTTGCAAGCGCAGCCCCTAACCCTCTCCCCGCTTGCGGGGAGAGGGAACTATTCCGCGATTGCAGCACCATCACACATATACCGAAGGTGCTGGTTTCATGCGGTAAACTCCCTCTCCCCCTTCACCGGGGAGAGGGCTGGGGTGAGGGGCATATGGGCTTGAGGTGATGAGCCATACATCGAGCCGGCATTACCTCTGCCTGACAAAAGCCGTCCGGCCTCAACCTTCGGCAACAAAAAAGCCGGGAGAACATCGCTCTCCCGGCTTCGATCTTGGGCCCCTTGCGAAGATCAGGCGGCTTCGTTTTCCGTTGCGTGCGCCTTGCGGACTTCTTCGTCCGTCAGGATGCCGCTGGCGCGCAGAAGGGCGGCGAAGCGGCCGTTGCTCTGGCTGAGCTCGTTGAAGCTGCCGTTTTCGATGATGCGGCCGTTGTCGAGGAAGAGGACCATGGCAGCCTCTCGTAGCGTCGAGAGGCGCTGCG
>JBCNPI010000234.1:0-9946 GCA_039593415.1 Rhizobium sp. | reverse complement strand
TGGTCGCCATGTCGGGCGGTGTCGACAGCTCCGTCGTCGCCGGCATTTTGAAGCGGCAGGGCTATGATGTGCTCGGCATCACACTGCAGCTCTATGACCATGGCGCGGCCGTGCATCGCGCCGGCTCCTGTTGCGCCGGCCAGGATATCGACGATGCGCGCCGCGTCTGCGAGACGCTCGGCATCCCGCATTATGTGCTCGATTATGAAAAGCGTTTCCGCGAGACAGTAATCAATCCTTTCGCCGAGAGCTATGTCGCCGGCGAAACGCCGATCCCCTGCGTTGCCTGCAACCAGACCGTCAAATTCGCCGATCTACTGCTGACCGCCAAGGAACTTGGCGCCGATGCGCTGGCAACCGGCCATTATATCCGCTCGCGCCCGAACCCATCGCCGGAGCATCCGCATCGCCGCGCGCTCTATCGCCCGGCCGATGCCGATCGCGACCAGAGCTATTTCCTCTTCGCCACGACGCAGGAGCAGATCGATTATCTGCGCTTTCCGCTCGGCGGCATGCCTAAAGCCGAGACGCGCGCTCTCGCGGAGGAAATGGGCCTTGTCGTTGCCAAGAAGGCCGACAGCCAGGACATCTGTTTCGTGCCGCAGGGCAAGTATTCCGACGTGATCGCCAAGCTGAAGCCGAATGCGGCGCTTGGCGGCGAGATCGTCCACCTCGACGGCCGCGTGCTCGGTCAGCACGAAGGCATCCTGCACTATACGATCGGCCAGCGCCGCGGCATCGGCATTGCCACAGGCGAGCCGCTCTACGTCGTCTATCTCGACGCCCGCTCGCGCCGCGTCATCGTCGGCCCGAAGGAGGCGCTGGAAACGCATCGCGTCTATCTGCGGGATGTGAACTGGCTGGGAGACGAGCCGCTTGAGCAGGCCGCTTCCGGCGAGGGCTTTGCCTGCTTCGCCAAGGTGCGCTCCACGCGCGCGCCGTCGCCTGCCGTGCTGCATGCCGATGCCAGCGGCATCTATGTCGATCTTTCGGTCGGCGAGGCCGGTGTGGCTCCGGGCCAGGCCTGCGCGCTCTATTCGGCACCGGGCGACGACGCCCGCGTCTATGGCGGCGGCTTCATCGAACGTTCGGAACGCGAGCCGATGGCGGAAGCTTCCCTGAAGGCGCTGCTGGCAAGCCCGGTGGCCGCCTGAGGGAAGACGACGCCGGCTTCAAGAGAAAGCACTGATTTTTCCAAATCATCCGCTTGACACCAAGCCAAACCGCACCTTATAAGCCGCTCAACCGACGGGCCAGCGCTTTCGAGCGGCGGTTCGTTTGACCTTTGCATTTGATGTTCACATCGAATGCGGCGTGGCGGAGTAGCTCAGTAGGTCAGAGCAGAGGAATCATAATCCTTGTGTCGGGGGTTCAAATCCCTCCTCCGCTACCATCAGAACATTTGTCCGACCCGGACACATAGGTAACAATCCGTACCTAAGACATTGTAGCCGGACGCGACTTTCCGGAATTTTGACACGGACTTCCGGAATTTTCGATTTTTTGCGGCCAAGGCCGTCAAGGAGAGTTTGAAGGCTCTTCGAAGGTCACTATGGATAGATGCCCTTCCACATTGAGAGGACTGATTGTATCAGTGGAGCAAGGTGCCTCACCGTTCCGTCATCCAATTGAACAACAACCTCCACCGCCTCTGCAAAAACACCTGAACCGAAGGGTGCGTGAAAAAGACCGGGGCTTCGACCTATCTGATCCGATGTGGAAATCAAAGGTTGTTGCCTCGTCAGAACCCGGTGCTTCGCTGCGTTCGCGACATTGGCAATGATCCGGAATTCGTCACGAATTCCCTGTAGCTGAAGATTTGATCCCGGATTTTCGCACTTCCAATAATCCCAAGTGTGGTGAAGGACGATCGCCGCCAAAACACCACGCCGAAGATTTGTCGGTTCGCTCATGTATTCGTCCACGGTCGGAACGACGATAGTTTTGAAGAACTCCTCAGCCTTGGACATCCCACCGGCTCCCGCTAAATCTGTGTACCTGTTTAACCGGCTCGCCTTGCTAAGGCATCTTCTCGACGCCGCCGCGTTGCCTTTGTTACGGCAGCACGAGAGCGCTAAGCCGGTCCTTTACCCCTTTGAACGCAGCCCGTACGAGTGATGGACGCGCGATCTTGACCTTCCGAAAGCCATAGCTCTGCTCTTTTGCCGTCAACGCCAGAAGCTGCATTCGATCATGATGGTTGATCGGCCTTCGCTCCACAAGACGAAGGTGGACGAAGAACTCATGCTCTCGGGTGGAAGACACAAAATCCAAAGCTAGCGGACTAACCCCAATTGCGTGGCATTCCTGCGCTAAAAGCGCGAAGCTGGCTGGAGTGAAAACCGACGCGTGGCAGTCCTCGTAGCTGTTAGAGCTGCGAGCCTGATCGCCAAAGAAACGAGCATAGGCGTGTTCAAGGCTCATGTGGACGAAGGTGATATCGCGCGCTTTGTGTGTAGCCGGACGCGACTTTCCGGAATTTTGACATGCACTTCCGGAATTTTTGCCCACAGGTCTCAGCAGCAACCTATAGAGTGTCGAGTGTATTGCCTGCGATAATCTCCTGTATCAGAGAGCCATCCCATACCAACCCAATCTGCGCCTCGTTCGGGTGATCAGTTGGAAGCCGCCCTGAATAGACGCCCACGAATCTATTCATCGGCGCGTCGGAACGGGCGACAACACCGGCTTCGATTAGATCACTCGTCCAATTGCTGCGGCGAATGACCGGGGAGCCAGACATCCCTGGCCGGGACGCGGTGTCAACAAGAAGGTAATCCGTCGTCAGCCTAACCAGATCCGGTTCGGAGGCGATGCTTCCCCTCTTCCAAATCGGGTAAGCCGGAGGTGCGATTTTGAAGGGATAGCCGAGAATGAAGACCTCCATCCCAACTTCGATGAGAAGTGGCGCGGTTGCAACCTCGTTGAAAGGGTAGATGCTAATGATCAGGTCGCTTTCTGCAAAGGGAAGCGGTAGAACCGCTACATCTACTCGCCGGCCTGGATGAACGAACCAAAGAGGCCTGTCGTCGTCATCTCTTATTTTGATGATCCATTGCTGCTTTTCAAATGAACCGACTTGTATGTTGAACAGGATGCGAAGAACGTTTGGACGAGCCGCATCCGACCTCAAACTCTTACCACTGAAAAAATCTCGTGCTGAAAGGACGTGCCAGTTCGTCACCAAGTAATACTGGGGTCCGATCTTCCACATGAATCCGGTAGCGTGGGCATCGAGGGATGTGTCGTTAAAATACAGTTCCAGCGGAACAGTTGCTAACGTAAAGGGGTCGAGTTTAGTCATCTTCGTCCAATCGAAGGAGGCTCATCGCACATACTATTGTAGCCGTATGCGCAATTCTACAATTCCGGCATTGAATCGCAATCTTCGCGAAGCATCAGCGGTGTCAAAGTAGCTGAACCGGCCAGATTTTGGTTACGGTAAGACCAAATCGCTGACGCGATCAATGAGGCCTTTAAGCATTGTCCGCATGAGTGAACCCCGAGCGGTCTTGACCTTCTGAAACCCGTAGCTCTGCTCTTTTGCTGTCAGCGTCAAAAGCTGCATTCGATCGTGATGATTGATCGGCTCCCGTTCCGCGAGACGAAGATGAACAAAAAACTCGTGCCCACGCGTCGTAGACACAAAATCCAACGCTAGAGGGCTAACCACAATGGCATGGCACTCCTGCGCTAGCAGCGCGAAGCTTGCCGGTGTGAACACCGAAGCATGGCAGACCTCGTAGCTGGTAGAACTGCCCGTCTGATCCCCAAAGAAGCGCGCATAGGCTGCCTCAAGGCTCATATTCAAGAAGGTGATATCGCGGGCCTTGTGCCTGGAGTCCTTCCAGGAGAGCCTGCCATGCTTGGCGACCGCCAAGGTCGCGTAGTCAAGAGTGCCACATGATAATGGAAAGTGGGTTTCTGTCTGAAGGCGGCAAGCCATTGTCCGGTCGTAGTGAATGGCCGAAATAGATCGAAGCAATAGCGCTTGTCCGATAGTGCGAGCGTCACATACCCGCCCTCGTATCCAGCTCGTATGAGCCTGCGATCATTTTTGCCTATCTTGGTGAACCGGATAGGGGTGGTATTCATCGAAGGTGACTAGCTCGGTTAAAGGGCAAGCTGTCGAACGGACGGCATTTCGGAGCGAGGATATTCCGAGCACGCGAAAAAAAGCAATCACCGGTCGTGGCTCTTCTCTATTCCAGGAAAATACAGATATTGCCTTCCTGAGGGCGGCGATGAATGCAAATGTGCCGCGTCTGCGCCGTTCGACATTGAGATGTATTCGCGTATGCTGGAACGTCACTTACTCAACGATCAGATGCAGTTGGAGCATGTTCGATGCAGCGAGAGGCGATCTGGTCGCTGGCCTTGCTTGTTCTTCTTGTCCTAAGCGCTTTCGTCGGCTCGATATTGCGCGCCAGACTGCCTGCGCCGCATCGCGGTAACGAGACAATAGACTTTCTTCGGGTGGTAACTGCGCTGCTCGTGACCTTTGCCGCTCTGGTAATGAGCTTGTTGCTGGCGTCGGAACTCAATGCCTTCACGGCCGCCTCCCACGATCGCAACCGTTATGCCGCCAGTCTAACAGAGATGGACGGCTGTCTAAAAAATTACGGCTCGGCCCTCGACAATGAAAGGCAGCTTTTGCGCAGCTACACCGCTGCCGTCATTGCCAGCACCTGGCCCGATGAACCGCCCCCGCAGGGCGAGAAATATCCCGACATCTCGGCCCTGCCTTTGACCGGCGAGGCGCCGGCTCTTGGAGCGATATTGAACAATGTCGGACTGGGCATTGACCGTCTAGCGCCCACCGATCCCTTGCATCAGGCGCTTCTAACCCGCTGCCACCAGCTTTTCAGCAATGTCATGATCGCGCGATGGACCGTCATCGAAGATGCGCATGGCTCGCTTTCCGCACCTTTTCTCGGCGTTCTCATCTTCTGGCTTATGCTGGTATTTTTGAGTTTCGGGCTCCAGGCCCCCAGGAATCCACTCGCCGGCGCAATTGTCCTCGTGGCCGTCATCTCCGTCGCAAGCGTCATGTTCGTCATCCTGGATCTCGACCTTCCCTATGGCGGCTTTTTCGGCATTTCGAGCACATCGATGCGACATGCGCTGACCGACATGCAGCGCAACTAGAAACGCAAGTCTTGCACATATCCGGATCGCAGTGCTGCTGCGATGACCTTCCTGGAGCAGCACCCGCAGTCGCTTCACCTTGTGCTCAATTGCTGACATGAAGGAAGGAGCTGTTTGCTCTCATGAGTTTGTCATGAACGGATCGACACCGGAAGAAAGCAGGATGCGCGCGCCAGCGAACTCCCTTAGGGGCTTTACTTGTCTCCACGACTACAGGCTTGCGCCACCAAATCCTCGCCATTTGCCATCTCCTCCCGCCGCCCGTGAATCCCCTGCCGCTCTTTCGAACTATTGTCGGAACCAGGGCCATGTCCCCGCGTAAGAGGAGATAAGGAGCTTCGTTCGATCCCGTGAGAAGAACGAGGCGCCTTTTGAGCGGCGCTATCGCCCAAGCAGGGAGTGCGCTGCTTTTTATGACGACACCAAGAGTCACTTCGGAAGGGGTCCCCTGATGTCGAGCTATAAGCTTCTCATTATGTTCTGTCTGTCTGCCGGTCTGCTCATCTGCATGATCATGGTCGGCTTGTCTTCGCTGCATCAGTGAAAGCATCCGGCATGTGGCAGACGAAGCTTGCGTGCCCAGTGCCTGATGATGTTCCGCACCGCTTGGTCTCGCCGTGGCCGGCGATCAATCGGCTGTCCGAATCCATCACCGCTCCGACTCTTGCCTTTATGCAATTCCGGAGGGAAGGCCGTCGTGTGGCTTTCGTAGGCTCGCTTAAAGAAACGGATAGGTACCTTCCATCAGGCCATCAGGGCATAGGGTGGCATTCTCATACGAATTCGACGCCCAGGCTGTTGATTTTCCGCCAGCGTACTTCGCATGGCAAAACCCTCTCGTCGGAGAGCCGCAGATCGAAAACGCCCGGTGCGGAGAGCGGATTTTCCATCTGGATCATGGCGCCCGTGTCGGAGAGATTTCTGACGATGCAATCGAAAACCGAGTGGCCGTCATTGAATATGATCTTTGCGCCGAGTAGCGTTCGCTTGCGCGTGGATGCTCGGCCTTCGGGCGAGGACGTCGTCATCTTGTAAGCTTCCCTGCCTTTGTCTTTCGCTAGTTTGCAATATTCTAATATCAAGGTGTTAACACGCGCCTGCCAAGTCCGATATTTCCGATGGGCAAGATGGGCGAGAGACTTTGCCGTCACATTCATAATGCGGCGCCGATCAAAGTCCCGATGGCGCGATTTTGCTGACATCGCTCGTTTGCCGATGGCGCGAAGCTCTATTTCGGTTCCGCGCTGGGACTTCGGGCAGCCGGAAACTTGCTTCAAACTGAACCACTTGCCGCCAGTGGCGTTGTATTACCAAACAGTCAACTCAAATCCGTGCAACATGGCTTGCAAGAGGAAACATGCTCTGGCACCGTACCGTCACAGGGGATCGGGGTTTTCAATGAGACTGTTTTTTGTGGCGGCCGTTGCGTTGACGGTGGCCAATGCCGTAATGGCCGCAGACGATGCCGCGAACAATGCGTTCCGGGTCTGCAAGATGATCGACAATACCGGCTTGTTCACCGCGCCTTGTCAGGTTGCCAGCAGGCGAAACGCTGTTGTGGCAACGATAGACCTGCCGGTCGCCGATGCCAGAAAGGCCTGCATACAGATCGCCGGCGTGGCTTCCTCAAAGGGATTCCATTTTCCCAGCGGAGAATGGACCGTGCAGATCCGATCCCCGACCAGCGGCGACAAGTCGATCGCATTTTGCCGATTGCCGAAATAGGGCAATCCCAGGAAAAGGGCGGAGCGGCTTTCCGTCCGGAATTGCGTAAAAACAAGGGACAGAGCGTTTTCTCGATTCGAGGAAAGCGGAAAGGCTCCATCAGGCCGATGCGTTCAGTTCCTCGTCGGCGAAGGCGAGCTGCAGCTCCGTCTGGACTGCATGCATGAAGAGCCCGGCCTGGCGGGATATCTCGTCGTCTTCCATCCCTTGCTCGCGAAGGGCGGCGGCAAAGGCCGCCATTTCCGAACGCCAGAAGCGATTTGCCGCCTCTCCGTGAAGTTGCTGCAGGGCTGTGGCACACCGCCTGACATCACTGGTACGCCTGTCGGCCGGGAATGGTAGAAGCGACATATTCTCTCCGTCATTGGCAGGGCGAATCGCCTGCCTCTGTTGGCAAGATCGCTGGCACTCGTTCATAAAAAGTGAATTATCTCAGAGAGATCCCGTGCCTTGCGGGAAGGGAGGGGTAATTTCACTGCATGACGGATATGCCTGCCTCCCGTGCAGCCTTTATCAAGGCCTCCCTCACGGCCTCAGGCCCGACGGCGCCAAGCATCGCTTCAAGGCAGATCCGTACCGCGGCGACATATTCCTCGCCATTTTCCGAAGGCCAATGTTCCAACAATAGTTCCGCGACCTGATGCACCGAATTGACGCGACGAGTTCCGCCGGTCTCTCCCATAACCAGCGTTACGGTTGGAAATGGCCGTAAAGTGTTTCGTTTCAAAACGCATTACCTCCGAAACGTACATGCTTCGGTAAGCCTGCAAGAAGCGTTCCGTATCGAGCGTCCTTCGCCTGATATCGGCGAGCCGATGATGGCTTTCTGACGGCACGGCTTCGGCGGCACAGAGATTCTTCACCGGCCCCACAGAATGAGGCCGTCAGGTCAGGGCCACCCGCCGCGAGACGCATTGAGTTTCCGGATTGATGGCACAGTCAACGTCGTGAGGACGACGCTAGGCCAGTACGTCGGCCTCGATGCAGGCTTCGACGAACATCGTCCTGGCTTTTTCGCAGAGAAGCGGATCGCTGCCGGTCCCAAGGCATAGGCTGATCGCCGATTCGTATTTTGCACCTCGAAGGGCAGGCCAGCGGAAAAGCAGATGATTGAAGGCTTCCTTCGGGCTTCTGATCGCTTCCGGGATGCCGTAACCGATACGCAGGTACACGGGCTCACGCCAGCGAGTATCGCCGGCACTAATGCTCAAGTTCATTATGATGGTGCTCCGACATTGCCATCGAAACTCCCGTCGCCGCAAAAGGTTTCGCAATTTCGGAAAAAAAGCGATCCCGTCCCGTCTGCAGCTAGAGACAATCATGAGGGACCACAGCCTAGAGCGGTTCAGCTTTTCGCGGAATCTCTAAACCGCTCTAGCTCTTCACTTCCGGACGGAAAACCGCTTCACACTTTTCCTGGCATTGCTCTAGCTTCAGCCGGTCAGCAAATCAGGCTCTCTTGCGATGAGACAGGCATGCATGCTCCATGCGCAAGCCCCGAATGTGAGGGCAGCCAACTCTATTGAACCGCAGGGATTTCGGTCGGGACACCGGCCTCCATTGCCGCCGCGAGAAAGCTGTCCCGGGCGTCCGGCGACCGCCCTTGGCCTCTCTCGACATCGGCGCAGATCTGCAGGGCCATCATGAATGCCCTGCCTTCGGCCACCGGCCAGGCATTCAGCAGCATGTCCAATGCTTCTTTCGTATTGGCGACCGTGTAAATTTTTCCGGTACGCTTGCAGATGACCATGATGGGATAATTCCAGTCTTTATTGTTCATGGTACGAGGCTCCGATCCGACGCCGCCGAAATTAACGCTGCTGTATGCAAAATCTCAAGTTAATTTCAAGACGATATCTGGAGCAGTTCGCAATTCTTTCAATCGCCGTGAAAATCAATTCAGGCGGTAAGCTGATCACTTTCGAACCGTGACTTTCAACGCGGTGTTTTTCACAGAAAATCATTAGACTGAGATTACTTATGCCAAAGCATGAGATCATAAAGGACTTGGCACGCAGCGCAGCCGACGGGAGAAAATGATGGGAAGCTTTGCGGAGATCAGGGAACGCGCCGAGAAGCGCAAGGGCGGAGCCGATGGGCTAAAGACGCGGATGCCGAGGATGCCGGACCATGAGGCTCTGCGTGCGCTGCCGGATGACCGGATTCTGTCGGAAATGACGCGCTACATTTTCTATGCGGGCTTCGTGCGCAACGTCATCGATGCGAAATGGCCGGGATTCGAAGCAGCCTTTTCCGGTTTCGACCCCGCCGTCCTCAATCTCGCGCCAGACGATTATTGGCATGATCTGACCTCCGATATCCGGGTGATCCGCAACGGTGCCAAGATCATGTCTGTGCAGGCCAATGCGCAGTTCATTCGCCGGATTGCCGATGAATATGGCAGCGCCGGCCATTTCTTTGCGGATTGGCCGCTGGAGGATCAGATCGGCCTGCTTGCCGTATTGGATAAGCAGGCCAACAGGCTGGGCGGCATGACCGGGCAGTATCTCCTGCGTGCGCTCGGTCGCGACAGCTTCGTCATGAGCCAAGACGTCCTCGCGTGCTTGCGGCTTTCCGGTGTGCCGATTTCGGAAAACAAGCCGACCAAGAAGGACTTGCGGCTGATCCAGGATCAGTTCAATGCCTGGCATGATGAGACAGGCCTGCCGCTCACCTATCTCTCGCGCATCTGCGCCTTCTCCGTCGGAATGCCGGGGGAAGAGCCAAGGGAAGGGAACGAGCCCTGATTGATCTGGTTCCTCGAATGATGTTGGATCGCGTCCGACACAGGGAGAAACAGAATGACGACCGACAGGAGACCCTTGGCCATCAGCGCGCCGGAGCCGCGCTCGCTCGAGCTTATCTTCACCAAGGATGCACTTTCACTCCTTCATTCGAAATATCGCATTGTCGAGGCGGATCCGGACAATATCGCCGGATTGGGCGACGAGGTGCTCGGCGAGGCACGCTACATCATCGGCCAGCCACCCTTGTCGAAGGAGACGCTCGACCGCATGCCGCGGCTGCGTTGCATCCTGAATGTCGAGAGCAATCTCATCAACAACATGCCCTA
>JBCNPI010000233.1:0-9983 GCA_039593415.1 Rhizobium sp. | reverse complement strand
GAAACGCCGCCGAAGTTGTAGACATCACCCACCAGCGTCGGGATCGGCTTGTTGCGCGGACCCTGAGCGACCTGGATGAAGTTCGACAGCACGATCGACATGCCGATCGCCGTGATCAGCGGCGCGAGGCGGAACGAACCGCGCAGCGGCCGATAGGCCACACGCTCGATCACCCAGTTCCAAAGGCTCGTCATCAGCATGGCGATGATGAGCATCACCAGCAGCATGATTGCCACCGGCAGACCGGCAAAGAGCGAGACGAGGACCAGATAGGTGATAAGAGCGGCAAAGCCGCCGAGCATGAAAACATCACCGTGCGCAAAATTGATCATGCCGATGATGCCGTAAACCATGGTGTAGCCAATGGCGATCAGGCCGTAGATAGACCCTAGAGTCAGCCCGTTTAAGAGCTGCTGGATAAAATAATCCATATGTCATTTCCCCTGGATGCGGCGCCAGCGACCGCATCTCTTATTACTTTTTTAGGTGCCTTCGAGAGGCCCGTGACCGCGATTCCATACTGCTTTCGAAGGAAATGTGAAGCCAAAAAGGCGAGAAATTGACAAATTCTTTTCAAATCGCCGTGCGCTGACGCGAATCCGACCAAAAATAATACAAAAGCGGCAGTTTATGGCTCAAAATTAGTCAAAGCCGTCAAGCGGCGCCTGCACTCTGAAGAGGTCTCGTCAGAGGCGGGCCTTGTCAGGCCCGCCATAATGGTCGTTTGAACCGCGACTTTACGCCCGCATCCTGGCACCATCCGCATCGAACAGCGGCTCGGCCTGCAGCCTTGCCGACAAGAGCTCGCCAAGCAGTTCGATCGACCACCCCTGCGCCTCATCGGCGATTTCCTTCGGCACATAGCCGACGGCGACCGAAAGGCCGGAAGCATGCGCATACCCGCCGGACGTTACCCAGCCGCAGACCGAGCCATTGTAATAAATGGGCTCATCGCCGATGACGTCGGCGTCCTTGGCTGCAAGAATGAAGGTGCGCAGCCTAAGCGTGCCGCCCTCCGCCTTCTCCTTGGCAGCGCCAGCCTTGCCGATGAAATCTGCCTCCTTGGACAGCGCCACGAATCGGCTGAGGCCTGCCTCGAGCGGCCCATACAGCGGCCGGTATTCACGCGCCCAGCTGCCGTAGGATTTGTCGAGGCGCAGCGCGTTCAGCGCCCTGAGACCAAAGGGCCGAATGTCGAACTCCGCGCCTTCCCGCATCAGAAGGTCGAAGATGTAGCGCTGATGCTCCGGCTTCATCCAGATCTCATAACCAAGATCGCCCGTATAGGAGACGCGGCCGACAATAGCGGGAGCCATGCCGAGATCCATACGGCGGATAGACATGAAGGGAAACGCTGCCGGGGAAAGGTCCTGATGGCTCAGCTTCTGCATGAGCTTGCGGGCATTCGGGCCGGCAACTGAAAGACCGAGAAGCGAAAGACCGAGTGCCTGGAGCTCGACTGAACCATCCTTCGGCAACAGGCTCTCGAACCAGCGCATATGGTAGGCTTCGGCGATGCCGGAACCGATGAGAAGGAAATCCCCCTCGCCCAGCTTCGCCAGCGTGAAATCGCCGATCAGCTTGCCGTCATGCTTCAGCATCGGCGCGAGCGTCATGCGGCCGATGGCCGGAATGCGGCAGGCCAGCAGCCTGTCGAGAAAAGCCTCGGCACCCGGTCCCTTGACCGAATATTTGGCAAAGCCCGAAGTCTCCATCAGCCCAACGCTCTCGCGTACCGCCTTGGCTTCGGCAGCGACGACATCGAAATCGTTGGAGCGACGCCAGGAGAACTGGTCGACCTCGCCCTTTGGCGCGAACCATAGCGCCTGTTCCAGACCATAGTAGGCGCCGAAGACGCCGCCGGCATCCTTCAGCTTATCGTAGATCGGCGTCGTCAGCAGCGGACGCGCGGCCGGCAGCTCCTCGTTCGGATAGCGGATCGAGAAGCGGCGGGCGTAGTTCTCACGCACCTTGGCATTCGTATAGGCGAGCGTTGCATAGTCGCCGTAGCGGGAGACGTCCATGGCGAAGACATCGAAGCCCGGATCGCCGTAGATCATCCAGTTGGCGAGCGCGAGACCCACGCCGCCGCCCTGGCTGAAGCCGGCCATGACGGCGCAGGCCGACCAATAGTTCCTCAAGCCGCGCACGGGGCCGACAAGCGGATTGCCATCCGGCGAGAAGGTGAAGGGGCCGTTGATGATCTTCTTGATGCCGGCATTGTTGAAGGCCGGAAAATGGCGGAAGCCGACTTCCAGCTCCGGCGTGATGCGCTCGATATCCTCCGCCAGCAGCTCATGGCCGAAATCCCAGGGCGTCGTCACCGGCGACCATGGGCGGCAGGCCTTTTCATAGGTGCCCATTAGCATGCCCTGCCGCTCCTGGCGCAGATAGATCTCGCCATCGAAATCGACGCAGTGCATCAGCTCCTTGCCCGTCGTCCTGTTGTAGTCGATGACCTCGGGCATGTCCTCGGTGATCAGGTACATGTGCTCCATGGCGAGCACCGGCAGCTCCAGCCCGACCATGCGGCCGACTTCGCGCGCCCATAGGCCGGCGGCGTTGACGACATGCTCGGCGATGATCTCTCCCTGATTGGTAATGACGCGCCAGGAGCCGTCCTCGCGCTGCACCAGCTCCTCCACCTTGGTATGCAGGTAAATCTCGGCGCCGTTCTTCTTGGCCGAACGAGCATAGGCATGCGTCGTGCCGTAGGGGTCGAGATGGCCTTCGACGGGATCGTAGAGCGCGCCGACGAACTGATCGGGATCGAGGAGCGGCATCATCTCATGCGCTTCCTTTGGCGTCAGCAGCGTCGCCTCCAGGCCATTGTAGCGGCCCTTGGCGAGAATGGACTTCAGCCAGTCGAAACGCTGCGGGGTCGCCGCCAGCATCAGGCCGGAGGTCAAGTGCAGGCCGATATCCTGTCCGGAATACTCCTCGATCTCCTTGTAGAGCTCGACCGTATATTTCTGCAGCTTGGCGACATTCGGATCGCCATTGATGGTATGCATGCCGCCGGCCGCATGCCAGGTCGAGCCGGATGTCAACTCGGAGCGCTCCAGCAGCACCACATCCGTCCAGCCGAATTTGGTGAGGTGATAGAGCACCGAACATCCGACGACACCGCCACCGATGACGACGACCTTGGCATGGCTTTTCATCTGGGAATCCCCTGTTTTCGGCGCGAAGCCGCCGGGTGTCTTCCCGCGCGACCGGCCTTGTTTGAGAGGAAACCTAGAGACTATCCGATAGGCCAAATAGCCCGAACTGCGAAACCGATATGTCTGTTTGCGCCATCGCAATTGTTCGGATCGCGCCATCGCCGTTCGGTACGGCAAAGCTGTGGGCCAAATACCCGATATTCGGTGGCATAGGGCTTTTCAGTCGATGAAACCGGCCGTCAGAGCAAACTCCCGCCCCATCTCCATGATCTCCTCGAACACGCTGCCGGCATAGGAGCGCGGCACGATAATCTCGAAGCAATCAGGTCCTGTGCGGGCAACGTTGGCCCCGACATGGCAGCACAGCATGTTGGCCGACTGCCCCTCGGCAAAGACCTGCGGATGCAGATCGACCGCTACGCATTTGGCAAGGATACGACGGACGCTGGGACCAGAGATGCGGAGCACCACGCGGCCATCGCTCTGCTCGAAAAAGGAAACCCGCGTCGGATCGAGCGTGAAGAGATCCCCCGCCACGCTATCGGTGCCGAGCGTATCCGACACGACGTACCATTCTCTAGGACCGACATCACGAACGGAGACTTCCTTCAACGCCTTCAGGCTTGCAAGAACGCCTTCCTGATCCCCGGCCCTTGCAAGCACCGAGAAAATGGCGGGATGGCGCACGACGGCGAGATGATTCGGATTGGCGGCAGCCTCGAAGCCGGAAATGTGATCTTCCAGCACATGCCTGTTCTGAAACGCGACGCTCATCGATCGATCACCCCAAAAGCTTCTTGTTGTCGGCATCGACGAAAACGGGGCTGCAGACCTCCGCCGCCACTTCCTCGCCCCGCAATCCGTCCCAGACGACCACGCGCTCGCCGATGCGCTCCCGGCCCGACTTCAGGAAAGCGAGCGCGATGGAATGACCGAGCGTCGGCGAGAAACAGGCCGAAGACACATGACCCTGATCGTTCACGGTCGAAGGTCTCGCGCCCTCCTTCAAAATATGCGCGCCAGCGTGAATTTCCTTGGCCGTATCGATCGGCTTCAGGCCCACGAGCTGGCCGCGATCGGCAGCGGTCAGACCGAAGCGGGTCGAAAGCCGCTTGCCGATGAAATCCTGCTTCTGCGTCGACAGCATCCGGCCAAGCCCGACATCGTCAGGGGTGGTGCGACCATCGAGCTCGTTATGGGTGACATGCCCCTTCTCGATGCGCAGCACGTTGAGGGCTTCGACGCCGTAAGGGCAGATGCCATGCGCCTTGCCAGCCTGCATGATGGCGTCAGCCACCGCCTCGCCATAGCCGGCGGGCACGGTGAGTTCATAGGCCTGCTCGCCCGAGAAGGAGATGCGGAACAAGCGTGCCCTGAGGCCACCCTTCAGCATCACTTCGGCAGCGGCGAGGAATGGGAAGAACGCGTCCGAAATATCGTCCTCGATAATCTGCTCCAGCACGAGCCTAGCCTTCGGGCCGGCGATCGCCATCTGAGCCCACTGATCGGACGAGGAGACGAAACGAACATCGAGCTGCGGCCAGAGCGTCTGTGCTGCAAATTCCATATGCGTCATCACCTCGCCGGCCATTGCCGTCGTGGTCGTCATGAAGAAATGGTCGGGCGTCAGCCGGCTCGTCGTACCGTCATCGAAGACCATACCGTCTTCGCGTAGCATCAATCCGTAGCGCGCCTTGCCGATCGGCAGCTTGAGGAAGGCGTTGGAATAGAGGCGATTGAGAAACTCCGCCGCGTCCTTGCCGAAGATCTCGATCTTGCCGAGGGTCGATACGTCGCACAAGCCGACATTGTTGCGGACGTTCAGGACTTCGCGATCGACGCTGTCGCGCCAGCCCTTCTCACCAGGCCGGGCAAACCATGAGGAACGATACCAGAGGCCCGCTTCGACAAAACTTGCGCCGTTCTTCTTCGCCCAGCCATGCAGCGGCGATTCCCTGACCGGCTGCGCGTGCTGGTCGCGGGCCGTGCCTGCCAGAGCACCGAAGGATACCGGCGTGTAGAACGGCCGGAACGTCGTGGTGCCGACGGCGGCAGGGCTAACGCCGCGCATGCCGGCGATGATGCCGGCGGCGTTGACATTGCCGAGCTTGCCCTGGTCCGTTGCCATGCCGCTCGTCGTGTAACGCTTGGCATGTTCCACATGGCCGAAGCCTTCGCGCAATGCGAGGCCTAGATCCTTTGCATGGACATCGTTCTGAAAGTCGACAAATGCCTTGTCCTTCGCGCCCGGCACATGCCAGATCGCCGCGAAGGACGGATCATATTCACCCTCTACTTCGGGCAGTTCGACCCCGTGGGCCTCTCGGCCAAAACCTTCAACGATTTTCCGCGCTTTTTCCGCCCCGTCGGCAAGACAGCCGGAAACGCTCTCGATTCCTGCAGCCGAGCCGGCAATCTCCAACTCGCCAGAGACGATCGGCGCGAGGAAAGCCTGCTTCTCGTCCGACCAGACCGGCTTGGCGCCCCGCTGGCAGGCAAGATGGATAATCGGCGACCAGCCACCCGACATGGCCAGCGCATCGCAGGCAATCAGTTCATCCAGACCGCCGCGGTCTGCGATGACGCCGCTGATGCGATACTTGCCCTTGGTCGCGTGGACGCTTGCCGCATGAACCACCTGCACCCCTTGAGGAGCTTCATCGGCCGATGCAGTGCGCGTGTCGAGGATTGCCGAAATCTCCACGCCTGCTGCGGCGAGATCAACCGCAGTTCGGTAGCCGGAACCGCCATTGGTAAAGACCGCTACCTTCTGCCCGGCAACGACACCATAACGGTTGAGATAGCTGCGCATGGCGCCGGCCATCATCACGCCGGGGCGATCATTGCCGCCGAAAACCAGCGGCCGCTCTTCTGCGCCGGATGCGAGGATGGCGCGCTTCGTGACGATGCGCCACAGACGCTCGGCCGGCAGATCGGGCGAAGGCATCGCCACATGCTTCTGCACCTTCTCGACGGCGCCGAAGACATTGCCGTCGTACCAGCCGAACACGGTCGTACGCGGCATCAAGGTCACGTTCTCGAAGCTCTGGAGCTCCTCGAGCGTTGCCTGCACGAAAACATCAGCGGAAGCGCCGCCGATCGTCAGCCTTTCCGACAATAGCGAGCCGCCAAGTCGGAAACCTTCGTCGGCCAATACGACACGCAAGCCGGCACGGGCAGCGATCAGAGCCGCCATTAGCCCGGCCGGACCGGAGCCGATGACAAGCAGATCGCAATGCGCCCAAGCCTTCTCGTAGCGGTCCGGATCGGCCTGCATGACGGCCTTGCCGAGGCCGGCGGCCCGCCGGATCAGCGGTTCATAGACCTTCTCCCAGAAGGCAGCCGGCCACATGAAGGTCTTGTAGTAGAAGCCCGCACCGAGGAAGGGCGACAACAAGCTGTTGACCGAGCCGAAATCATACTTCAGCGACGGCCAGCGGTTCTGGCTCGCAGCCGTCATGCCCTGATAAAGCTCGGCAACGGTGGCGCGCGTATTCGGCTCGGTGCGCCCGGCCTTGCCGATGGTGACGAGTGCGTTGGGCTCAGCCGACCCCGCCGTCAGGATGCCGCGCGGCCGATGATATTTGAAGCTGCGGCCGACCAGCAGCTGGTCATTGGCGAGCAGGGCGGCAGCGAGCGTATCGCCCTCCAGCCCCTTCATCTCCTTGCCGTCGAACTGGAAGGAAAGCGGCCGGCTGCGATTGACGAGACCGCCGGTCGACAGACGATAGGCCGTCATCGCACCGCCTCCTTCGCCTTGTCCTCGGCGTCGGTAACAGAAAAGACTTCATGGGTGACATTGCTGCGGTCGACGACCAGCCAGCGGCGGCATCCGGCGCTATGGTGCCAATATTCCTCAATCCGACCGCGCTCGTTGTCACGGATGAAGACGTACCGGTTCCAGTCCTCGTCCGGCGCAGTCGGAGCCGGGCGAACAACAGAAGCCGTGCCGCGAATCGAGAATTCTTCCTTGGGTCGCACGCCGCAATGCGGGCAGTTGATCAAGCTTGCCATTGGTATTGTGCCCTTAATGCAGGTTCGGCTGCGGACCCTTGCCGCCTTCGTCGATCGCAAAGCCGCGCTCGAAGCGGTCAAGTCGCAGGAGGCGGCTGACATCGTGGCTCTCGTTCTTGGCGATCAGATGCGCGAAGCAATAGCCCGAGGCCGGCGTCGCTTTGAAGCCGCCATAGTTCCAGCCGCAGTTCAGATAGAGATTTTCGATGGGCGTACGGTCGATGATCGGCGAGCCGTCCATGCTCATATCCATGACGCCGCCCCAGCTGCGCAGCACGCGCACGCGCGACAGGCCGGGGATGAGTGATACCCCCTCCTCAATCGTGTGCTCGACGGTCGCAAGATTGCCGCGCTGCGCATAGGAGCTGTAGTAATCGATATCGGCGCCGAAGACCAAGCCGCCTTTGTCCGACTGCGAGATATAGAAATGTCCCGCGCCATAGGTGATGACGTTGTCGATAACGGGCTTCAACCCCTCGGAAACGAAGGCCTGCAGGACATGCGTTTCGATCGGCAGCTCCAGATCGGCCATCTTGCCGAGGATCGACGTGTGGCCGGCGGCCGCAAGCGCCAGCTTGTTGCAGCCGATGAAGCCGCGATTGGTCTCAACGCCCGTCACAGCACCGCCCTCATCGCGGCGGATGCCGATCACCTCGCATTGCTGGATGAGATCCACGCCGCGGCAGTCGGCGCCGCGGGCATAACCCCAGGCGACCGCGTCATGCCGCGCCGTGCCGCCGCGCCGCTGCAGAAGGCCGCCGAGGATCGGAAAGCGGGCATGATCGAAGTTCAGGTAGGGCATCATCCGCCGAACCTGCTCGCGGTTCAAAAGCTCGGCGTCGACGCCGTGCATGCGCATGGCATTGCCACGTCGGGCATAGGCATCGCGCTGGCTGTCGGAATGGAAAAGATTGACGATGCCGCGCTGGGACACCATGGCGTTGTAATTGAAATCCTGCTCCAGCCCTTCCCAGAGCTTCATCGAGAATTCATAGAAGGGCTCGTTGCCGGGCAGCAGGTAGTTGGAGCGGATGATTGTGGTATTGCGGCCGACATTGCCGGAACCGATATGGCTCTTTTCCAGCACCGCGACATTGGTGATGCCGAACTCCTTGGCGAGGTAATAGGCCGTCGCCAGCCCATGCCCGCCACCGCCGACGATGATGACGTCATAATGCGGTTTGGGTTCCGGCGTCCGCCAAACCGGCTGCCAATGACGATTGCCCGAAAACGCCTGTTTTAGAAGCTGATATGCCGAATATCGCATGCATTCATCCCGATACTGCCCGGCCGCACATTCGCATATGCAATAAAAACGACAAGTCCCGAAAGGACGAAAAAGCTTCGCAAACAGAACATGATCTTTTCCGAATGCGCAGCGACAGTTGGTGCTTGCCATCCCCAATATATCGCCAGACCGCCGATAAACGTGCCTTATCGGAAAGTCGCGCAACGCTCTGTTGCTAAACCCTCGCTCACGCGCTAATCCGAAGGGACCGGGAGTATGGGAAGTCTAAACTTCGCATTCGCAACTTCCTATCTATAATGTCCGGGGAGTTGAGGCGCGGATGGCGCGCGAAAGACGAAGAAGCAGATGCTTGCAACATTCGAAAAGGCGGCGCTTGAGGCAGGAAAGGCCATATTGGAGGTCTATCGTGCCGGCTATGCGGTTGTCTTGAAGCAGGACTTGAGCCCCGTCACGCTGGCCGACGAGCGCGCCGAGCACATCATTCTCCGTCATCTCGAGCGTGCTTTTCCGCATATTCCGGCCATTGCCGAAGAGCAGGTTTCCGCCGGCAACATTCCGGATGTTCGCGGCCGCGCGTTCTTTCTGGTCGATCCGCTCGACGGCACCCGTGAGTTCATCGATCATCGTGATGAGTTCACCGTCAACATCGCCTATGTCGAGGATGGCATCCCCATGATCGGCATCGTCTACGCACCAGCGCTTGGCGTCGCCTTTACAGGCGAGCCCGGCAGAGCCCGCAAGCTGATCATTGATGAGCATTTTTCGGTTGTGGACCGCCTGACGATTGGCGTGCGCGAACGCCCGTCCAAGCTGACAGCGCTCGCCAGCCGCTGCAACAGCAATGCAAAAACAGAGACCTTTCTGACCGACAATGCTGTGTCCGGCTGCACATCGATCGGCTCGTCGCTGAAATTCTGTCTGCTTGCCGAAGGCAAGGCCGATGTCTATCCGCGTTTCGGCCGCACCATGGAATGGGACACGGCAGCCGGCGACGCGGTGCTGCGGGCGGCCGGCGGGACGACGGTAACTGTCGAGGGCCGCCTTCTGACCTATGGCAAGACCGGCCGGAGCGAGGATGCCGACTTCGCCAATCCCCACTTCATCTGCTGGGGCGGGCAGAAGCACGACGTGTCTGCATAAGTCTATTTTTGCAAGCAAAAACAATTCCTGCACCTTTTCCCGTACCTGCGAGCAGCGGCACGGGTTCCGCAATTTCGACCTCGAAGCGTAAGTTTTTACTGACGAAAAATTACAGGCTGGAAGCAATTTCCCCGAAATAACAGGGACTTTGGACCATTTCGCTCAGGTAGAGCACACGCAAATCAGCCGGCCGCCACATTGATTAAAATTATTAGCAAAGTCTTACCAGGGGCTTAGGCAATTTTTAAATGTGGCAAGCTAGAGTGCCACACGTGGTCTTGAGTGTGTGTAGAGAGTCCAATGACCGAAATGATACGTCCCCGAGTGAAGTATGTCATCGGCCCCGATGGCAGCCCGCTGACGATAGCAGACCTTCCGCCGCCGAATACGCGCCGCTGGGTCATTCGTCGTAAGGG
>JBCNPI010000232.1:0-9985 GCA_039593415.1 Rhizobium sp. | reverse complement strand
CCTCGGCAGGCCAATCCCGCGGCATCTCAACCCAGGCCCGCGCCGCATGCGGCTGCGCAGGCAAGACCGCCGGCTCCGAAGCCGCAGGCTCAACCGAAACCCCAGCCGCAGCCGCAGCCGAAGATCGTGCAGCAGCAGGTGAGGAAGCCACCTCCGCCTCCGCCGCAAAAGCCGCCGGAAAAGAAGAAATGCGGCGCTGCAGGCCTGCCTGCATGTCACTGACAAGTGATGCCAAGTCTTGATCTGGAGGCCCGCTTCGGAGGGCCTTTGCCCGGAGTTATTGCTTCATTACCTTGTTGAAATCAGGCCGAGCGTTTAGCACTGGTGGGTGGTGGTCAAATGCCAATCGGCGCCGCCGTACATCTTGCAGCGGATTGCAGATATATCATCAAGGCGGGCAAGCAGATGAGCGACACCATACTCGAAACTCCGCGCCTCATTCTGACGATGTGGGACAAGGGCGATGCCGAAGCGATTCGGCAATTGCATTCGACAATCGAAACGACGCGCTATCTATCAGGCGCGGCCCCCTGGACGGTGGAGAAGGCCGAGGAGCGGCTGAGAAGCTGGTTTGCAGAACAGGCGCGTGATGGCGTGACCAAATACAAGATGCTGCGACGCGACGATGGGCGATTCATCGGACGGGCCGGCTTTTCGCGTTTTCATGGGGAAAGCGCACGCGGCGAATTCGAACTCGGCTATTCGATTCGGCAAGATGCCTGGGGCAACGGCTACGCGACGGAGATAGCCGCTGCGTTGGCGCAGTGGTTCTTTAAGCGAGGCTTCGCCAGACAATTCATAGCCTTCACCCACCCGGAAAATGCCGCATCGCAACGTGTTTTACGAAAGATCGGCATGCGTGATCACCCGCCGATGACAATCGATGGGGTGTTATGTCCAACCTTTGCGATGGTTCGGTAAGTGGACTCCTAAAGCGCATCGCGATCTTTAGATTCGCTTTTTGCGCTTTAGGTCTTTGATTTTGCACAATAGGCGTTAGCGGATGCGCTTGGCAGCCGGTTCCGGCACCAGTTCGCCGTTCAGGCGGCGATCGAGATAGTCCTCGCATTCGCCGAGCAGCGTTTCGACCTGACCGTTGAAGAAGTGGTTGGCGCCTGGGACGACCTTGTGCGTAATCAGGATGCCCTTCTGCGTCTTCAGCTTCTCGACAAGGCCGTTGACGTCCTTTTCCGGAGCTACCTTGTCTGCGTCGCCGTTGATGATCAGGCCGGACGACGGGCAGGGGGCGAGGAAGGAGAAATCGTAGATATTCGGCTGCGGCGCGATCGACATGAAACCTTCGATCTCCGGGCGGCGCATCAGGAGCTGCATGCCGATCCAGGCGCCGAAGGAGTAGCCGGCGACCCAACAGCTCTTCGAATCCGGATGAAGGCTCTGGACCCAGTCGAGAGCGGAGGCCGCATCGGAAAGCTCGCCGGCGCCATGATCGAATTCGCCCTGGCTGCGGCCGATGCCGCGGAAATTGAAACGAAGCGTGGTGAAGCCGCGCTTCTGAAACATATAGAAGAGCTGGTAGACGACCTGATTGTTCATCGTGCCGCCGAACTGCGGGTGAGGATGAAGGATAATCGCGATCGGGGCGCTCTTTTCCTTGGAGGGCTGATAGCGGCCTTCAAGGCGACCAGCGGGGCCGTTGAAAATTACTTCGGGCATCGATACTCCGGCTCTTCTTTTTCTGCGTTCAAACCCTACGGCACGCAGCAAGTTGACTTGACGAATGCGCTCATCTTTTCTAGAACGCAGTTTAGAACAATTCGAAACTTGATGCGGTGTTCCGCGCGTTGTCTGTGCAACGGTTTGTGGAACGTGTCATAAGGCATGCCCGGCTGAAATTTCAAGGAAAATGAACCGGCCGCAGCAAAGCAAGGTCGCGCAGGAAGAAGATTATGGCGGCAACGCGCCTCTATCTCGACTGGAATGCTACCGCGCCGCTTCATCCGGCGGCTCGCGAAGCCATGCTGCGTGCGATGGATATTCAAGGCAACCCCAATTCCGTTCATGGCGAAGGTAGGGCAGCCCGCACGGCTGTCGAGGCTGCACGCCGGCAGGTTGCGGGCCTGACGGGTGCGGAAGCAGTCCATATCGTCTTCACCAGCGGCGCCACCGAGGCGGCCAATATGGTGCTGACGCCGGAATTCCGCATGGGGAGGACGCCGCTTGCCGTCGGCCACCTTTATATATCGGCCATCGAGCATCCAGCGGTGCGCGAAGGCGGGCGGTTTGCCAAGGATAATGTCAGCGAAATCCCGGTGACATCGGACGGTACAGTCGATCTTGCCGCGCTGGAAGCCATGCTGTCAGCCCATGACAAGGCGACCGGGCTGCCGATGGTCGCGATCATGCTCGCCAATAACGAGACCGGAATTCTCCAGCCTGTCGGAGAGGCGGCAAGGCTTGTCCATGCCGCGGGTGGCTTGTTCGTCGTTGATGCGGTTCAGGCAGCCGGTCGTGTACCCCTTGATATCAATGCGATCGGCGCGGATTTTCTGATCGTGTCGTCGCACAAGATCGGTGGGCCGAAGGGCGTCGGCGCGCTGGTCTCGCGTGGCGAGGTGCTGATGCCAAAGCCGCTGATCCATGGCGGCGGACAGGAAAAGGGGCATCGCTCCGGCACGGAAAATACGCTTGCCATCATCGGATTCGGGGCTGCTGCCGCCGCGGCGCTTGATGAGCTTGAAGGCCGAAATGCCGCGATCGCTCGACTACGGGACCGTCTGGAGCATGGCATGCGACAGAGCGCTCCTGATGTCGTTATTCATGGTGAGCGTGGCGCGCGTGTTCCGAACACAAGCTTCTTCACCCTGCCGGGTTTGAAATCCGAGACCGGACAGATCGCCTTCGATCTCGAAGGTGTCGCCATATCGGCCGGTTCCGCCTGTTCGTCGGGCAAGGTCGGCGAGAGCCATGTGCTCGTGGCAATGGGATGCGACCCCAAGCTTGGGGCTCTCCGCATTTCGCTGGGACCGACCACAACCGAAGCGGACATAGATCGCGCAATCAGCGCTTTTGCCCGCGTAGCAGGACGCCGCAAACTTGCGGGTGCGGCGGCCTGACGGCCACAATTTTGCGGAAAGCGAAATTTCCGCTTGCCAACCGGGGTGAAAAGTCCCTTTTGGCCGACTACATAGGGGGCAGACATAAGTCTGCCGCAACGTTGACAAGCTGCTGGACCTTGGATCCGGCGAGATTGGAGAACGAAATGCCTGCAGTCCAGGAAACGGTCGATCAGGTTCGTCTGATTGACGTGGACCAATACAAGTATGGTTTTGAGACTATCATCGAAATGGACAAGGCTCCCAAGGGTCTGTCCGAAGACATTGTCCGTTTTATTTCCGCCAAGAAGCAAGAGCCGGAATGGATGCTGGAATGGCGTCTTGAGGCCTATCGCCGCTGGCTGACGTTGGAAGAGCCGACATGGGCGCGCGTCGATTATCCAAAGATCGACTTTAACGACATCTACTACTACGCCGCGCCGAAGAAATTCGCCGGTCCGAAGTCGCTCGACGAAGTCGATCCGGAGCTGCTGAAGACCTATGAGAAGCTCGGCATTCCGCTGCGCGAGCAGGAAATTCTTGCCGGCGTCGAGAAGCCGAAGATCGCCGTCGATGCGGTGTTCGATTCCGTTTCGGTCGTCACCACCTTCAAGGAAGAGCTGAAGAAGGCCGGCGTGATCTTCATGTCGATCTCGGAAGCCATTCGCGAGCATCCGGATCTGGTGCGCAAGTATCTCGGCTCCGTCGTGCCGACCTCGGACAATTTCTATGCCACGCTGAATTCGGCCGTCTTCACCGATGGTTCTTTCGTCTTCGTGCCGAAGGGCGTTCGTTGCCCGATGGAACTGTCGACCTACTTCCGTATCAACGAGAAGAACACCGGCCAGTTCGAGCGCACGCTGATCATCGCCGAAGAGGGAGCCTATGTCTCCTATCTGGAAGGCTGCACGGCGCCTCAGCGCGACGAAAACCAGCTGCACGCAGCCGTCGTCGAGCTGGTTGCGCTTGACGATGCCGAAATCAAGTATTCGACGGTGCAGAACTGGTATCCGGGCGACAAGCACGGCAAGGGCGGCATCTACAACTTCGTCACCAAGCGTGGCGATTGCCGCGGCCATCGCTCCAAGATCTCCTGGACGCAGGTCGAGACCGGCTCTGCGATTACCTGGAAGTATCCGTCTTGCATCCTGCGCGGCGACGACAGCCGTGGCGAGTTCTACTCGATTGCGGTTTCGAACGGCCATCAGCAGGTCGACAGCGGCACCAAGATGATCCATCTCGGCAAGAACACCTCGAGCCGCATCATCTCGAAGGGTATTGCCGCCGGCGTCTCGCAGAACACCTATCGCGGCCAGGTTTCGGCGCATCGCCGCGCAACCAATGCCCGCAACTTCACGCAGTGCGACTCGCTGCTGATCGGCGACAAGTGCGGTGCGCATACGGTGCCCTACATCGAGGCGAAGAACTCGTCCGCGCAGTTCGAGCATGAGGCGACGACGTCGAAGATTTCCGAAGACCAGCTGTTCTACTGCCTGCAGCGCGGCATTCCTGAGGAAGCGGCGATCGCGCTGATCGTCAACGGCTTCGTCAAGGAAGTGCTGCAGGAGCTGCCGATGGAATTCGCCGTCGAAGCGCAGAAGCTGATCGGCATCTCGCTTGAAGGCAGCGTCGGCTGACGCACACAAACCAGAATTAGCTTTGGCGCGCCAGTCGCGCCGCACATTCATTCCTGCGATAGGATATTAAAATGCTTGAAATCAAGAACCTGCATGCCCGTATCGCCGAAGACGGCACTGAGATCATTCGCGGCCTGAACCTGACCGTGAAGGCAGGCGAGGTCGCCGCCATCATGGGTCCGAACGGCTCCGGCAAGTCGACGCTTTCCTACATTCTTTCCGGCCGCGAAGACTACGAAGTCACCGAGGGTGACATCCTCTACAACGGCGAGAGCATTCTGGAACTCGACGCTGCCGAGCGCGCTGCCAAGGGTATCTTCCTCGCCTTCCAGTATCCTGTGGAGATCCCCGGCGTTGCCACCATGCAGTTCCTGAAGGTTGCGCTGAACGAGCAGCGCAAGGCACGCGGCGAAGACGAGCTGACGACGCCGGATTTCCTGCGCCGCGTCAAGGATGCCGCTGCCAAGCTGCAGATCAACATGGATATGCTGAAGCGTCCGCTGAACGTCGGCTTTTCCGGCGGTGAGAAGAAGCGGGCCGAAATCCTGCAGATGGCGCTGCTTGAGCCGAAGCTTTGCGTACTCGACGAAACCGACTCCGGCCTCGACATCGATGCGCTGAAGATCGTTGCTGACGGCGTCAACGCGCTGCGCTCCCCGGATCGCGCCGTGATCGTCATCACCCACTATCAGCGCCTGCTCGACTATATCGTTCCGGACACCGTTCACGTCCTCTACAAGGGCCAGGTGATCAAGTCCGGCGACAAGACGCTGGCGCATGAACTTGAAGCCAACGGCTATGCCGACATCATCGGAGCTGCAGCCTGATCGGGGCGGAAAGGACACGTCGATGAACATTCAGACGACGAACCGCCTGACATCAGCCGAAACGGCGCTGATCGAGGCGTATAACGACCAGATGGGCGATCTGCCCGGTGACGGCGAAGTCTTTGCCGTCCGCGATCGCCTGCTGGACGAACTGAAGACCGCCGGGCTGCCGACGCGCCGCATAGAGGCCTGGCACTATACCGATTTCAAGAACCTGCTGCGCCTGGTTCCGAGCGACATCGGCAAGGGTCTTGCCGAAGCGTTGCCGGCGACGGTCGAAGGATCGCCGGTTATTGCCGTCCTTCAGGGCAGGGCAAGCGAGAAAGCATCGGTCAAGAACCTGACCGTTGCGCGCTACGCCGACAGCCTGATCAACGGCACGGCTGCAGCCGGGCTCGAAGCGCTCGGCAAGGATGATGCGATCGGCCGCATCAATGCGAGCTTCGTGCGCGACGGCTATGTCATTGACTTTCCTGATGGTACGGAGCTCGAAGCGCCGCTGGAAGTGCAGTTCATCCACGCCGGCGGACAGATCCATAGCCGCTTGCCCGTTTCCTTTGGAGCCGACGTCAAGGCAACGGTCATCGAGCGTCACCAGGCGGTCGAAGGAGCTGCCGCGCTCGTATCGTCAGTGAGCGAAATCAAGATCAGCAAAGGTGCTGAAGTCACTTGGATCGTCCTGCAGGAGCAGGGATCCGAGGATACGCATCTCGGTCAGATCCGTGTGGATCTCGGCGCCGACGCAAAGCTGAAGCTCTTCGTCATCAATGCCGGCGGCAAGCTGGTGCGCCAGGAACTGCATGTGAAGGTGACGGGCGAGGGCTCCGATCTGACCGTGCGAGGCATCAACCTGCTGGGCGGCGATAGCCATACGGATGTGACGCTGGTGCTCGGCCATGACGTTCCGCATACCGGCTCGACCGAGATCGTCCGCAACGTGGTCTTTGATCGTGCCCGCGGCGTGTTCCAGGGTATGATCCGCGTGGCGCCCGATGCGCAAAAAACCGATGCGCGCATGGCCTGCAATACGCTTTTGATGTCGGACGAGGCAGAATTCTCCGTCAAGCCGGAGCTCGAAATCTTTGCCGACGACGTTCAGTGCGGCCACGGCGCGACGGTTGCCGATATCGATGAGAACCATCTCTACTACATGATGGCTCGCGGCATCCCGAAGAACAAGGCACGTGCAATGCTGGTCAACGCTTTCGTGGCCGAGATCGTCGAGGAACTGGAAGACGAAGCCCTGGTCGAGGCGCTGGAAGGCGTCATCTCGGCCTGGCTGGAAAAGCACGCCTGATTGGAGGCAAAGCTAGTGGACAAGATCGTGCCGGCAACGGCCTATGACGTCGAAGCCATTCGCCGGGATTTCCCGATCCTGACGAAGACGGTGCATGGCAAGCCGCTGGTCTATCTTGACAACGGCGCGTCGGCACAGAAGCCGCAGGTCGTCATCGACGCGATCTCGCACGCCTATTCCAGCGAATATGCGAATGTGCATCGCGGCCTGCATTTCCTGTCCAATGCGGCGACGGAAGCCTATGAGGCGGCGCGTGAAAAAGTGCGTCGCTTCCTGAATGCGCCGTCGGTGGACGATATCGTCTTCACCAAGAATTCGACGGAAGCGATCAACACGGTCGCCTACGGCTGGGGCATGCCTGAGATCGGCGAGGGGGACGAGATCGTCGTCTCCATCATGGAGCACCACTCCAACATCGTTCCCTGGCATTTCATCCGGGAACGGCAGGGCGCCAAGCTTGTGTGGGTGCCGGTTGACGACGAAGGCGCGTTCCATATCGAGGATTTCGAGAAGAGCCTGACGGAGCGCACCAAGCTTGTCGCGATCACCCATATGTCGAACGCGCTTGGAACGGTCGTTCCCGTAAAGGAAGTCTGCCGCATCGCTCATGAGCGCGGCATTCCCGTCCTGATCGACGGCTCGCAGGGTGCGGTGCACATGCCAGTCGACGTGCAGGATATCGATTGCGACTGGTATGTCATGACCGGTCACAAGCTCTACGGCCCCTCGGGCATCGGCGTTCTCTACGGCAAGAAGGAGCGGCTCGCGGAGATGCGGCCGTTCCAGGGCGGCGGCGAAATGATCTTCGACGTCACCGAGGACAACGTCACCTACAACGATCCGCCGCATCGCTTCGAAGCGGGAACGCCGCCGATCGTGCAGGCGATCGGCCTCGGCTATGCGCTCGACTATATGGAAAGCATCGGCCGGGAGGCGATTGCGCGCCATGAGGCCGATCTTGCCGCCTATGCGGCGGAAAGGCTGCGGGATATCAATTCGCTGCGCGTCATAGGTACGGCGCCCGGCAAGGGGGGCATCTTCTCCTTCGAGCTTGCGGGAATTCATTCCCACGATGTCTCGATGGTGATCGACCGGCAGGGTGTGGCGGTTCGTGCCGGCACGCATTGCGCCCAGCCGCTCTTGAAACGCTTCGGCGTCACCTCCACATGCCGTGCATCGTTCGGCATGTACAATACCCGCGCCGAGGTGGATGCCTTGGCCGACGCGCTGGAATATGCACGGAAATTCTTTGCCTGAGGAGGCAAGCGATGTCACTCGACGAAAGCGAACAGAAGATCGACGTACGCGAAGGGATCGTGCATTCCAGCATTCCCGAAGATGAGCTGGCGCGCCTCAGCGACGATATCATTTCTGCGCTGAAAACCGTCTACGATCCGGAAATTCCGGCCGACATCTTCGAACTTGGCCTGGTCTACAAGATCGACATCGAAGACGACCGCATGGTGAAGATCGTCATGACGCTGACGGCACCTGGCTGCCCGGTTGCCGGCGAAATGCCGGGGTGGGTGGAGAATGCCGTCGGCGCCGTCGAAGGCGTTTCCGGCGTCGATGTCAGCATGACCTTCGACCCGCCGTGGACGCCGGATCGCATGTCGGAAGAAGCACAGGTCGCCGTCGGCTGGTATTGAAGCTTGAAGCCGTCGGCTTTACATTGAGACTCGAAGCGCCGGATCTTGACCCCGGTTGCATTTAAGTGGGCATCGGCTGGTCCGAAAACCGGATCCGCTTTTAGGGCCGATGCCAGAGGAGAATGAGCCCATGGGCTTTGCAGTCATGAGCATGACGGATGCGGCAGCAGCCCGCGTCAAAGCAATCGTCGAAAATTCCGGTCCTGATGCCAAGGGCGTTCGCGTCGGCATCAAGAAGGGCGGTTGCGCCGGCATGGAATATACCATCGACCTGGTGACAGAGCCGAACCCAAAAGATGACCTGATCGAGCGCGATGGCGCGAAAGTCTGGGTCGAGCCGTCTGCAGTGCTTTATCTGCTCGGCACGGAAATGGGCTTCGAGATGACGACGCTACGCTCCGGTTTCATTTTCACTAATCCCAACCAGACATCGGCCTGCGGCTGCGGAGAATCCGTAGAGCTGAAGCCCGCCGATCTCGCTGCCTTGGCGGCGCAGCGTCAGGCCGCCCAGCCCGCCTAAAGCAGGCTCCACCGTATTTCACCGCAATGCGCATCATGCTTTGATTGACGCATGCCTCGGTCTTCTCCGCTACATCCTTGGCCACCGGCTTTGTCGGATAACGTTGAAGGCGAGCGACGGGGATTTCATGGCGGTATCGGCAGGGGCTCAGACATTGACCCCGTTGGCGGTAGCTATTTCCGGTGCCGCGTTTCTCGGAACCCGATACACCGCGTTGATCGTTTTTAATTCGCGGCCGGCACCGGCGTCAGCTTGAGGCCGAGTGCTTTGACAACTTTCAGGATTGTTGCGAATTCCGGATTTCCTTCCCCGCTGAGTGCGCGATAGAGCGCCGAGCGGTTCATGCCGACGTCCTTGGCAAGCTTGCTCATGTTGCGCGTGCGCGCCACTTCACCCAAAGCTTTGGCGATCGAGGCCGGATCGTCGGTTTCAAAGGCGGCGGCGATGTAGCTATCGGGATTGTCCACGTCGAATCGTTCCGTCATCAGTCTGAATTCCAAGGCCCCATTGCGGCGATCAAAAACGCCGCGCATTCTTTCGGACACGCGGCGTTTTCATAGACAAGTTTCACGATAGATTTATGTCTGTTCCCAGCGAAGCGACTGAACCGCTTCGCTTTTTTCTGTAAAAATCCTATTCCGCGGCCTCGGCGTAGGATTCCAGCGGCGGGCAGGTGCAGATCAGGTTGCGGTCGCCATAGACATTGTCGATGCGATTGACCGGCGACCAGTATTTGTCCACGCGGAAAGCGCCAGGCGGGAAGCAGGCCTGCTCGCGCGAATAGGGGCGATCCCATTCGCCGACGAGGTCTTCCACCGTGTGCGGCGCGTTCTTCAGCGGATTGTTGGTCTTGTCCATACAGCCGTCTTCGATCGTGCGGGCTTCCTCACGGATTGCCAGCATCGCGTCGCAGAAGCGGTCAAGCTCGGCCTTGGTTTCCGATTCGGTCGGCTCGATCATCAGCGTGCCGGCAACCGGCCAGCTCATGGTCGGCGCGTGGAA
>JBCNPI010000231.1:0-9990 GCA_039593415.1 Rhizobium sp. | reverse complement strand
GTCGCAAATCACCCAACAGTGTCCCGCGCAGCCGATTTTTCCAAGGAATGCAGCCTTGCGCTATGCTCTCTATTTCACGCCGCCCAAAAACGATCCGTTGACATTTCTTGCCGCACGCTGGCTCGGCCGCGACGCATTTTCGGGTGAGATTTTTCCGGACAAAGCCATGGGTCCCCTGCCGGAAGGCCATGCAGAACTGACGGCCGATCCCCGCCGCTACGGGTTCCATGCCACGCTGAAGGCGCCGTTCGAACTTGCCTCCTCGGTAACCGAACGTGATCTCCTGGAGGTCGCCGCCGAATTCTCCTCGCAGACCAAGGCTTTCACCATTCCGGAGCTGGTGCTTGGCCAACTCGGCCATTTCTTCGCGCTCGTGCCGCGTTCGCTTTATCAGCCGCTGCAGGATTTCGCCTTTCGCGTCGTCAAGACCTTCGAGCCATTCCGCGCGCCGCTTTCCGATCACGACATAGCGCGGCGCAAGCCGGAGGGGCTGACCGAACCGCAACGCGCCAATCTCCTGCGCTGGGGCTATCCTTACGTCAATGACGAGTTTCGCTTCCATATGACGCTGACGGGACGCGTTCCAGCGGAGCGTCAACCTGAACTGCAGGAAATTCTGCGCGATCGCTTCGCCGAACATACCGGCAAGCCGCTCGATATTTCCGGCCTCGCCATCTTCGCCGAAGACGAGCGCGGCGCTCCCTTTACCGTCCGTTCCTGGCTGCCGCTTGCCGGCGCCTAATATGAAAGAGCCGATATGACCAAAGAAGCCGTCCTTTCCAACGCCCGCATCGTCCTCGAAGACAAGATCGTCGAGGGTTCCGTGCTGATCCGCGACGGTCGTATTGCCGCCATTTCCGAAGGTAAGTCGGAGATCGGCGAGGATTTCGAAGGCGACTATCTGATCCCTGGCCTCGTCGAACTGCATACCGACCATCTCGAAGCGCATTACTCGCCACGTCCGGGCGTTCGCTGGAACAAGACGGCGGCCATCCAGGCCCATGACGCCCAGATCGTCACTTCGGGCATCACGACCGTGTTCGACTGCCTGCGCATGGGCTCGGATGAGGATGGCGGTTTCGAAAAAGGCGAGATGCGCGACATGGCCGACGCGATCCAGGCCGCCCAGCGCGAAGACCGCCTGCGCGCCGACCACCTGATCCACCTGCGCTGCGAGGTCTCTTCCGACAACGTTCTCGACCATTTCCAGGATTTCGAGAGGGACCCCTACGTTCGCCTCGTTTCGCTGATGGACCATGCGCCGGGCCAGCGCCAGTTCCAGACCATGGATCAGTACATCTTCTACTATCAGAAGAAGCGCGGGCTCAGCGACGAGGCCTTTGCCAAATTCGTCGCCAAGCGCCAGGAAGAGTCGGCCAAATATGCGACGCCGCATCGCGATGCGATCTCCAAGGTCTGCGCCGAGCGCGGCATCACGGTTGCCAGCCATGACGACGCGACGCTCGCCCATGTCGACGAAGCTATCAACTACGGCGTTCGCCTGGCGGAATTCCCGACCAGCGTCGATGCCGCGAAGGCATCGCACGGCGCCGGCATGAGCGTGCTGATGGGGGCACCGAACATCGTACGCGGCAAATCGCATTCGGGCAATATTGCCGCCCGCGATCTCGCCGAGCTTGGCGTGCTCGATGTGCTTTCCTCCGATTACGTGCCGCTCAGCCTGCTGCATGCACCCTTCATCCTTGCGGACGAAGTCGAGGGCATTTCGCTGCCGCAGGCGATCGCCATGGTGACGGCGACACCGGCAAGGACCGTCAGCCTCAATGACCGTGGCCGCATCGCCGAAGGACTTCGGGCCGATTTGGTGCGCGTTCGTCGCGATCATGGCGTGCCGGTCACGCGCTCCGTCTGGCGAGAGGGGCGGCGAGTCGCATGAGCGCGGACCCCAATATCAAGCCGGCTAATGTCGGCCTGACGGAAGCGACGGCGGGCACGCTCGCTGTCGTCGTCGGGCCAAGCGGCGCCGGCAAGGATACGCTGATGAATCTGGCCGCCCGGCATTTTGCCGGTCGGCCCGATGTCCATTTCGTGCGCCGCGTGATCACGCGCGAAGGCGATGCCGGTAACGAGGATCACAGAAGCGTTTCCGAAGCTGATTTCGATGCGATGGAACAGGCAGGCGCCTTCGCCGTCTCCTGGGAAGCACATGGCCTGAAATACGGCATTCCCGCCGACGTCTTCGACGAGCTTGCGCAGGGTCATCTGGTCATAGCCAATGGCTCGCGCTCGGCGCTGCATTACTTCCAGAGCGCATTTCCGCGTCTGAAGGTCATCAACATCACGGCGTCACGCGAAGTGCTGGCCGAGCGCCTGATGGCGCGTGGACGCGAGAGCCGCGAAGACGTGCTGAAGCGGCTGGAGCGCAGTGCCCTCACCGTCCAGGGCAGCTACGATGTAGCCGATATAGACAATAGCGGCACGCTCGAAGAGGCCGAGCACGCCATCATTTCCGCGCTGGAAGCGCTGATTGGGAAGTAAGCGGCCGGCCTGTGTTCAGCCCGGACCACCGAGACGCATCCGTATCGACACCAAATCGCTGATCTCTCACCGCCTCATGCTGAGGCGGCACGGCGGCAACCCATCCGCCCTCTTGGTTCGAGGCTTCAGCCATTCTGGCCCAGCACCTCACCATGAGGCTACCCCCTCGCCATGCCCAGACTACCTCAGTGCGCCTCATCCCAGTTGTGGGCGGCCCGCGCATCGACCTTCAGCGGCACGACCATATCGACCGCGGGCATGGCAGCGTTTTCCATGACAGAGACGATGATCGGCGTCGTACGCTCGACATCGGCATCCTCGACCTCGAAGATCAGTTCGTCATGCACCTGCAGCAGCATGCGGACGCGATCGCCAAGCCCGGCGGAAGCAAGCGCAGGCTCCATCTTGATCATGGCGCGACGGATGACATCGGCGGCCGAGCCCTGGATCGGCGCATTGATCGAGGCACGCTCGTTGAAGGCACGGACGGAAGGATTGGACGAACGGATCTCGGGGAAATGGATGCGACGACCAAAGATCGTCTCGACATAACCCTTGTCGCGCGCCGCCTGCTTTGTGCTGTCCATGTAGTCGCGGATGCCCGGGAAGCGCTCGAAATACTTCTTGATGTAGTCGCCGGCTTCCGAGCGCTCTATCGAGAGCTGGTTTGCCAGGCCGAAGGCTGAAATGCCGTAGATGATGCCGAAGTTGATCGCCTTGGCGCGGCGGCGCACTTCGCTCGGCATGCCCTCCACCGGCACGCCGAACATTTCGGATGCCGTCATCGCGTGGATGTCGATGCCATCTTCGAAAGCCTGCTTGAGCTGCGGGATGTTAGCGACATGCGCCAGCACGCGCAGTTCGATCTGGCTGTAGTCGGCGGAGACGAGCTTATGGCCGGGCGTCGAAATGAAGGCTGTGCGGATCTTGCGTCCTTCCGCCGTGCGCACGGGGATATTCTGCAGATTCGGCTCGGAGGACGACAGGCGCCCGGTCGTGGTCGAGGCCAGCGAATAGGAGGTGTGAACGCGCTTCGTTTCGGGATGCACATAGCTCGGTAACGCATCCGTATAGGTGGATTTCAGCTTGGTGAGCTGACGCCAATCGACGATCTTGCGCGGCAGCTCGAAGCCTGCAGCCGCCAGATCCTCCAGCACCTGGGCCGAGGTCGACCATTGCCCGGTCTTGGTCTTGCTGCCGCCGGCCAATCCCATCTTACCGAAGAGGATATCGCCGAGCTGCTTCGGCGAGCCGATATTGAAGCGCTCGCCGGCCAGCGTGTAGATCTCGTCTTCCAATGCGGCGGCACCCTGTGCCAGCTCGCCGGAAAGGCGCGAAAGGATCTGCCGATCGATGGTGATGCCGCGCTCTTCCATATGGGCAAGCACCGGCACGAGGGGCCTCTCCAACCGTTCGTAGACGGCTGAGAGTTTTTCTGCCGCAAGTCGTGGTTTCAACACCAGCCAGAGACGCAGCGTCACATCGGCATCTTCGGCGGCATAGGCGGTGGCGCGGTCGATATCGACGAGGTCGAAGGTGACGTTGGACTTGCCGCTGCCGGCAACGTCCTTGTAGGCGATCGGCTTGTGACCGAGCCAGCGCTCGGAGAGGCTGTCCATGCCGTGTGTGGCGTTGGAGCCGCCATCGAGCACGTAGGAAAGCAGCATCGTGTCGTCGAACGACTTCATCTCGATGCCGTAACGCTTCATCAGCAGATAGTCGTACTTGAGGTTCTGCGCGATCTTGAGGATTGAGGCATCCTCCAGCAGATCCTTCAATCTCGACAGCGCCTCGCGCAACGGGATCTGGTTGCCGGCCAGGCCGCCGCCCAGCAGATCGCCGACACCGGTCTTGTGGCTAAGCGGCACATAGGCAGCGCGGATGGAAGAGCCCGAGGGATCGTCGCGGTTGTCGGCGATCGCCATCGAGAAGCCGACGATCTCAGCCTGCATGGCGTCGAGCGAGGTCGTCTCCGTATCGAAGGCGACGATGCCGGTTTCGCGTGCATCGGCGATCCATTGATCAAGCGTTGCGATGTCGCGGATGGCCACATATTTCGAATGATCGATCGGAGCACTCGCGAAACTTGCAGCGCGCGCCTTGACGAGAGCTTCTGGCTCTGTGGTGCCATCCAAAGCCAGACGCGCCTTCGCCGACGGCGCCGGGACCGACGCACCTTCTGCCTCGACGACGCTGCCGGCGACGAGATCGACATTCTCGCCGGCGTCGAGATCCGGGCCATGGGCGCTCTCACCCCATTCGATCCTCACGGCGGAAGGCTCGATCGCCGCCGCATCGCAATCGCAGGCTTCCGCAACGCGCCGCGTCAGAGAGGTGAATTCCATCGCCTTCAGGAAGCCGATCAGCTTCGGACCGTCCTGTGGCTCGAGCATCAGCTCGTCGAGCTGCAGCTCCAGCGGCACATCGGTCCTGAGCGTCACCAGCTGACGGGAAATGCGGGCGAGTTCGGCATTGGCAATGATGTTCTCGCGGCGCTTCTGCTGCTTGATCTCGCCGGCGCGAGCGAGCAGCGTGTCAAGATCGCCGAATTCCTCCAGAAGCTGCGCCGCCGTCTTCGGTCCGATGCCGGGAATGCCCGGTACGTTGTCGACCGAATCGCCGGTCATAGCCTGCAGGTCGATCATCTTGTCCGGCGGCACGCCCCATTTCTCGACGACGTCGGGAATGCTGATCTGCTTGTCCTTCATGCTGTCATACATGTGGACCATGGGCGTGACGAGCTGCATCAGATCCTTGTCGGACGAGATAATCGTCACATCGGCGCCAACCGCCTCGGCCTGACGGGCATAGGTGGCGATGATATCGTCAGCCTCGAAGCCGTCGGTCTCGATGCAGGGCAGGTTGAAGGCGCGTGTCGCCTCGCGGATGAGTCCGAATTGCGGGATCAGCTCTTCCGGCGGCGCAGAGCGGTTCGCCTTGTATTCCGGAAAAATCTCCTTGCGGAACGTCTTCGAGGAATAATCGAAAATGACGGCGAAATGGGTGGGCGTTACCCCAACGGATGTATCCCGCGCCGAGGTCAGCAGCTTCCACAGCATGTTGCAGAAACCGGAGACGGCACCGACAGGCAATCCATCGGACTTGCGCGTCAGCGGCGGCAGGGCATGGAAGGCCCGGAATATGAAACCGGAGCCGTCGACGAGGAAGAGATGATCACCTTTTTTCATGGAAGCATGGATAGCGTGACGCACTTCCAACGTCCATATAAACTTCGGTTTTGCAGTGTTGTGACAGAACCAATCTCTCACCGAAACTTTACTAACTTTTAATGAATCTAATCTGCGCATTCCCTTGAAAAACCACATTCGGAACCACAAATCTTAATCACCGGCGATTGATGCGCCGAGGGTCTGACAACCGGCCTGTCCCCCGCCACGTCAGACTTGGACAAAGGCCTATCCCCTCTCCGGGCCTTTGTCCCCCTTTACGAGCCGCCATGGCGCCCTCCAGGCCATGGCGGCTTTTTCATGCCAAAATGCAACCTATGACTGTTAGAAAATTAGCCGAAGTTGTCAATTTCCAAGCGCGTCCACCCAAGAATTGCGGATTGTCTTGATTTTGAATTATCGGCATATTTGCAATCATGGGATTTAACCGGATGAACTCGGCCGCCTACCTTGCCAGTCAAATGGCGAAGGGATTCGCTCGCTCGTTACAGCAACGCGCGGCAAGGCTTGGTTTTTCTCCCGGCCAGTTTCCGATCCTACTGGAATTGTGGACCGAGGACGGGCTCACACAGAAACAATTGCTTGAAAGGGTCGATATCGAGCAGGCGACGATGGCCAATACGCTGTCACGCATGGAACGAGATGGCCTGGTGGAGCGCCGCCCGCATCCGTCGGACAAACGGGCGCAGCTGATCTTTCTGACGAACAAGGCCACTGCCATGCAAGCGGAAGCCATCGAAGCCGCCATGGCCGCGGACACCGACCTTCTCAAAGACTTTCGTCAATTCGAACGCGAACTGCTGCTGGAATATATCCGGCGCATCCTGGAGAATGCCAGGCAACTCTAAAGCACGTCACGATCTTTCAGAGAGAGGCAAGCTACGGTAAATTTTCAGTTTTAACGCCTCGAAACCGCTCTGCCTTTGGTCTATCGTCGCTCCAAATCTCATGTAAGGAGTCGGATATGACCGATCTATCGCCCGTTCTCGACCGCGCCGATCAGAACCTCCCTTCCAGCCTCGACAATCTCTTCGAGCTGCTGCGCATCAAGTCCATCTCGACGGACCCGGACTACAAGGCGGAATGCCGTAAAGCGGCGGAATGGCTGACGGCTTATCTGAACTCGCTGGGCTTCAAGGCCTCGGTGCGCGACACGCCCGGCCATCCGATGGTGGTCGCCCACCACGATGCCGGCAAGGCCGACGCGCCGCATGTGCTGTTCTACGGTCACTACGACGTGCAGCCGGTCGATCCGATCGAACTCTGGGAAAGCGATCCCTTCGCTCCGTCCATCAGGGACATGGGCAATGGCCGCAAGGTCCTGACCGGCCGCGGCACCTCCGACGACAAGGGCCAGCTCATGACCTTCGTCGAGGCCGTTCGCGCATACAAGGAAACCAGGGGCACGCTGCCTGTGCGCATCACCATCCTGTTCGAAGGCGAAGAAGAATCCGGCTCGCCTTCGCTCAAGCCCTTCCTCGAAGCCAATGCCGCCGAACTGAAGGCGGATTTCGCCCTCGTTTGCGATACCGGCATGTGGGACGGCGATACGCCGGCGATCTCGGCCGGCCTGCGCGGGCTGGTGGGCGAGGAAATCGTCATCACCGCAGCCGACCGCGACCTGCATTCAGGCCTCTTCGGCGGCGCTGCCGCCAATCCGATCCATATTCTCACCGATATCCTGGCCGGCCTGCATGATGAGACGGCGCGCGTGACGCTCCCTGGCTTCTACGACGGCGTCGAGGAAACGCCAGCCAATATCAAGGCCTCCTGGGAAACACTCGGCATGACTGCCGAAAAATTCCTCGGCGAGGTAGGTCTCTCGGTCCCCTCGGGCGAAAAGGGCCGTTCGGTAATGGAACTCACCTGGGCGCGGCCGACGGCGGAGGTCAACGGTATCTGGGGCGGCTATACCGGCGCAGGCTTCAAAACCGTGATCGCGGCCAAGGCATCGGCGAAGGTTTCGTTCCGCCTCGTCGGTCAGCAGAATCCGGCCGCGATCCGCGAGAGCTTCCGTGCCTATGTGCGTTCGAAAATACCGGCCGATTGCTCGGTGGAATTCCATGAGCACGGCGGCTCGCCGGCCATCCAGCTTTCCTACGATTCGCCGGCCCTGACCAAGGCGAAGACGGCACTCTCCGATGAATGGCCGAAGCCCGCCATCGTCATCGGCATGGGAGGCTCGATCCCGATCGTCGGCGATTTCCAAAAGATGCTCGGCATGGAGTCGCTGCTCATCGGCTTCGGCCTCTCGGACGACCGCATCCATTCGCCGAACGAGAAGTACGAGCTGCGGTCCTACCACAAAGGTATCCGCTCCTGGGTCCGCGTCCTCGACGCACTCGCCGACTAAGCGATCCGCGGGACGCCCCCATTTCCTGCGCGCGTCCCGCAACCGTTTCCGCCCGGAGGCAAACCTTGCCGTCATTCGGAGCGAGCCGAGGCCGCCGTCGCACCATCTGGTTAAGATCGATTGAGAGAGAATATGGGAATCTGGATCGATACCGACATGGGGTTCGATGACATCGCTGCCATTCTGGTGGTCGCACATTCGGATCTTGTCATCGACGGCGTTTCGCTGGTGAGCGGCAATGCGCCGCTGTTGCATGTCCGGGCCAATGCGGCGAGTGCTGCTGCCGTTTTCGGCTGGACCTTTCCAATCCATACCGGGCGAGAGCTGCCTGTCCTTTGTATGCTGGAAACGGCGCAAGTCATTCTCGGCCAAACCGGCATTCCCACGACCGGCAGGAGCTTGCCGCCGGCCAATCCGCTTCCGATGAGCGATGCTTTCGGCGCACTCTGCGACTGGCTTTCAGATGGCAATGAGCCGAAACGCATTCTGGCTCTTGGGCCACTCACGAACATCGCGGCGCTGGCGCTGGCGCGGCCGGATCTTGCCGCACGCATCGACGAGCTGACATGGATGGGCGGCGGCGTCACCGCCGGCAATCATACGGCATCGGCGGAATTCAATGCCTTTGCCGATCCGGAAGCGCTCGCCATTGTGCTGGCGCATGGCCTGCCGCTGCGCATGATCGATCTCGACATCTGCCGCAGGGTTCTGGCCTGGCCGGAAGATGTCGCCCGTCTCCGTGCGACAAAAGGCGAAAAGGCACAGCTGCTTGCCGACCTGCTGGAAGGTTACGTCAGTATCGCCATCAGCCGCGGCAGGCCGGCCATGGCAATCTACGATCCGACGGCCGCCGCCATTTTCGCCGAGCCGGAGATCGCTACCCTTCGGCACGCACGGATTGAGGCGGAATTGCACGGGCAGCATACGCGCGGGCGCACCGTCGTCGAAACGCGCGCCTCGCATGCCAAGTTCAATGCTCATTTCGCCGCCGATATCGATAGTGAGAAGGCACGCCGGTTCATCTTCGATGCGCTGCTTCTGGAGGCCGGCCGATGAACGGGGATACTGGCGAACCGGCGGATATGAATGCTCCGGAGCTGCGTTCACGCGCAGTCGCCGCCGCGCGCGGCGATCAACCCTTTGATCTGCTGATTGCGGACGGCCGCCTTGTCGACATGGTGACCGGTCAGATCCGCGCCGCCGATATCGGCATCGTCGGCCCGCTGATTGCAAGCGTGCACGCGCCCGGCAGCCGCGCGGACGCGGCACGGACGATCGATGCGGAGGGCTGCTTCCTATCGCCCGGGCTGATCGACACCCATATGCATATCGAAAGCTCGATGGTGACGCCGGCAACCTATGCGGAGGCCGTATTGCCGCGCGGAGTGACGACCATCGTCTGGGATCCGCATGAATTCGGCAACGTCCACGGTCTCGATGGCGTGCGCTGGGCAATAAAGGCGACGCGGCGACGGCCGCTGCGGGTCGTGCCGCTGGCGCCCTCCTGCGTGCCTTCCGCGCCTGGGCTGGAGTTGGCCGGCGCGGATTTCGATGCGGCAGTCATGACGGAGATGCTGACCTGGCCCGAGATCGGCGGCATTGCGGAAGTCATGACGATGCGCGAGGTGATCGATGGCGATCCGCGTGCCGGCGCAATCATCGATGCCGGGCTGCGTTCGGGCAAGATGATCTGCGGCCATGCCCGCAGCCTGGAGGGTGCGGATCTCAACGCTTTCATGGCGGCCGGTGTCTCTTCCGATCATGAGCTGACCTCCGGCGCCGACCTGCTCGCCAAACTCTCGGCGGGTCTGGCGATCGAGCTTCGCGGCTCGCACGACCATCTGCTGCCGCAATTCGTCGAGGTCATCAACAATCTCGGCTTTTTGCCACAGACCGTGACGCTTTGTACCGACGACGTCTTTCCCGATGACCTTCAAGAGCGTGGAGGCC
>JBCNPI010000230.1:0-10007 GCA_039593415.1 Rhizobium sp. | reverse complement strand
ACCGGATGTGAGGTTGTACAGGCTCGAAAACGAGCCGGTAAAGCGATCGGCTCAGACTGTGGATCCGCGAACAAAGGAGGCTTTGTCATGCCATCAAAATGAACTATTGACAAAAAACCTGATGTGAGGGATTCGAACCGACGACCGCTGAATTATGGGTTCTTTAAGCAGTTGGGGGCAAGGGATCAGTGCCCTCGCTCAGAATTGCGAGATACCGTCTATAGCTGAAAACGCGACCTCGCTTGCGACCCGTTATTTCTTCGATGATGCCGAAGCGCTCCAAGTCTGCCAGCGCCGCATTGACTGTGGGCGCGGATAGGCCCGTCTTCTGAACGAGCTGATTGGCTGTAAAGAACGGATTTTGCTGAAAAAGATCGTGAATGCGAAGCGCTGAACCCGCGCGATCGCTTTCGGTTGTAATTTGCTCACGATCTTCCTTGAACACGTCGACAATCCGGGTGGCAGCGTCGAACGCCTGATTAGCGGTGTCAGCAACACCGGTTAGAAAGAAGTCGAGCCAAGCCTCCCAATTACCTTGTTCACGAACCTCCTGGAGCAGTCGATAGTATTCTGCTCTGTGTGTTTTCAAATAAAGACTGAGATAGAGCAGCGGCTTACGCAGAACTCCGTTCATACAAAGATAAACGGTGACGAGGAGGCGGCCGATACGCCCGTTACCATCAAGGAACGGATGGATCGTCTCGAATTGGACGTGCAGAAGGCCAGCCTTGATGAGTGCGGGCAGTCGCGACCGATCTTCATGCATGAAATGCTCAAGCGAATTCAGGCAGGCGTCCATCTCCGTGACCGGTGGTGGCACGAAGAGTGCATTGCCAGGGCGTGTTCCCCCAATCCAGTTTTGCGAACGGCGGAATTCTCCAGGATTCTTGGTCCCCCCGCCACCGCTTTGCAGCAATCGCGCATGCATTTCGCGGATCAGTCGTAGCGACATGGGAAAGGCCTCTAGTCGCTCCAAACCGTACATCATAGCATCGACGTAGTTGGAAACTTCGCGTATATCGTCGACCGGTTGCCCCGCCTGCGCTTCGGTCTCAAAACGCAGCAGGTCGGATAGCGTCGATTGTGTCCCTTCAATCTGCGAGGACAGAACCGCTTCTTTCCTGACATACATATAAAGAAACAGCTCCTGGCGCGGAAGCAGCATTGTGATGCCGTCGAGGCGTCCGAGGGCTCGCTCCGCCAAGCTAAGACGCTCTAACAATGAAAGCACATCTATAGCAGGCCGAGGCGGCAATGGCGGCGGTATAAACGCCCGCACCTTTTCGCCGGCAACTGATGTTTCTACAAAGCGTCCATGGCGCTGCCTGGGCTCAGAATCAGACATAAACGGAGTATGGCTCTGGGCCTCTATTTAAGCAAGCGCCACTTCATTTAAATAAGCAATAGACTAAGGTAAGCGCCCTTAAATAAGCGTCGTGTGAATCAACTTGCTCTTGAGGAATCGATCCGGCGACCATCCAAATCGGAGATCGCGTTACCTTTTTGAACGGCGCCTTCTTCCAAACCAGGTAAAGGCGCGAGGCGCCCTTAGCTCAAAAACATAGTAAGTCGAAATAGCGGTCGAGTTTCTTTCGTCCGGGTCTAGGTGAGAAGCGTCAACACACTCGCGCCGGAAAGTACACGAGGCAACGGTGGCGCGACAGCAGTCGCGATGGGATCCGCTCAATCCGGCTAGATCTTGCGTCCAGCCGGATTGGCCTGCAGAGTTCTACTTGCCCATCATCTGCTTCGCATTGTCAGGCGTAATTGCGGTGGTGTCGACCGTTACCGTTGCCGGCACCGACGATGCGCAGTCCAGCAATATCGACTTTGCCATGTCGATCGCCTCTTTTGCTCCTGTCGGATATGTGAAGGTCGCAGACCAGTCGCCCTTGGCGACCGCCTCGATTCCGCCGGCCGGTCCCGGCAACCCATCGGTGCCGATAATCTTCATGCTCTTTCCGGCACCTTTTGCAGCAAGCAGGGCACCCGCCGCCATCATATCGTTGCTGGCGTAGACCATTTTGATATCCGGATGCGCCTGCAGCATGGCTGCGAATGCCGTTTGCGCCTTGTCCGGCAACCAGTCTGCCGCTTGTTCCGCTACGATCTGGATCTTGGGATTGGCTTTCACACCATCCTTAAAGCCATTCAATCGCTCGACTGCAGGCGTTGAACTCGGGAGCCCCTCCAGCACCGCAGCCTCGCCGCCATCGGGCAGAAGCGTCTTACTCGTATATTGACCCGCGGCCAATGCGATCTTGTAGTTGTCTCCGCCAATGAAAGATGTGTAGTCCTTGCCAGCTTCGCCGTTCGTTTTGCGATCAAGTTCGATGACCGGAATACCCGCGTCCATCGCCCGCTTGACGGCCGGTGTAAGCGGAGCCGCTTCGAAAGGCGAGATCAGCAGCAGGTCAACCTTCTGGGTGATGAAATTGTCAACTTGCGATGTCTGAGTGTTGACGTTGCCCGCCCCGTCGGCGATCTGCAGCGTGAACTGCGGAACGGCCTTGGCAGCTGCCTGCAGTTCATCGTTGACATGCTGGCGGTAGGGTTCCGCATTGTTTGCCTGCGAGAAGCCGATCACGAATTCGCCATTTTTGGCACAAGCCTTCACCAGCGGATCGGCAGCCTGGGCCACGTTGGCAATACAAAGGCAAGAACTGGCCAGGAGTGTCATGCGCCAGGCATTCGATAGTCGAAGTGCATTCCGTGTCATCAGTGTCTCCTCCACATTGATCCCGAATCCACCTTTCGGGAGATGCCGCCACACTACCTGCCCAATCCTTCGCGGCGACGAACGAGGGATTGAAGGACTGCCGCCAGAACGATGATTGCCGCTGTGGCGAGCAACTGCATGGCTGGCGTAATGTTGTTGAGCTGAAGAATATTGGCCAAAGCGCCCAGCATGATGGTGCCGGCGATTGTTCCGACCATTGAACCGGAACCTCCGAACAGGCTGGTTCCTCCAATGACAACGGCTGCAATAGCCGTCAGTTCGTATCCGGTCCCGTCATTGGCACTTCCGAAATTGAACTGCCCTGCATGAACGATACCAGCCAGCGCGGATGCAAAGCCGGTGATCGCGTAGACGGCGATCTTGATTACCGAAACCGGAACGCCTGAGATGCGAGCTGCACGCTCGTTTCCGCCGACGGCATAGACATAGCGGCCGAACCTGGTCGTGTTCAGCACCAGCGTGGCGACACAGGCAAAGATCAGAAAGACGATCGTGGCCACGGGCACGACATTGCCGAATAGCCGGCCGCCCAGAATGGCAAAAATCGGTGGAGCGAGACCAGGGCCGTCGCCATAGGAGATGTTGATATACTGATTGCCCGATACGACGAGTGCAAGTCCGCGAGCCGCCTGCAAACCGGCAAGCGTGACAATAAATGCCTCAAGCCGAAACTTGCTTGAAATCGCTCCCTGGACCAACCCGAAACACGTCCCCATCAGCAGCACCGCCAAGACCGTTGCAATGAGCCCAAAACCGCCTGAGACCATCAACGTTGCGGTCACGACGCTCGCAAGACCAAGTGTCGCCCCGACCGAGAGATCAATTCCGGCAGTGATGATTACGAACGTCATTCCGATTGCGATGATGCCGGTCTCGGACACCGCGCGGACGATATTGGCGATGTTGTCGGGTTGAAGAAACAGGATGACACCATGGCGACGCGGCGAGAAGATGATGCCGCCGGCGAAGACCAATACAAGGCCGATCAAGCTTTGAAAGCGGACCATCACCGCCAGCGGATCAATGCGCCTGGTAGGCTGGATCGCTGGACTGGACGTGATTTGCTGTTCGGACATCAGGCCTCCCTCCCGTTGGCGGCCGCCAGAACGTCATGTTCGCTAACGCCGCCAGAAAACTCAGCAACGCTGCAGCCGTTGCGCAAAACCACTATCCGGTCGCACAGGCCGATCAGCTCAGGCATCTCGCTCGAAGCGACAAGAATTCCCAGTCCCTCGGAAGCAAGTTTGCGCAAACGGGCGTAGATTTCCCCTTTTGCGCCGACGTCCACGCCGCGTGTGGGCTCGTCGAGAAGCAATAGACGCGGATTGCCCAGCACTTCCTTTGCAAGGACCACCTTCTGTTGATTTCCCCCCGAGAGAGATCCGACCGCGATAGCGGGATTCGTTGGACGGATGTCGAATTGGCCGAAAGAACTCTTGATCGCATCCTCCTGGCGTCGTGCAGACAGCAAGCCATGTGGCGATATCCGGCGGATGACCGACATGACCAAATTGAGACCCACCGACATGCGCAGCATGAGACCGGCTCCGCGCCGGTCGTCCGTTACGAATGCCAGCCCTATCTTGCGAGCAGCCGCGATCGATGTGAGTTTAGCCGGCCGATCGTCAACCACAATCTCGCCCCGCCAATAGCCCGGCACGCCTGCTCCGTAGAGAGCGCTCAAAAGCTCGGTTCGACCGGCCCCCATAACGCCAGCGAGCCCGACGATTTCGCCACGCCGAACATCCAGATCAATCTTGACCGGAGCCTGCCAGCCGGGAGACGCGCGATGCGGATGGAAGGAAGCCTGGCGCATCCGCAGGAAGACGTCACCAACACGGTCTGCGCGGCGCGGATAAAGCTCGTTCAGGGGGCGTCCGACGAGAAGCTGCACCAGTTCGGCCTGCGGCGCGTCTGGTTCTGTGACGCCAGCCACCTTGCCGTCGCGCATGACCGTTACGCGGTGGGCAATCTGGGGAACCTCCTCAAGGCGGTGCGAGATATAGACGATGCCAACGCCAGAGGCCGCCAAGCCACGCATGATGTCGAACAATCGATCCACTTCGCCAACGGTCAGGGCGGCCGTCGGCTCATCCATAATGAGGGCTTTCGATGCGTAGGAAAGCGCCTTGACGATAGCAACGACCTGGCGCTGGCCGATAGAAAGCTCGGCTACGAGCTGGGTCGGATCGATTGACTGATCGATCGCTTCCAGTCTTTTTCGCGCCTCGTGCAGCATTGCCTTGCTGTCGAGCATTCCATGCGGATGAATAAGCTCGTGCCCGAGAAAGAGATTGGCGGCCACGCTCAGGCTCGGAACAAGGTCCAGTTCCTGGAAGATTGTTGCAATGCCCGCCGCCTGCGCATCACGGGGGCCATGAAATCGCGCGGATTTGCCGTCGATGAAAATCTCTCCCTCGTCCGGCGTATGCACGCCGGACAACAGGTTCATCAAGGTCGATTTTCCGGCACCGTTTTCGCCAAGCAGCGCGTGGATTTCGCCAGCCTTCAGTTCGAAATCCACCCCCCGTAACGCCTGAACCCCGCCGAAGCGCTTGACGACACCTTTCGCTGCAAGAACAACCTCGCTCATGCTGGCTCTCCACACGATTCCCGCAGCCGCAAAACCGCCGACAGTCGAATGGTTTGGCAGGGGCGATGCTTGTTGCCTATTCGCTCGATCAGCAAGTCAGCCGCCTTCCGGCCGATCTCATCGCAAGGCTGAGCCATCAGTGTCAGACGCGGCTCGAAGTAATCCGCCCACTCGAAATCATCGATCCCGAGTACGGAAATATCTGCAGGAACCCGAAGTCTCCGTTCCCGAATGGCCCTCATTGCGCCGATCATCGTGAGATTGTTCGATGCGAGAATGGCTGTCGGCGGTTCATTTAATTCGAGCAGACGGTGCGTCGAAGCGGTGGCGTCGGCGGTGTCGTTATTGCTGTCACTAATCAAGTCTTCGGGCACTTCTATTCCTTTTTCCGTCATTGCAACCCGAAAGGCATTCATGCGCTCCACGGTCGTCGCGAAACCGGGCTGCCCAAGAATGATCCCGACTCGTCTGTGACGGAGCGTCACGAGATGATCGACAAGCGTGCGGATGGCAGCGACGTTATCGGTCCCGACCTGGTCGAAACGACTATCGGACAGCCGGTCTACGAGCACACAAGGAACATCGGATTCGATGAGGTAATCCAGCGATCTTTTAGGATCGCCCGAAGGAGCAAGAATAATCCCATCGACGCGGCGCTGATGCAGATGCTGGACCAACTCCAGCTCCCGATCCGGGTCATCCTGCGTGTCACACAGGAACACGATCAAGCCTCGCTTTGAACATTCGGCTTCGATCGCGCAGATAATGTCACTAAAGTAAGGGTTCGAAATCGCCGATATCGCGAGGCCGATGGTGCCCGTGGAAGAAAGTTTGAGCGAACGAGCGAGGGCATTGGGGATATAACCAATCACCTCCACGGTATCCATCACCAGCTTCACCTTCTCGGGCGAGACGTAGCGGGTTTTGTTGAGAACATGCGAAACCGTGGAGACCGAAACCCCAGCTGCCTTTGCCACTGCGGAAATAGTCGTCATGAGCGCACTCCGGCTCTCGCCAGCAGCGCAACAAACAGGCTTTTCAAAGTATCCTCCCAAGCGGAATTCCAACCTCCAGGAGGCCTCCCAGGAACCGCTAATGTGGCAACGCTAGCGTCATCGAAACGTTTGCGCAATCGTTTTTTTGTGACTATCGTTCTTGGCGGGCATGACCTCCTGGGAGGGAATTATCATGCTGAATGGTGTTTTACCGCTCATTACGGCCGACCTGGTATGGATCATGGTGATGAACTGGCGGTCGTAGATAGATCGCCGTCAGCCGGGCTTCCGACCATCAATTTTGGTCGGGCATATTGCTAGGATGGCGCAATTGCTGCGCCACGGGTCACATGCGACGCACAAAGATTGCCGCAGCACTTTAGATCTGCGGCATGACCTTATTCTCAAATCGGTGCCGATTTAAGGAATTATGCAGCAGTGTCCGCATGACTGGCTGCCCGACTGCAAGCGGCCTGACGCGGGAGGCGTACAAATATGTCAGCCGGCTTTAAGGATGAGATGATCGTCCCTTTCCTGGGTAATCGTTCCGCTAGCGGGATTTTGACGCGCCGCAAGCGCATTTCCGACTGAGATGAGTACCGGATTGTTGTAGCCGATACTCGCGATCCCCCGCGGGATGTCGAAAAGCGTTCCGCGCCAATCGCGCTCCGTCGGCCTGCTGACATCACTGATGATGACGGCCGATGTCTCAGGGGACAAGCCTTCCTTGAGCAATCGTTCCGCAATCAGAGGCGCCGTCCTGCCTGCCATGTAGAATACGGTCGTCGTGTGCGGATCTGCAATGGCGCCCCAGTCGATGTCCGCGGGCAGTCCACCATGCCGTGAGTGGCCGGTCACGAAACGAACGGACTGAGCGTGATCACGATGCGTCAGGGAAATGCCGAGCCGGGACGCCATAGCGCTCGCCGCCGTTATTCCGGGAATGATATCGACGGAAATGTTCTCTCGATCAAGATGAGCGATTTCCTCGCCGGCCCGCCCGAAGATCATTGGATCGCCGGATTTCAGTCGAACAACATGCTTGCCCGCCTTTGCCAGCTTCACCATCATGGCGTTGATGTCTTCCTGACGGCAGCTCGTACGGCCACCGCGCTTGCCGACCAGCATGCGTTTTGCTTCGCGCCGGGCAAGTTCCAGGACCTCCGTCGAAACCAGGTCGTCAAAAAGGATCACGTCTGCCGCCTGCAACGCACGGACAGCCTTTAGCGTCAGAAGCTCGGCATCGCCCGGACCTGCTCCGACAAGCGTGACGCGACCTGCGGACGAGTGGGCGGGCGCTTCCCGAAGCCCTTCGGCTTCCTTGAGAAGCTGCCCGCCGACGCCCTCCTCCGGCGTGTCCAAACCTGAAAATGCGCGATCGACAAAATGCTCCCAGAAAGCGCGACGCAGCGGTCCGGGCGCCAGCCGTTCATTGACTGCCTCCCGCAGTGACTGCGCCAGGGCTGCCCAGCCCTTCAACGCTCGCGGTAGCAAGGTCTCGATCCGTCGGCGTATTGCCTGAGCCAGGATAGGAGCTGCACCGTCAGTCGAAATCGACACCACGACCGGAGAGCGGTTGACGATCGAACCAAACTGGAACTGACAGAAAGCCGGCTTGTCGATGACATTGACCGGCACACCGGCCATGCGGGCAGCCTCGAAAAATGCCTGTGCCTCGCCGTCCTCGCAGTCGCCGATGGCGATGGTCGCACCTGCTAGACACGCTTCATTCCAAACCCTCGGGTGATGGGTAAAGCCTGCTTGCGGATGTTCGGCGCCGCGCAGGATCAGTTTTTCGAACGTATCGGAAAGGTCCTCCGCATAGACATGCACCTGTGCACCGCAAGCGGCGAGAAGCTCTGCCTTCCACGCCGCCGCATCCGAACCGCCGGCGACGATCACGCGTTTGCCTTCAAGCGCCCAGAACACCGGCAGCTTGGCGAGCGGTTCCATTCGGGCGGGCAGGTCACTCCGCGGCTGCGGCAAGACATCCATCGATGATCCCCTTGATTTCGGCGCGGCAGGAGCCGCAATTGGTTCCGGCATTGAGCTGTGTGCCGACGGCCTCGACGCTGTGGCAGCCGCCGCGAATGGCCGCGACGATCTGATTGACCCCGACGCTGAAGCAGGAGCAGACGGTAGCGCCAGGATCTGCCTTGCCCGCACCTGGACGACCGGCGACGAGGGCAAAGCGCTTGCGCAGATTGGAGTGTTCCGCCATGAGCTGTGCAATCGCCCAGCTTCGCGCCACCGCAACCGGCTGTCGGGCGACGAAGAGAGCCGCAAGCAGCCGCTCTCCATCGAAGAAGGCAAGGCGCAGGTCTCCGGAAGCCTGATCGGCATAGCCGAGCGGCTCGAGATCGGCTGGTATATCGAATGTCGAGCGGCACCAGCCGATCCAGCCATCCGGCGCCATATTGAAGGCAAATTCGGTCCGCCAGCCGGCTTCGGCTTTGGCAAGCGCCCAATAGGGACTATCGAGGTCGTGTGGCTTTGCTGCGGAAACAGCGAAGCCATAATGCGATGCCTGGAAGCGGCACGCGCGGACTGCAACATTCTTCGAGGCTGGCTGGCCCGAGATGGGATCGGTAACCGGGGCGACCACGGCGTCGATCCTGGCCTTGGCGGCAAAACTGTCATTCCAGTGCATCGGCACGAAGAGGCTGCCGCGCGCCTGCCGCTCGGTCACCAGAGCGCGGACGATCACCTTGCCATGCGGGCTTTCGATCTCGACGAGGCCGGCTTCCCCAACCCCGATCTCGATTGCATCGCGGGGATGGATCTCGGCAAAGGGCTCGGCAATATGAGCCGATAGCCGCGCGCTCTTGCCGGTGCGCGTCATGGTATGCCAGTGATCGCGAACGCGCCCGGTATTGAGGGTGAGCGGGAAGCGGCCGTCGGTTCGATCGCTTGCAGGAGGCTCGATCGCAACGAAGCGTGCCTTGCGATCGGGATGATAGAACCCGCCATCTGCAAAGAAGCGCGTGACCTTCGGCGCCGCGCCGGCGGGCTGCGGCCACTGGAAGGGCTGGAGGTCATCATACTCTTCCGGCATGATCGCTTCATGAGCGCCAATGTCGAAATCGCGGCTACCCTCATTTTCAAAGCCGGACAGGCCTGCATGCTCGGCGAAGATATCTGCGCCTGTGCGGAAGGTGAAGGCTTTGGAAAATCCCATGCGTCGGCCGACTTCGGCCATCTGCCACCAATCCGGCCGAGCGTCGCCCGGTGCGGCCAGGAACTGTCGCTGTCTGGATATCCGCCGTTCGGAATTGGTAACGGTTCCGTCCTTTTCACCCCAGCCGAGCGAAGGCAGCAGCACATGCGCATGCCGCACCGTATCCGTCTCGCGCAGGATGTCGGAGACGACGACGAAGGGACAGGCCCTGATAGCCGCCTCAACGGCATCGGCGTCCGGCATGGAGACGACAGGATTGGTCGCCATGATCCACAGCGCCTTGATGCTGCCGTCGGCGACGGCGCGAAACATGTCGACCGCTTTCAGTCCCGGCCGCGCGGCGATCCGTGGCGATTGCCAGAAGCGCTGCACCCGGTCGCGATCTTCAGCGTTTTCGATTGCCATATGAGCGGCAAGCATGTTGGCAAGGCCGCCGACCTCGCGGCCGCCCATCGCGTTCGGCTGACCGGTCAGCGAGAACGGCCCCATGCCCGGCCGGCC
>JBCNPI010000023.1:0-36797 GCA_039593415.1 Rhizobium sp. | reverse complement strand
TCGACTGATGCAAGAGGAAGGCTGCTTCTTTGAGGTCGCTTTCGCTCATGTAAAAGTTCGCACCTTTTGCAAACTTTTCTGCATGGGGCAGCCGATCCTCGAAATATTCCCTGGCAAATCTGTAGGCATCCTCTGGTCTCAACAGACTTGGTGTCGCGAGTGGCTCCTTGTCGAGTTCGTAAAGGACGATGCCGTCGCGGCGCAGGTCGACGAAGAAATAGCGTCCCTGCTCCAGCAGCGTGTTCACGTCGCGAAGCGAGTGCACGATGAAACTCACCGGCGTCTTGAACTCCTCGTCATGCATGAAGCGGTTGGCAGCCCGTTGCCAGTAGCGATCGAACTCGGTCAGCCTCTTATCGCTGACGATGATCAAGATATCGAAGTCGGAGCGGTAGCCTTTTTTCGTATGGGGTTCGTCGACCCAACTGCCGCGGGCATAAGATCCGAACAGGATGATTTTCAGGATGCGGCCGCGCTTCTTGAAATCGGCCGAACCTCCCCTCAGCGCGTCCTCGAACTCCTCGTGCAACACCTCCAGGACGCGCGCGAGTTCCCGTCGTTTGAGCGGCGGCAAATGGTCGATGCTGGACTTCATGAACAATGACGGATCTTTCACGGGCATGAGACAGGCATAAACGAGCTTTTGCTTCAGATCCACAGGTTGCACGAAAATCGGGCATAAGGCAACAAAATGTTGCATCAAAAAACGCACTTATTACTAGACTTATATGAAAAAGATATGAATATAGGCAATATCTAAAACCAGCGCGCGAATTTTCGGCGAGATGCAGCCGTTTTGGCGGAGAATATGGTGCAACATAATGGCGGGCTGCCTCCCTCGCACGAAAGATGGAAGGGCTGATGAATGAATCCTGTCGTTCTCTTTTGGTCGCAAAACCCTTTTCTGTTTCAGCTGTTTAGCCACATCCTGGCGGTGGCGGGATTCAGTTCCATGCTTTTGGACGACGAGGAAGTCGAGCAAATTGCAGCACGGAGTTCGGTCCTCGCAATTGTCCTGGATACGGAACACAATCCAGACAGAGCTTTGCGGGTCTGCAGTATGCTGAAGGCCCATCGTGCAACGGCGCAAATTCCGATACTTGCATTAATGCCGGGCGGTAACGAGCAACACTATCTCGATTTGCTCAAGGCTGGTGTGAGCGAGAGCTTTATTCGTCCGGTCTCCCCAGAGAGGATATTGGCATATCTGCAATCTCTGTTATCGGGCAGGCATCAAGATCCGGGGGCCATCCGCCGCGACCGCAACACGTTCAGTGTCTGGGAGCTTAGTCTGGACATAAGCCACAGGTTGGTCAGGCACGGCGCCGAGTCAATCCAACTCGGTCCGATCGAATTCAAGCTTTTGTGCCGCTTGCTTCAAGCCCCTGGACGAGTGTTCAGCCGTGCCGAACTCATCGAAGCGGCATGGCCAGCGACATATTATGTTCAACCACGAACGGTCGATGTGCATGTCGGGCGTTTGCGTCGCATGTTGCGAAAGATGACTGGTCGCAACATCATCCGCACTGTTCGCTCAAGCGGTTATGCCGTCGAGTTTGGTTAGGGGCGCCCGTCGCGAAACTTCACATTCGATCGACAATGGAAAATTAGCGACAACATAATTTTGGGAATGTTTCTGGTCAGCTTTGTTGATGTTGAGTTACACGAGTTGCAACCTCTGGTTCATTCTTGAGAAGGCTGGAGTTTGAAACATGAAGGACAGCAATTCGAAACGCTCTGATGGGAGCAACAAATCAGCTTATCGCAATACCGCCGGACTGATCGATGTCGCCGGGCGCCATTTTGAAGCGGCACATTTTCAGGGGATCATGACGATCTATGCCCATCCGTCGCAGGGTAGGTCAGTTCGGTTGAAGCATGAAGATCGAACAATCGTCGACTTTGTTCGATGCTCATACCTAGGTCTGGACAATCATCCAGATATCGTCGCGGGCGCCATCGATGCGGTGCGTACTGCGGGGACATTGCATTGGTCCTGCGCCCGCACCCGGCTCAACTTTGCCGCAATAGGCGAACTGGAGGAGGTTCTTTCCGAACTGTTTGCGGCGCGGGTGATTACCTATAGCACGGTGCTTGCCGCCAATATGAGTGCTTTGCCATTGATCGCCTCGGGACATCTTACCGGGGGGGCAAAGCCGATCATGGTTTTTGATCGACTGGCACATGCCACTCTTGCATATCATAAGGGTACAATCGCGGCCGAAACTCGGGTGGAGACGATCGCCCACAATGACATGGATACGCTCGAGCGCCTGTGCCGACGCAACAAGACGGTAGCCTATGTCTGCGATGGCGTCTACTCCATGGGCGGCAGTGCTCCAATCGAAGAATTGCGAAGATTGCAGGAGAAGTATGGGCTGTTTCTCTATATCGACGATGCCCACGGTGTGTCGCTCTTTGGCAAGTCTGGCCAGGGCTTTGCAAAAAACCAGATCGGGGAATTGGGCGAGAGGACCATCATTGCGGCGTCACTGGGGAAGGGGTTCGGGGCATCCGGAGGCCTGCTCATGTTGGGGACTACTCACCAGGAACAGCTATTTCGCCGGTTTGCGGTGGCGCACGCCTTTTCCGCATCGCTCAATACTGCCGCAATCGGGGCCAGTCTAGCCTCGGCAATGTTGCACCGCTCGGCCGAATTGGTACATCTGCAAACAACGCTTCAGAATAAGATTTCACTGTTTGATGAGTTGCTGCCGACAAAGCAGCAAGGTGCGGCCTTGCCGATCCGGACGGTGCATTTCGGCGACGAGTTAATCGCAATCGGCGCTGCGCGAAATCTCTTCCAGCAAGGCTTCTACGCCTCTGCCATCTTCTTCCCCACCGTATCGAAGGGAATGGCGGGTTTGCGTCTTTGCATGACCGCAAGCCATACGGATGAGCAGATCAAATCGGTTTGTGCGGCGATTGTTGCAATCAAAGAGGAAATCAAAAGTACATTGGAGTAACGCCCCCAAAGGGCTATACATCTATCCACCTTTCAAGAACTCGTCGCAACTTCGGCGGCAGACCAGCGGATATTACATCCGGCGACCCTAATCGCACTCTGGCGCCCTCAGATGAAGCCCGTCGAAAGGACGATTTTGGCGGCAAGACAGACAAGAAGATTTTGAGCGGGACGTGATAATGTGGCTGGAGAAGATTCCTTGATAAACGTCATGAGATGAGCCTATCGAATTTGCAAAGTGGCCTTCTGCGCAAGATCAACCTTTATGAGCAGCTTCACCGGCGACTGAGAACTCAGATCCTCGCGGGAGCCTTGCCGAATGGCCTTGTGCTGACCGAGGCCGCGCTTGCCGGGCTCGTTGGCAGCAGTCGTGCGCCGGTGCGGCAAGCACTGCAGCTGCTGCTCGAGGACGGCCTCATCGCTCGCTTCGATGGGCGAGGTTTTGTCGTTGGCTTGACAGGGACAGCGCCGAAGCGGGTCAAGCTCGCCGATTGTCTCGGCAGATTGTTCGATGAAGATGACGACAGGCCGATATTTGCCTGGCAGGCGCTTTATGAGGCTGTCGAACGTATCGTCGTCCATTGCTCTTTCTTCGGACGCTATCGTATCAACGAAAACGAGTTGGCACGGCATTTCGGCGTCGGACGCGCCGTGGCGCGCGATGTGCTGCTAAGGCTCGAGACGCTCGGCATCACCGAGAAGGATGACAATTTTCGCTGGTCAATCGTACCGCTCGACAGCGGGCGTATTCGTGACCTTTACGAGGTGCGCGAGCAGATCGAGCCGGTGGCGCTTGCAAGCGCCTTGGGCGGACTTTCCGAAGACCATGTCGGTGCGATGCTGTCACGGCTGTCGCAAGCGCTCGCCGACTATCCCGCGGTTTCTGCTTCGACCATGTACGAATTGGAGCTCGATCTTCATCTGCGCAGTCTTCAGGCCTGCCCGAACAGGGAGTTCCTCAGCATCCTGAAGCGGACCCATTGCATCCTGACGCTCAGCAAGCATGTGGTCGGCAGCCGCATCAAGATGCCGGACCAGGAGCCATTCCTTGCCGAGCATATCGGCGTCTTCAACATGGTGAAAAGAAGGGACGTGGAGGGGCTGCAGAAAGCCATGCGAGACCACATCCGCAACTCGCAACCCAATGTGCAGGCCCGGGCGGCCTATATCCGTGAGCAATACCAGCCGGACGAATACCGTTTCATCATCTAACGCGCGGGCTATCAGGTGATGGCGCCGACCTGCCAGGGAACGAATTCATTGTCGCCGTAGTCGAAGGTCTCGCTCAAGGTCTTCTTGCCGGAGGCGACCGCGATGATCTCTTCGAAAATACGCTCGCCGGCCGCCTCGATCGTATCGTTGCCGCTGACGATGTCCCCGCAATTGATGTCCATATCCTCGCGCATATGGTTGTACATCTCGGTGTTGGTGGCGATCTTGACACAAGGGGCAGGCTTGAAGCCGGAGACGGAACCTCGCCCCGTCGTGAAGCAGATCACGTTGCAGCCGCCGGCGACCTGGCCGGTGACGGCAACGGGATCATAGCCGGGCGTGTCCATGAAGACAAAACCGGGCTCATCGACAATTTCCGAGTATTCATAGACGGCTTTGAGCGGCATGGAGCCGCCCTTGGCGACTGCGCCCAGCGACTTCTCGAGTATCGTCGTCAATCCGCCGAGTTTGTTGCCGTAAGACGGGTTGTTGTTAAGTTCGGCGCCGTTGCGGCGGGTATAGTCGCGCCACCAGTCTATCCTGGAAAGCAGCTTTTCTGCCACCTCTGGCGTGACTGCCCGGCGTGTCAGGAGGTGTTCTGCCCCATAGATTTCCGGGGTTTCGGCGAGAACCGACGTGCCGCCATTGCGCACGAGAAGATCGGAGGCGTAGCCGAGGGCGGGGTTCGCGGAAATCCCTGAATAGCCATCGGAACCACCGCATTCCAGCGCGAGCTTGATGCCCGAGAGCGGCTGAACCGTGCGCCTGGCGGAATTGACCTCCGGCAGCATGTCCCTGATCATTTCCGATGCGGCCGCGATCGTCTTGCGCGTGCCGCCAAGATCCTGGATCGTCATGGTGCGCAGCCGGTTTCCTTCCTCCAGCTTGTAATGTTCCAGAATGGGTGCGATCTGATTGGTTTCGCAGCCAAGGCCGATCATCAGGATGCCGCCGAAATTCGGATGGCGTGCATAGCCCTGAAGGGTACGGGCCAGATAGCGGTAGCCCTCCGACTGCGTGTTGATGGCACAGCCGCCGCCATGGGTCAGCGCCACGACGCCGTCGACATTGTCAAAACCTTCCAGGCCGCCAGTGCGGTTGAAATGCTCGGCGATATATTTCGATACCGTCGCCGAGCAGTTGACCGTGGTGATGATGCCGATGAAATTGCGGGTGCCGACGCCGCCGGCGCCGCGATTGAAGCCCATGAAGGTCCGACAGTCTTCTTGCGGCAACATGCCCTGTTCTTCGACGTCGACGCTGAACTGATAGGGATGGTCGGATTCGATCACCGCGAGATTCTGCAAATGGACATGGCCGCCGGCCGGAATGAACTGCGTCGCAACGCCGATCGGTTGGCCGAACTTGCGGATTTCCTGTCCCGCCTGGATGTCGCGCACCGCGATCTTGTGGCCGCGTGGGATTTGATCTGCCGCGATCAGGCCATCAATGCCAGTTGGACTTCCCGCGCGGATCATCGCGCGCGCGACCGCGACGTCGTCGATGGAATTGAGCAAGATCACAGGAGAAACGGCGGACATGGCAAATTCCATACAGGTTGGATTAATGTCTATTGCTAGCAATAGACATTTATTCGATGGGAGACGTCAAGCATGATCGATGGAGTCAACGCTCTAGCTCTTAGTCGTGTGGGTGACGCGCAAGCCATGCAGTGAGATCGGCCTCGGCCCGCTCCAGAGCGCTGTGATTGAGCAGCTTTCTGAGAAATGCCACTGCAACCGCACGCGCTCTCAGATTGAACCGACCATCATCGTGCTGGCTGCCGAGCGGCTGATAGACGCCCAGTTTTACATAGAGCTGCTGCAACCGGTTCTGAACGCTACGCACCGAGAGATTGCGCCTCTGGGCGATGGCGCGATCGGTCAATCCGAGCGCGATGTCGACCAGGATCTCATATTCGGCCTCGGTGAAACCGTTGACGGTTCCAAGGCTTTTCTGCTGCATGCCGCGCACTTCGCGGTCGATTACGCACTGACTTTCAATGAAGATGCTGCGTAGCGCCAGCTTCAGCCTGTCGTCGGAGGCCGATTTCAAAACGTAGCCATAGACCGCGCCGACCGGCACGATACGTGAGACGCCACGAACATAGGCCTCGTCCGAATAGTTCGACCAGAACAGGATGCGTGTCTCCGGTCGCTCCTTCCATATGGTCCGGGCAGCCTCAATGCCGTTGCGCTGGCTCATCTGCAGGTCCATGACGATATGAGCGGATTTCAAATCCCGCGCCAACCGTTCGCCGGCATTGCCATTTTCTGCCTCCAGCACGCCGTCGCACTCAGGGAGAGCGGCGCGAATTGCTTCATTCAGATAGGAGCGATGAAGCGGATCGTCTTCGATGATCAGAACTTTCATGCCGCCGCACCTCCTGCCGATTGCGCCTTGGCGGGCAGGCTGACGCTGACCAATGTTCCTCCGGACGTGCCGGCCTGCTTGATCGTGAAGCGCGCCGAGATCAGCCGCGCGCGCGTCCTCATGTTTTCGATGCCGCCGCCCGACACTCTGCGGGCATTTCCAAGCCCACGGCCGTCATCCATCACGTCAATGGTCACGGCACCTTCGGCCGCTTTCAGATGAACCTCGACGCTTCCGGCCTGGGCGTGGCGGATAGCATTGTTGATGGCTTCCTGCGTGATGCGGAAAAGGGCAATGGACACCGATTGTTCGAGGCAGTCGATAGCGCCGCCTGTCGCGTCGTTCAGCCTCCAGGTCAAAGTGGCCCCGGTCTCCTGGATTGACCGTTCAAGATGGTTCTCTACCGCCTGTGCAAAGCCGAACAATTGAAGGACAGAGGGTTTGGCCTCCTCGATGATCTGACGAAGGTCGTGCATGCTGTGCTGCAAGCCGCGAAACAGCGGCTCGAGCGCTTCACCGGTGACATCAGACTGCCGGGCAAGCCGCTCCAGGCGCCGGGCGAGGCGGGTCAGGTCGGCCAAGATCTGGTCGTGCAGGTCCATGCCGATGCGTTGACGTTCCGCTTCGAGGGCCTCGGTCAGTTTCAGGGCGCCGAGCCGCAGCCCCTCTTCGCGGGCGCGGGCCTCGGCTTCCACGATCGCCGATCGCTTGGCCTGGTCGGCGGCGCGAATGGCGAAGAAGTGCGGCGCGAGGAGATCGGCGATTAGGCGGGCGTTTTCGATATCCTGCATGGTGTAAAAGCCCTTCCGATGGCTCGAGCAGGAAAGGGCGCCGATGACATGGCCCTGTACCTTCAGGGGCACATGCAGACGGCTATGCAGAGACTGGTGAAAGATCGGATGCGAGAAGGCGCCCTGGAAATGGAACTGCGGATCGCTCCAGGCATCGTCGGTTAAGAGGTAATCCGTCTCGCCCCATAAAAGCGTGCGGATCGGGCTGTTGCTGACAGGCGCCGGAAAGCGGCGACCCCAATCCGTTTCCAGTCCGCTCTCGTAGGCTGTGTGGAATTGCTCGTCCACCAGCATGATGCAGACATCCAGATGATCATGCGGGATGACGTGACTGATTTCCGCCGCGACCGCCCGAATGACGGAATGAAAGTCGAGTTGTCCGGCCAGTAGCCTTGATATGTTGAGGTAATGGTCGAAAACCGATTTCGGCGCCAAATTGCGCAAAACACGCCCTCCTCCCAGGCAAAGCGTCGACCTCTTCTCCTCCGGTCGATCGCGGCATGCGAATTCCTGGCGCCATTAAGCGCCGATCCAAGCGATCCGTCTTGCGGACTTGCGCATTTTTTCTGCGGGATCCCGCAGGGTCCTGCACGTTAAGCGCCTGTACAAGCGGAACAATCTCCGACATCCTGCTTGTACTGACAGGGGAACCTTCAGTGCAAATATTATTTTCGATCGTTCGTTGAGGAGCGCGTTCGAAGAATTTGGCCCGGCGGTCGAAGTTCGGGCTCATTGGGAGGAAAATATGAATATTGCCAAGATGCTTCTGGCATCCGCCGTCATCGCTTGCGTTGCCGTACCGGGTTCCGCTTTTGCTGATACGTCATCCAAGAAAATTGCATTGTCGAACAATTATGCCGGCAACTCGTGGCGCCAGGCCATGCTGACAAGCTGGCAGAAGGTCACCGGTGAAGCGGTCAAGGCTGGTGTCGTTGCTGCCGCCGATCCGTTCACGACAGCCGAAAACCAGGCGACCGAGCAGGCCGCTCAAATCCAGAACATGATCCTGCAGGGCTATGATGCGATCGTCATCGATGCTGCATCGCCGACCGCGCTGAACGGCGCCATCAAGGAAGCCTGCGATGCCAAGATCGTCGTCGTTTCCTTTGACGGCATCGTCACCGAACCCTGTGCCTGGCGTATCGCCGTCGATTTCAAGGGCATGGGTGCCAGCCAGATCGAATATCTCGCCAAGAAGATGCCAAAGGGCGGCAATGTCCTGGAAATTCGCGGCCTTGCCGGCGTCTCCGTCGATGACGAGATTTCCGCCGGCATCCATGCCGCCGCCGCCAAATATCCCCAGTTCAAGATCGTAGGCTCCGTTCACGGCGACTGGGCACAGGATGTGGCGCAGCGCGCCGTTGCCGGCATCCTGCCGAGCCTTCCCGATATCGCTGCTGTCGTGACCCAGGGCGGTGACGGTTACGGTGCCGCTCAGGCATTCGCGGCCGCAAAGCGTCCGATGCCGACGATCGTCATGGGTAATCGTCAGGATGAGCTTGCCTGGTGGAAAAAGGAAAAGGATGCCAACGGCTACCAGACCATGTCGGTCTCGATCGCGCCCGGCGTCTCGACACTCGCCTTCTGGGTGGCGCAGCAGATTCTCGACGGTCAGCCGGTGAAAAAGGATCTTGTCGTGCCGTTCCTGCGCATCGACCAGGATAACCTCGAAACCAACCTTGCCAATACGCAGGCGGGTGGTGTCGCCAATGTCGAATACACGCTCGATGACGCCAAGAAGGTAATCGCCGCGGCGAAATAGTCGATATCGACAACCGATTTAGGCCGGTGCCGCCAATGAGGGCGGTGCCGGTCGGACGCAACGCTCGGCCGGACAATCCATGATTGCAGTCAAAGACAATAGCTCGATGAAAGAAAATGCCGAGCGGCAGGCCGTCGTCTCGGCTAAAGGCATCAAGATGCATTTCGGTGCCGTCAAGGCGCTCGATGGTGCCGATCTCACCATCCATGCCGGCGAATGCATCGGCCTTGTCGGTCATAACGGCGCCGGCAAGTCGACCATCGTCAATGTCATCAATGGCGGCCTCAGCCCCCACGAGGGAACGGTCGCCTATGACGGCAGCGATAAGGTGCACGGGATCAATGCGGCGCGCGCGCATGGCATTCGCTGCGTCTTCCAGGAGCTGTCGCTTGCGCCCAATCTGACCGTCGTCGAGAATATGAGGGTCGTTCACCACGGTCTTTCCGGCTGGAACTGGCGCCGGCGGGCAGCCGAGATCGTTCGCGCCAAGCTCGATGAGATTTTTGCCGGCCACAAGATCGATGTCATGCGCGCCGTCGGCGAGCTTTCCATCGCCGAGCGGCAGATGGTCGAGATCGCAATCACCTTTTCTACCGTCAGCCAGAGGCCGAAACTCGTCATTCTGGATGAACCGACGTCCTCGCTCGATGCTGGGTTGGCAGCGCAATTGATGGCCTACGTGCGCAGCTTCGTCCAAGCCGGCGGTGCCGTGATGCTGATCTCGCATATTCTCGGCGAAATCCTGTCGACTGCCAGCCGCATTCTCGTGATGAAGGACGGCCGTGTCGTCGCCGATCGCGCCGCGCAGGATTTCAGCGTCAACAGCCTTGTCCAGGCAATGGGCAGCGTCGTCAAGGAACAGGACCGCAAGCGCCGCAATGAGGAACGCGCCGCAACGGCCCCGATCCTTGCTCTGCCTTCGCGCGGTGGAAAAGGCCTCGCCTTCGAAGTCCGCAAAGGGGAGGTCGTTGGCCTTGCTGGTCTGGCGGGCCACGGTCAGACCGAAATGCTGCTCGATCTCCATCGGTCATTGTCGGGCAACTGGCTGCCGGGAAGGCAAAACAATATCGCTTTCGTTGCCGGCGATCGCAGCCTGAACGGAACCTTCCCTTTGTGGAGCATCCTGAAGAACCTCAGTATCGCATCGCTCGGCGACCTATCGAAGATATCGCTCGTGAACAGGCAGCGGGAGGAAAGCCTCGGAACCGACTGGAAGGGGCGGATCGAAATCCGCACGCCAACCATGGCAAACGGCATCCTGTCGCTCTCGGGTGGCAATCAGCAAAAGGTCCTGTTCGCGCGTGCGCTGGCGACCACCTCGCCGATCGTGCTGATGGATGATCCCATGCGCGGCGTCGACATCGGCACCAAGCAGGAAGTCTATCGGATCCTGAATGACGAGGCCTCCGCCGGGCGCACCTTCATCTGGTACTCGACCGAGATGGACGAGATTTGCCTATGTGATCGCGCCTATGTCTTTCGCGATGGGGTAATCGTCGCCGAACTGGTCGGAGAGGATATTACGGAGGAAAATGTGCTGGCAGCTTCCTTTGAAGGCGAGGGTGCATGATCCGTCCATCGTCCTCTACCTTGCGTCTGCTCATCCCGGCGCTGTCACTGGCTGTCCTGCTGATCGCGGTCTTTTATCTTCAACCGCGGGCCATGAGCTATGTCGGCCTCAATCTGCTTTTCAATCTCGCCGTGCCGATCGCGCTTGCGACGATCGCCCAGATGATGATCATGTCGGTCAATGATCTCGATCTGTCGATGGGAACCTTCGTCAGCTTCACGGCCTGCGTGGCCGCGACCTATCTGCAGTCGGCACCGCTTTTGGGCATCCTCATCCTTGTCGTCGCGATTGCCGTCTATGCCGTCATTGGCGTGATCATCTATATCAGGGACTTGCCGTCGATCGTCGTTACGCTCGGCATGAGCTTTGTTTGGGGCGGGTTTGCAGTATTGCTGCTGCCTGCACCAGGAGGCACGGCCCCAGATTGGGCCCGCTGGCTGATGACGTCAAAGCCACCGCTCATTCCGATCGCGATTGTTGCTAGCGTCGTCATCGCGCTGATTTCCCGCCTGATCGTCATGCGCTCGTCCTTTGGCGTACTGATCCGCGGCGTCGGCGGCAATCAGCGTTCGCTTGAACGCGCCGGTTGGTCCGTCGTCGCCCTGCGTGCCGCAGCCTACGGCCTTGCAGGTCTCTTTGCGGTCTTGTCCGGCATTGCGTTGGTCGGGCTAACCACCTCGGCGGATGCGAACATCGCGCTCCGTTACACGCTGTTGTCGATTGCAGGCGTGATCCTCGGCGGCGGGGAATTCATCGGCGGCCGGGTTTCGCCGATCGGCGCTGTCATCGGCGCCTTGACCCTGACCCTGGCAGGCTCGTTTCTCTCATTCCTGCGGATTTCTCCGGACTGGCAGATCGGCGCCCAAGGCGCCATCCTGATCATTGTGCTGGCCCTGCGGCTCATGCTCAACCGTGTCGAAAAGCGAGAAAAACAATCATGATCGCTCTTCGTGCGCTCGGCCGGAAGCCCTGGATCTGGTCCTTCTTTGCCACCATCATCGTCTGGCTTGTCACGGTACTGTTCACCGGTGGCGCAAGCTCAGTCGGTCTGTCACAGGCGGCACTGACTTTCGCCGCTTTCTCCGTCATCGTCGGCATCGGGCAGATGTTCGTCATCACGCTCGGTCCAGGCAATATCGATCTTTCCGTGCCGGCGACGATGACACTTGCCGGCACCCTGGCGCTGAAGCTGATGAATGTCGAGGACGGCATGATCGTACCAGGCTTGCTGGTGTCGATCCTGATCGGACTTGGCATCGGGATTGGCAACTATGCCCTGATCAAGCTCTTGCGCATTCCGCCGATCATCGCGACACTTTCGATGAGTTTCATCATTCAGTCGACGGCAATATGGAGCAATCGCGGCTTGCGCATCAAGCCGCCGGAGCAGCTCGCCGATTTCACCACGTCCGGTTTCCTTGGCATTCCGAATGTTGCGATCGTCGCGCTCCTGCTGTCGATTTTTGCCTGGGTCCTGCTGGAGCGAACCATTTTCGGCAGATGGATCTCGGCAATCGGGCAGAGCATGTTCGCGGCGCGCATGGCAGGCATTCCGGTCGATGGAACGCGGCTTGCGACCTATGTGCTCTGTGCCGTCCTTTCGTCGATCTGCGGCTATCTGCTGGCAAGCTTTTCAGGCGGTGCTGCCCTTAACATGGGGGCCGAATATCTGCTGATGTCGATCGCCGTCGTCATCATCGGCGGAACGGCTGTCGCCGGCGGCGATTCGAACGTGCCGGGAATATGGGGTGCATCCCTGTTCATGTTCCTGGTCGTTTCCATGCTGAACACGTATGGATTCGGCGCAGGTCCAAGGCTCGTTCTCACCGGCCTCATCATCATAGCCGTCATTCTCGTCGCAGGAGGCCGCCCTACAGGCGGGCGCTGACGCTGTTCCCTCAGCAGTTTTAGGAAATCGCAATGCCAAACGATGCATCGTCCCTCTATGAAATCTACGACGTTCGCTTCCGAAACCTCGTGGTTCCAAGCGCCAGACTGGAGGAGCTTTATTCGGATTGCCGTTGGGCGGAAGGCCCTATCTGGTTCGCAGATACCGGATGCCTGATCTGGAGCGACATTCCAAATGAGCGCATGCTTCGCTGGGTGCCCGGAGGCGGCGTATCGATTTTCCGTGCGCCGTCGAATTTTGCCAATGGCAACACGCGCGACCGTCAGGGACGGTTGATATCCTGCGAACATGGCGGCCGCCGTGTGACGCGCACGGAGATCGACGGCTCGATCACCGTGCTTGCCGACAGCTACAAGGGCAAGCGGCTGAACTCGCCCAACGACGTTATCGTCCGCTCGGATGGGTCGATCTGGTTCACCGACCCGACCTACGGCATCCTCTCCAATTACGAGGGCTATAAGGCCGAGCCAGAACAGGCAACCCGCAATGTCTACCGGCTCGATCCGTCAACGGGAGCGCTGGAGGTCGTGGCAGACGATTTCCGCCAGCCGAATGGCCTGGCTTTTTCTCCCGACGAAACAAAGCTCTATGTGGCAGACTCGGCGGCAAGCCATGATGTCAACGCCCCGCGGCACATTCGCGTTTTTGACATTATGGATGGCAAGAAACTCGCAAACGATCGGGTCTTCTGTAACATCGATACCGGCATCCCGGACGGCTTCCGGGCCGATATCGAAGGCAACATCTGGACCAGCGCCGGCGACGGCGTCCATTGTTTCGCAGCTGACGGAAGTCTGATCGGTAAAATCAAGATACCGCAGACCGTCGCCAATCTTACCTTCGGCGGTCCGCGGCGCAACCAGCTGTTCATCACTGCGACGCAATCGCTTTATCGCGTCTTTACAACGGCAACTGGGGCGCAGATGCCCTGATAGTTGGCGTGTTGTAGATGAGGCAGCGTCGATCGATAGTTACGGAGAACTGTTCAGTTCACGATGTTAGTTTAACAGGTCTTTGGGGCGCGTTGTTCTGAGTTGTCTGCAAACCCGGACGCAGCCTCGTTCTGCCCGATCGGCATTGCTGCTGATCGGGCTTTTACATTACCCGCCAATTGCTTTGCGGAGATCATCATTCATTCGGCTCTGCCAGCCTTTGCCGGTGGCCTTGTACCGATCGACGATATCTTGATCCAAGCGAATGGTGACCGGCGTTTTGGTGACATCTGCCTTGGGCCTGCCGCGCTTGGCAATTTCTCTATCGATGCTTGCCGCCAGATCAGGAAGAACTTCCCGAAGCGGCTTCAGATTACGGATCTGCTCGTCAGTCAATTCCGGATTATCTGGATCTGACGTAATCATCTTCTGAATTTCGGTCTCCTCCTTAACGGTAAGGAGGCGTTTCGAGGAAAACTTGATAGCCATCATGCTCTCCTTTCCTTGGAGCTTGCTGGACGCATAGAGATTACGGAGATCGCCTCCAATCCGAGTGGCTTGAAGATGACGGCGATAATCATCTGACCGTTCAATTCGCCCACGGCAACGAAGCGATCAGCCTTTGCCGAGCCGATCTTGGCATCTCGGAAGAATTCGGGGGACAGATCGGCGAAGTCCAGACCGTGCTTGGTCAGGTTTTGTTTCGCGCTTCAGCTCGTCCCAGATGAGCTTTATATATTGTACGTACAATAATCACCTGCGAGCCGCAAGGATTATTTGTATGAACGATAATAACTTCCGACGTCAGAATGGGCAGGTATTTGGACTTGTCACCAAGGGCAAGACCACGGCTTCACCGACGGCTGAGGGTGCCGCGCCGCCCCCTCTTCGGGGCATTCCCTGATATACGGTTTGAAGTGAGCGAGGCCGAATTCAACCCTATCTCATGCTGACAGCGAAAGCCTGCCGCTCCGCCTTCATGTGGCTTAGGCGCGAACTTCAATACGAGCGCGTTGAACTGCCAACCGAAGGCATCCAGAACGTCTTCGAATATTCCGGTTCATTCGTAAAATCCGCTTGAACGATGCAGCGGGGGCGGCTATGCCTTCACGTCCCTGCCGATTGATGACCTACCTACCTCGGCGAGAAAACTGCAGCACTGGAAACGATGCCGCAAAGGCTCCGGATATTTCGACAAAATAGGGTTGCTTCGGAGGGCTTAGGCAGCGCTATTAGGCTCACAGCAAGCCCGCGAACGCCTTAATTGGCAAGGCTTGTCCTCGTTCAGGGACAGAGCCGACCGACTAAACCTGGATGATATCTGGGCCGCCCGACAGGATCTCTGCTCAGGCGACATCCAGATGTTTGCTTCCTTGCGCGCTACTCGCAAACGGTCGTACGTACCACCACCCGGTGGTGATGGCGGTACCCGTAACGTCTCTCTGTCCAGCATCGCCGGCCATAGCCATATCTCGGGCCGTCATAGTAGCCATGATATGCATAGCCTGGCGGGTGATAGTAGCGTGGTGGTAGCCGATCGTAGTAGTAGCGAGGCCCAGTCCCGTACTCAAAATAGACCTGGGAGAATGCCGGCGACGCTGATAACGTCGTTGCAAGCACCAGCGCTGCGATTGCAATCTTTTTCATGTTTCTTCCCATCCGATTCGGACATATTCTTTGGCACGGTTGTATCCCATGCCTTGGATGTTAATACGCCATGAGTGCTGCTTCTGAATACGGACCAAAGTCCCGATCAATCCGGGCTTTGGCCCAATAAAGCGCAAAAGCATTTCCGCTCGGATGAAAAACGCCGTAGTCGCTTCCTATAAATCAACACATTCGCTAGGCGGCCCGTTGGAGCCGTGTTTTGGAGCGATATCATGGCAGACAAGTTCCTGCCTGCCCGCGCCGGTATCAGTGCGTGGATTTCTGGCCACGTTGCCGTCGACGCCTATCTCCTCTCGCGCTTTAGATGTTTAGTCTCGACGCGGGCGCCGCAGAGTGAAGCTTTCGAACGGTGCGATCTGACCGTCGGGGCCGACCACGTCGTAATAGGTCACCTTGATTGTCGTAAAGTCACCCGGATGCGCGCCGGGGTCGAGATCGAAAGCGGCAAAGCCGTAAGCATGGGCGGCGTTCCGCACAGCCGACCATGGGGCCTCCTCCACCACATAGACCGGCGGACGCTTGTGGATATCGGGATTTAGATCGCCGACGCGCATGATAACGCGGCAGCAGGGCGGATTGAAGAAGAGTTCGTTCGACGGGACCGAAGTGCCGCCACCACCGATCACCATGTGCACCGTGCCTTTTGTCGTATCGATCACGTCGGTTGCGGTCCCAACCGGGATCGGCGTCAGCGTGGCGTTACTCTGCTGGCCACGGATGGGGTGGGAGCGTTCGTAATGGTGCTCATGGCCGCATACCACCAGGTCCACGCCGTATTTGTCGAACAGCGGCAGCCATTCCTGGCGGATACCAAGATCAGCTCCGTTGAACTTGTCGGCCGTGGAAATGGCGACCTGGTGCATGCAGACCACCAGCCAGTCGATCGCCTTGTCCGCACGGGCGGCGGCGAGCTCCTTCTCCAGCCAAACCTTCTGGGCTCCATTGGAATAACCGCGCACATAGGAATCGCCGCCATCCTGGTAGACGACGTCGTCATTGGCGATCGCAACCACCCGCACCGAACCGGCAGTAAAACTGTACCACAGTCCATGAGTCACTTCGGTCTGGCCATCGGCGGCCGGCAAGGAAAAATAGGTCTGATAGGCCTTATAGCCGATCGGGCCATTTCCAAGCTCGTTCTCGTGATTGCCGGGAGAGGGCATCCAGGGACGATTCCGGGCGCTGCGCGTATTGTTGTTCCAAAAATCCCACCAGGTGCGCACGCGGTCCTGAGCGAGATTGGCGTAGCACAAGTCCCCGTTGAAGAGGTGAAAGAGCGGACGCAGCCGCTCGACGCCGAGCGTCGTGTCGCCAGCGGCGGGCGAGCCGAGATTGTCGTTGATAAAGGTGGGACCGTTCAGTTTCACACCGGCGGGCGGGACGAAGATCTTGCCGAGGGTTGGCGTGCCCTGATCGCCGAAGCTGGTAAAGCGGATTGCGTGCCGTCCGCGCGGAGATGTGCGGAAAGTGCCGAATTGCGGTTCGGCACCATCATGAAGGGCAGCGTAGAGATAGGAGGCATCCGCATCGAGCCCGCGCACCTTGGCATGATACGCATAGACGGTCTGGTTGGACTTGGCGTCGACATAGTTTGCTGCGTCCGCGGCCACCGTCTGCTCGAGCTTGCCGTCGAGGCGGCCAATAAGCACGCGCGGCTGCTTGACCGGTTGCAACGTATGCCAGGACACGACCATTTCAGCAGAAGCATCGGCGCCGAACTGGAGATGGAGCCCTGCCACCGGCGGCGTTACGATCGAATCCGGCAAATCAGCGGCCGACGCCGTCGGCGCATTCTCCTCGGCATTGGCAAACGAGGCTGTCAGCAGCACACCTGTACCGATTCCGGCAGCGGCAAGAAGCCTGCGACGGCTGATTTCAAAGTTCTTATCGCTGTCGGGTGTTGTCATGGCGGGGCGCTCTAGCGAATTGGGGTGCTTCTTGCTAGCGCGAGACCGTGACTGTGGTGCGACAGTCTGGCCAGGCCGCAATTACAAAACGGCGGCCAGTCAAGACATCTCGGCTCGACTGCTGCCTGCACCGATGGATATTAATTGCTGCTTTTCCTCAGCAGTTCCGGTCCGGAACAAACGGTCAGACAGGATTGCCTGCACAGCTCATCTGGCCACGAGACAAAAAATATCTCCGTGTGGTCATGGCTGATTGCCCCGGTTGCGCTAGCTTGACTGGAAAAATATCCCAGATCGGAAGTCATGCGGCACGCACTCCAGACTGGACACATCAATGTTATCCGGTTGTCGGCCAATACTGAAATTGGTCAATGACCAGTCAATTTTTCATCGATCTCAATAGTCCCCCGGCTGCGGATGGGTCGCAAGCATGAGGTCCCTCAGGCCGCGGCTGCCGTCGAGGTTGCCGGTGGCAGCGACGGCGGTGAAGATGCGCTCAGCGTCGCCGTACATCTTGAGATTGAGATAGCAGTATCCGCGCAGCACCATGAGGTCGACGCGCTCTTGCTGCAGCTGGGCGCGCTGATCAAGATAAAGCAATGCTTCATGGTAGCGCTTGCCGGAAAATGCCGAGAGCGCTCGATCGGCGAGAATGGCAACCTGTAGTTCGGCGGCACGCTGATGGTTCATCGGAGCCTTGGTTGCAGCAACGGCAGCATTATTGGCAAGGCCAGCTCGCAGGTAGGCGAGGCTCTGCCCGTAGGCTGCCTCTTCCCGTGACCTGGGATTGCTGTCGTTCAGCGCGACGCCGAAGGCTTCTACTGCTTCCATCGGTCGATTGAGGTTCATCAGGCACCAGCCGCGTGCCAGCGCGTTTGCAGGCGTCAGCAACTCTGCATTGGCCGTTGTGGTGCATCCCGCCGGCTGGCGGGAGGCGCGGTTGGCAGGCCGGATGCGGTTTTCGGGCGCGATATATTCGGCGGGAGGGACACGACGAGCGGGCGCAACCGGCTGCGCTTGGACTTGTGTGTTGCCATAGGGTAAGGTTGCCGGTGGCTCGGGTGCGGCTTGAGAAACGATCGGCGGCGCATTCTGAGGAAGGGCCTGCGGTACGGATTGTCCTGTCTGATCGGGTGATGGCAATGGCGCAGAAGCGGGCGTTCGGGACACCGGCTCATTGAGAATTGCGATGCGTTGCGAGCGGCCCGCCCAAAGGCGTTGGATTTCGGCGACACCCTGCCGGTCGTTCAATTGGTTGCGCGTGATGGCAAGACCATAGGCGGAAGGCTCGTCATCTGGCTTCCAGCGCAGCGCCGTCTCGAACCAGCGGGCTGCCGCCTGCGGCTGGTTCATAGAACGGGCATACCAGCCGAATTGCTGCGCCGTCGGAACATACTTGTCTTTCACGGTCTCTGCGGCAACGCGTTGCAGCACATCTTCGCTGAGATTAGCGGGCGGTTGCAGCGCCATCAGATTGGCCGTCGCCGCAAGATAGGTCGTCATGGCATCCTTGGATTCGTTGCGCCATTTGTACATAACATCCTCGGCTTCCTGCGGCTTATGGTCGGCAATCAGCACCAAAGCGAGGCCCTGCGAGATCGTCGCGGAGTCCTCCTTCTCATGCGCAGCCTTGAACCATTGTTCGGCATCGCTGTAGTTGCTGCGGCGCAGATAATACCAGCCGAGGAGCGAATCGTCGGAGGCCAGACCCTGGCTGCGGGCAACGCGCTCGACCTGAGATAGATAATCCTGCGAGACCGTGAGCTTCGGATCGTCATTGCCCTGCGCCACGAAACGGCGGGCGAGATCGATCCGGATACTGTCGAACTCGCGCCCGCCATTGCCGTCGGGCCTTTCGAGCGCCAACAAATCCTGCATCGGCTGGTAGGGCAAAAGGGCCGCAGCCTTCTGGATGGTCGCGAGCCTCTCCTGCGGATTGGTGCAGGATTTCAGGATATATTTGTAGGCGTCCTGGCCGCGCGCAGCACGATCAGTACGGATGAAGGCTTCCGCAACGCGCCAGAGGACGTCGATGTCGCTGCATGTCAGCAGGCTTGGGGTTCTGGCGCCGATATCGATGACGGTTTGATATTGCTTGAGGTCGGAAGCATTGATGAGGCGCGTGCGCGCTTCCGCGACGTCGAGACGTTCCAGCAGATCGGCAGGCGGCTGCCAGCCGGCTTCCGCCGACTGGCGATCTGCGATCGCTTTACGCACCTCGCCATAGCGGCCTTCCGAATAAAGCTGCCACATGGCCTCGAGCTGCTTGTCGCTGTTTTGCGGTATGGCCAGCGGGTCGGCAGGCGGCGTCCAATTCGGATAGAGTGTCTGAAGCCGCGAGATTTCGGCCTGGAGGCGCGCCTTGTCACCGTGGCTGGCGAAATAGCGCAACGCACTTTCGTCGACTTTGGGCGGGCTGCTTGCGGGTTGGGCGTGGCTCGGATGCTGTGCCGGTGGTTGCTGCATCGACTGGGGAGCCGCCTGGGCCACGGAGCCCGATGCGGCCGCTCCGGCTTGCGGTGCGCTTGACGCGTCGGAAAGAACCGCGGACGGCGCGGTTGCCTGTATGTGATCGGAGAGCGTCCGAAGATCGACTGGCTGGCCAGACCCGCCCTGCGTGGTGTCCGCGGCAAGCATAATCTGGGGATCGACGCGTCCGGACTTTGCCAGCTTGATCCTGTCTTCCGGCGAGTCGTGATCCTTCGTCGCGAGCGTGAAGCCCGCCACGGCGACGGCCATGAAAGCCATGATCAAGGTGGACTTTATAAGCACTCCGGGTGTTTCTCCATGAACAAAGCCAGGCTCAAGAGTTGCAAGGTGGCCGGATAATACAGCGACGGCGCGAACTGACGAACCGAAGCTGGCAGCTTCGTTCCGCCCACCACACACGCCACAACATGGTTAACAATCCTATAACCGGGATCGGAAAGCAGATCTTTCGGCTTGCCCGTTGTGAGGTCGATCGTCGCCGGCTCATCCCCTTCAACAGTCATGCCTTGCTGCAGACGCGTGAGCAAGGCTTTGTCGCCAACGCCGGCGCGGGCGAGGTAGAGGGGGATTCTGACGGCATTATAGCCGAATTCCGCTTCGAAACCGTCAGCCGGGGCCGGTTTGGATCGCAGGCTTACCCAATCGGCAGGAAGCTTGCGCGGGCCGAACTGCATCGATTGCAACAGGGCAAGACCATCATCGCTCAGCTTCTGCCAGCGATCGGAAGGGGCTAGCAGCGCCATGACGGGAATCGCCTCGAAGAGCCAATAGGACGGATTGATGACGGGACCATCCTTGCGTGAAGACTGCTGATAACCATCCACGCCGGGAATGAGCAGAGTCCGGCCTCCGGCATTGACGAGGAGGTGCGAAAGGATGGCCTTGGCCATGGTTGCGGCGGCCTGCAGATAATCCGTCTTGTTCCAGGCAGATCCCGCAAGTGCCAAGGCGTAGGCGATCAACAGATCGCCATCCGACGCGTCGTTGGTGTCGGTTACGTGCGGTGTGGCGGCTGGATCCCATTTCCAGACGGCAAGGCCATCGTCGCGCAGCAAAAGTTCGGTGCGGGTGAAATACCAGATCTGCTCGAAGTCGGCCGGGTTATTGGCGAGATAAGCAAGCAGCAGGCCGTAGCCTTGCCCTTCGCTATGGCTGATGCCGCCATTGCCGTTATCGATGATGCGCCCGGTCGCATCGAGGAATTTCGCCTTATAGGCAGCCCAAGCCTGGGGATCGATTGCGGCGCGCTGAGCGGCGGCCGGCTGGGCCATCGCGAGGATGGCGGCGCTAAAGACCGCAAGGATGGAGCGCCAGCGTTTCATTCACGCCTGCCGATCTTGGAAAGAACGCTTGCCGTGCTGACGCCGAGCAGGAAAGAGCCGGCCACGAACAGGAGCGCATAAGACAGGATATTGCTGGAAAGCCAGTTTGCCGCAATCAGCCGGTAATTGGTCAGCGACCAAGGCTCCGACATGACAAAATCGAATCGGCTGACGGGCACGGTGTTGATCTTTCCGGTCTTGCCCGAATAGACGGTGACTCGTCCGCTGATCTGCGGCCAGGTATTTTGGTTGGTCATCGCATCGACGCCTGCGCGCAGGTCACCAGCACTTGGCGCCGTCACCACGGTCCAGGTCGCGTCATTGGTCGGATTGGCCTCCTGCGCGATCAGCAGGGTATTGGCACTCGACGGCGTGAACACTTGTTCTGAGCTGGGCACGAAGCGCAGCGAACTCAAAGTGATATCGAAATTGCGATGCATCCATTGCTGGAAACTTTCGAATTGCCCCTGCAGCAAACCGCTGCTGATACGAGAATTCCAATCGGCAATCGTGACGGACGCTTCCGACGTAGCGCTTTGACCCGGAGCGGGCGGGCGCCATGCCACCTGACTGGAGGCGGCTATGTTCAATTGGGTCAGGATTGTCGAGGGGAGTTGCGAAATCGAGCCGATGAACAATGCGTTGCGCGTGCCGACCGTGTTTGGAGAGGCCGTAAGTTCAACGGCAATGGGACGCCCGGCAACGAGCGCCATCTGCCCGAGGAGGGTGGCGGTTGCAGACAGGGTATCGGCATCTGCCCGCTCGATGAACAGCGCTGTCGGTTCGCTGTCACGGTTATATGGGTAGCCAGTGCCGGCGAAGGCAGCCAGATTGGGCCTTTGAGCGACGCGAGCGAAATCCGGCATGCTGAACTGGCTCGTATCGAATAAGGCAAATCGCGGCGTCGTGTTGGATGTGGCTGCAGGCGTGCACGCCGCATCTTCGTCTGCCATCAACTTGGCTTCAAGCGTCACCGTATTCAGCCCGGGCTTGAAATGGCGCATCGTTATCCGAATCGGCAATTGACGGAAAATGCCGCCTCCGGTTCCTGTGATCGGTTTTGTCGTGGCGATGCTGCCGTTGACATAGACGTCGATGTGACTGCCTGGCCGCACATCTTTGGCATAGGCCGCATCGAGCAGGATGGTGGCCTCGCCATAGGCGTTTGCATAGAAGTCGGATGGGATCGCGACGTTGAAACTGGTGTGGAAGCGACGTCCGGAAAACTCTGTCGTCTTGACGCCGAGTTGCTGGAAGGAAAGGCTGGTTTTGGAATAGATCAACGGCGCATCGGGTGCTGTCCAACGCTGCGTCACCAAAAGATCGCGGCGGGTTCCCGGATCTCGGTCGGTCGGCGAAACCACCATGTCGATGGCGGAAGAAATTGCTTGCCACGATGGGCCGCTGATGAGGAGGAGCTGCTGGCCACTACGCGGGTCAAACGAAAATGTCGCCAGCGCGCCGCTTTCTGCCGATGCAGGGACGGTAAAAACGGACTGCAGTTCCGCCGGGGTGCCGACGACGACGGCCATCTTGCCCGGACCGGCAGGCGGCAATGTATCGCCGCTAAACGAAAACGTTTCGTTTGGCATTCCGCTCAGCAGGGCCAGCCCCTGGGCAAGACGCATCAGCGGCTTGGTGGTGCCGGGTTGCGCCAGTGCTGGCACCACCAGATTAAACTGCGTCCTTCCGGCCTCGTCGACGCCGATCGCACGGATGGCGTCAGTCGTCGATAGTTTTTCCGCCTCGCTGCCGGCAAAGCTCAGATAGGTCTTTGCCGGATCGATATCCGACCAGAGTTCATAGGTGGACGGGATGTCGCAGTCGGTACGATGGCGTTGCGTCACTTCGAAGGTCAGCAAATTGGCGCCGGGCTGCAGCAGCCCGCGCGGCACGTCGAAACTGACATCGGACTCATTGTCGGACGAGCCGATCGGCTGCTGGTGCACTGCCCGGTCGTTAAGAAGAACGGTCAGCTGCGATGCCTCGGGAGCGACGACGACGGCGTCTTGATAGGCAAAATTGAATTTGGCGGGCGCTGCCGCCTGCTCCGGCGTCAGATAGATTGACCAGGACTTGCTATCGGTTTCGCCCTCCAGCCGCAATGTCTTGAAAGGAACGACGTAGCGGCGGAACGCGGCCGGAGCGGCCGCTGCCTGCTTCACCGCCGGCAGCGCCTGCGGAGCGGTTTGTGCGGGAATGGCAGGCGTTGCGGTTTGAGGTATCACCGTTTGCGGTATGACCGCCGGAGGCGCCGTCACCAGAGGCGGGTTTGTCTGTGGTGCAGAAACCTGCGGCACAACGACTTGGGGAGCGGCAAAGGGAGGCGTCGTCTTAGGCGGCTGGACCTGCTGCGGCACGGCCTGCGGAGCGACGATCTGCGGCACGGCAGGCGGTTCGCCCTTCGGTCGCTCGCCGGTCATGTCGAAGGGGGTGGTCTGCGCCTGTGTAATGGTCGCGCCTAGGAGAAAAAAGAGAGCAGGAAGAATGCGCTTCATCAGCTTTTCGCCTTCGCATCCTGCCGTTGCCGCACGCGATCCGAGCCGACGCCTCGGAAAAGATAGACCAGGCCACGGCTGGTCTGGTAGAGCGACAGGCTCAGGAACCAGAGCGTGCCGCGAATGATGCCGGGGTTGCGCCGCCGAGCCTGCTGAAATTTTGTCCACTGATCCGAATTTGCAAAGACGAGGTCGGCAATCAGGCGATGGTCGGCAGCACCCTTGGGCAGGTACTGACATCCGATGGCAGTGATATCTCCGGTCGCTTCAATATTGCGGACAATCACCGACAGCGTCACCATCTCTGCACCGCTATATGGCTGAAAGCGGATGGTGCCTTCGGTGCCGATCTTTATCGGGCCGAGATCCTTGTTGAAGACACTCAATCGGGCGCCGTGAACGGAAACATCATCGATGGAGGCGGAATTCCATCGGTCACCAACCCCGAATTCGCTCCGACGATCGACGCGTACGCGCCGCGACGAAGCGCGCTCGCCGCGTTCGGAAACCACGCCCAGCGCGCAGCCGGAGAGAATAAGGTTGATGATGTTCCAGCCGCCGACCACGAGAGTCACGTCGGCCTTATAAGGCTCGGCATAAACGCGATATACGGTGACCGCCAGCGCAATGATCTGAACGGCGAAGATGACAAAGAAGGGACGGCTGATCTCCGAAAGCCTGCTGACGGCGATCGACTCGTCCTTGGCCGTGACCTTGAAGGTCGGCTTGCGCGGATTGAGCATCACCGAGACGACGGCCGGCAGCAGATGCACCGTCTGGACATATTCATAGAGCTCGGAAATCCATGGCCAGCGGAACGATCCGTAAAGATAGTTCTGCATCATCAGGTTCACGAGCATATAGGCAAGCGTATAGGCGAGGAACTCGCTGCCCGAAGCCGTGAAGATCTCAAGATCGAAGAAGAGATAAAAGAGCGGCGCAAACAGGAAGATAACGCGCGGGAACGGGAACAGCCAGAACAGCGTCGAGGACATGTAGCACAGACGCTGCGGCAGCGTCAGGCCGCGCTTCAAGAGCGGGAAGCGGAAGCGTAGGATCTGCATCATACCCTGCGCCCAGCGGCTGCGCTGGCCGATGAAGCTGGCAAACGTGGCCGGCTGCAGCCCGGCAATCAGCGGTTTGTCGACATAGATGCTGTTCCAGCCGGCGCCATGAAGCGCAAGCGCGGTTTCGCAGTCTTCCGTGATGCTGATGCCGCTGAAGCCGTTTTGTGATTCCAGCGCCTTGCGGCTGAGCACGGCGGCGGAACCGCAGAAGAAGGCCGCATTCCACTTGTCGAGGCCGCGCTGAATGATGCCGTAGAACATTTCGTTCTCGCTCGGCATGTTGTCGAAGGTGCGGAGGTTACGCTCCAGAGGGTCTGGATTGATGAAGAAGTGCGGGGTTTGAACAAGAAAAAGCTTCTGGTCGTCCTCGAAGTAGCCGACCGTTTCGCGCAGAAAATCGCGTGCGGGTGCATGGTCGGCATCGAAGACGGCGATCAGTTCGCCGGTGGAATGTTCCAGCCCATTGTTCAGATTGCCGGCTTTGGCGTGCTCGTTGCGCTCGCGCGTCAGATATTCGACGTCGAGATCGGTGCAGAGTTGTTTGAGTTCGTTGTGGCGTGCAATCGCCGCCTGCGATTCCAGAACCTTCGTCGAGTTGCGCTTTTGTGCGGTACCGCCATCGTCAAGCAACCAGACCCTCAGCTTGTCGGCGGGATAATCCATAGCCTTCGCGGAAGCCAGCGTGTTGGCAAGCAGATTGGTGTCTTCGTTATAGGACGGCACGAAGATGTCCACGCTCGGGAAGTTCTGCATCTTCGCCGCGCGTGCGGTGCGCGGGGGCAGGGGGGTGGCGACGATGAAGAGGCTGAGCATCAGCATCGCGACGTTGTATATTTCGGCGAGATAAAGCAGCAGGCCCGGAACGAAGTTCTCAAGCTGATTGACGGGCGGCAGCGTATAGAAGGTGCGCCAATACACATAACGCAGTACGATCGCCGTGCCGAAAGCGAGAGCAACCAGCCGCCAGGTGCCTTGACGCTTGAGGATCTTGATGATCGCCATCAGGGTGACGACCACGGTGCTGGCGATCAATTGCGTTTGAAGGTTGACGGGCAGGGTGATCAGGACGATCCCGCAGAATGCTATCACGGCCCATATCAAGATGCTGCGCGCTGTTCGCATCGATGTCCCTTCAAAGGTATTGCCAGACGCCATCCTGGCGCCTCTTGAGCGTGCCGCTTAGCGGCACGTCCCAGATATGGCAGCTTCTCCGTTACACTCCGGTAAAGGCACTATGACATTGCTCGCCGTATTTGTCGGCGAAGACTGTACGGTCATCAACGCACCGCTTGTCTGCGCCGGATCGCCCTGCCCATCCGGTAACGGAACCCTGGGACCGATCATGGGCGGTAGGGCGGGGGCTGCTTGCGGCTGCGGCGGTGCCGCGACTGGCCGGCGCATGATGGCGGCGGGGCGTATCGCCGCGGGGCGATCCTGATAGCCGATGCTGATCGGCGCCGTGCGATACGGGGTCGCATCGGGATAGACCATTTCGCCCGGCTTGCCCAAGACGGCTTCTGCGCCGCGCGGCGCACCGAGAGGGTTCAACGCGGCGCCGGCAAAATGTCCGGCAATCGTGTAGCCATAGACGGTACTCAGCAGCTGGCGCTCGCTGGCATGAGCATCGCAGAGCCGGATGCGCACCTGCACGGTGGCGAAATTGCGCTGCTCCTGCGGCGGGGCAAAGCCTGCCCTCACCTGCTGCCAGGCATAAAGGCAGGTATCTCCGCTCCTGCTTTTCCCTGAGGCATAGCCGAAGGGGCCATAGCCGTTCTGGACGAAGGTTGCCGAGCGCGCAAGCCGCACGCTCGGTATCGCCGCCGCCATTTCACGGGCGATCGTGTTCTCGCTAATCGTGTCGAATGGCCTGCTGCCAAGACCCGGATTGGAACCCGTTACACCGAGAAATTGCACCTTGAGGAAGTTTTGACCCGGAACCGAGGAGGAGGTGAACAGCGAGATCGTCTGCTCCACATCCTCGGCATGTCTGCGCTCGACAACGTTGACGATCGACAGTCCGCCGGGCGGTGGAAAGGCTAGCGCCTTGTCGCTGGAGACGGTTTCAACACCGATCGACTGCCGCACCTCGCCGGTTGTCTTGCAGCCCGCCGCCAAACAGGCCAAGGTCATCAGCGCTATTGCGTTTGAAAAATGCATCTTAGAAATCGCGGCAATCGTGTGGGGTCACATTCATCGCAAATTGCGCGACGGCGTTTGGAATCAGGCGTTTGCATTTAATATAGCAAATAAAGGTGATTATGGTTAATCGTCGGTTAATTTCGGGCCATTGACGCGCCGGAAAGCCCATAGGATCTTGGTGAAGACAGTGCTTTCCGCCGGCTGCGTGCAGAGGGAAGCCATTCTTGATAATTTGCGAGATTGTTCGGCGTTAAGTCTTTGAAATTTAATTTTATCTTTCCCTACGATATGCAGTCTGAGTAGCTCTGTTCAAGGCGACCGGAAGCACAGGCATATGGTTCCCCCGGCCTATTCCTCGAAGTTACCGTTTCTGTGGACAAGTCAGCTTCGACCATCTCCGCGCCATTTCATGGGCAAGTATCCTTGATACTCGTTTGCTTGGCGTGCTCCAGCCTCTTTTGCTTTTCAGCCGTGCCCTTATGGAAAGGCGCAGCGTCTCGCCCTCATACTGGCGGGCGGAGAGATGCAGTTCGATGTCGAGAGGCTGGTGGTATCTCTTCAGGAATTCGTTTTCCATGGCGGGAAAAGCCGCGTCTGACCAATAGATCGCCGGATTTGCCGAGATCCAGCGATTGAAGGTTTTCGGCATCCTGGCGCTTGTGGCGACGAAGCATGAAGTCAATGTCGGCTGCTTGACAAAGCATTGCGGGCGGAGTGGTACTGCCGCTCCGCCCATACTATTATTCATTGTTGATTTATTCCGCCCAGGCTGATCGAAACAAGATGACCATCCCTTCCAATGAAACGCTAAGCGCGCTTGCCGCCGAATATGGAACGCCGCTCTGGATTTACGATGCTGCCGCGATCTGCCGTCGCATCACGCAGCTCTCCGCATTCGACGTCATTCGCTATGCGCAGAAGGCCTGCTCGAACATTCATATCCTTGAGGAGATGCGGAAGGCGGGTGTTCGGGTCGATGCCGTCTCGCTCGGAGAAATTGAGCGGGCAAAGCGGGCTGGTTTTTCTGGCGGCAACGCGTCGGGGGCTGCGGAGATCCAGCACGGGCTTGCCGCTGATCCCCGTCTTGAGGCGCTGCTTCTGTGGACAAACTGTCGTTCGGCGGTAGAGGCGGCCAAAATTGCCTCCGTTCCTACAATATTTAATGAAGTTGGTCCACTTCGCCCTCCGGTCTACCATCCTACGGCATATTTTGATTTCGGTGGTCTACATGACCAAGCGCAAGCACTAGCTCGTTGGAACAACTTCAATGCAAGATCCAAGGCCGCATCACTGCCGGTATTGGACAGATCTTCATTGTGCAGTTTATTAAGGCGGGCTCCCGTTGTTGAACGAAGCGACAAGAGAGTTGGCTTCGTTGGAATTGCCTTGCAGTACCCTGGCGGAGCCCACCTGAAATATTCAGCTGATTTCACAAATGACTGTTTTATTGACCTCGCTACTAGACATTGTAAAGGCAAGGCAATGGTACGGCCCCACCCCGGTGCACGTATCTCAAGTTCTGCACGGTCGATAGCTTGCGACGAGAGTAATACGGCTCCTCACTGAATTCGACTCACGGGCTTCCCAAAATGTGATGAATCTGAATCGATGGTGCAAACTGGAGGTTTGCGATGGGTTCATCGATTTCACTACGAGGAGATTTTGACGGGGAGCGTCTGCGGCGGTTGGCGCGGCAGACCAAGGATGCTGCTCAGGCACGGCGACTTTTGGCGCTTGCCGAGATCTATGACGCGGTTCTCGTTCGGATGCGGCGCGGCTGGGCAATGTCACGCTCCAGATCGTGCGGGACTGGGTCATGCGTTTCAACGCACGCGGTCCTGATGGTCTGATCAATGGCAAGGCTTCCGGTCAGCAGTCGCGGTTGAACGATCACCAACGTGCGGCTCTGGCGCAGGCCCTCGAGCGCGGGCCGACGCCCTATCTCGACGGCATCGTGCGTTGGCGTCTATGCGATCTGGTTCAATGGCTTTGGGAAGAGTTTCGCGTCTCTGTCAGCGAACAAACGCTGAGCCGCGAAGTGCGGGCCATGGGCTATCGCAAGCTCGCCACACGACCGAAACATCACGCGCAGGACCCTCAAGCCATTGAGGATTTTAAAAGAGTTTCCCTGCCGCAGTGGCGGAAATTGCCGCCAGCACCGCCAAAAGCAAAAGAATAGAAATCTGGTTCCAGGACGAGGCTCGCATCGGCCAGAAGAACAAGATCACGCGCCGCTGGGCCAGACGCGGAACGCGACCTTCAGCGCCGCACGATCAGCGCACGAGATCGGCCTACATCTTCGGAGCGATCTGCCCGAAGCACGGCAAGGCAGCCGCTCTCGTCATGCCGTGGTGCGACACACACGCCATGACCCAGCATCTGACCGAAATCGCCCGCCATGTTGCCGAAGACGCCCACGCCATCCTCGTCATGGATCAGGCGGGATGGCACATGTCTAAAAACCTCGTTGTGCCCGAAAACATAACGATCCTACCGCTCCCGCCGAAATCGCCAGAACTAAACCCGGTCGAAAACCTCTGGCACTTCATGCGCGACAACTGGCTTCTGTAACGGGGTTTCTGTAACGGGGCTCGAGTCAATCCCTTATGAGCTTATTCCCTCGCCGAGTGCTTGCTTCTGTCCGCAGTCGACGCTGGGTCGCTGCTCTATGGGGTCTGCTGAGGACCGGCTGGCCAATCTCTCTAATAGCGCAGTCACCAATTGCTGCATCCAGTTGTCCGGCCTAACCTGTCCATCGTCCCGGCGAAGGGACCTTGCTCCGGAGGGCCGATGGCAGTGCCCGTCCGAAAGCCTGTCTTGCTGCGTCCTTCCTTGCTCAGGCGGCCATGGCTGGCGTCGCCCTGCGAGGAATGAAGTCGGTTCCATCCCTGAGCATGCGGTGTAACACAACCGCCAGCTTGCGGGCCAGCGCGACACGCGCCTTTCTGGGACCCGCACGTTTGGCGACTGCCAGCGCCCAGCTCTTCAGATCCGACCCCTTCACGGGGCGCGTCAGGATGACGTTGGCCGCCTCGTAGAGCGCGGTTCGTACGCCCACATCGCCGATCTTCGAGATGCGACCGGTATAATCGGTCTCGCCCGATTGGTACTTCTTCGGCGTCAATCCGAAGTGCGGCCCGACCGCTCGTGATGATCGGAAACGCTCGGGCGCGTCAACGGCTGACACGAATGTCAGCGCCACCAGGACGCCAACGCCGGGCGTCGTCATCAACCGAAGTGCGTTGGCGTCCTGACGGGCCATGGCACGTAGATTGCGCTCAAAACCTGCAAATTCGTCCGCAAGCGCGTCGCGCACCTTCAACAGTGACGCGGCAATCGTCTCCAAGGTCGGATGTCCTTCAACCAGCTCGCGGATCCGCGCCGCATAGGTGCGCCGCGTGGTCGGCCCCACCTTGAGGCCGAAGCCGCGCAGAACACCTCGGATGCTCATTTCGATGTCGTGAAGCTTGCCCTGAAGGAGCTTGCGAGCGGTCAGTAGCGCGCGCACCTCCTGGGCGGCAAGAGATTTGCAGTGGACCGGCCTGAATCAGCCAAGCCGCATCAACTGCGCAATGCCCCGCGCATCCTTCTTGTCGGTCTTCACCGGCATCGTCTTGAAGGCCGCCCGCACGTGGCGCGTCTCGATCAGTTCGACCAACAGACCCGCCTTTGTCATCCCGGCATGAAGCCACTGCGACAAGGGCCCGGCCTCAAGACCGATCCGCTCCATGGCCACGCCATGCTCGGCAAACCAGGCGATCAGCGCATCGGGTTCGCTGAGCACCTTTGCTTCACGCACGATGCGGCCATCCGCATCCACCACGCACACACTTGAATATTCCAACGAGACATCGATTCCGGCATACCGCTTCATGGTCGTCTCTCCGTGATGCTATGGAGCAGGCCATTCCTGACTCCGCGACACCATCATTGTGAGGTACGACCACCAGACCCCCAAACCTGGCTGGCTGGGCTCCGCCCGTTACACCATCTCTCCAACCGTGTCTTCAAATCTTATGACGACATCGTCGCCCATTGCTGCGACGCATGGCGAAAGATCGAAAGCCAGCCTTGGCGCATCATGTCCATCGGGCGCAGAGAATGGGCAAATGGGTTTTAATCAATGAGAGGTCGTATAAGACATCGGAGGAGTTCATTCAAAAATGCGATACTATTATTACTATCAATTCTGGAATTGCATTTGAATCAATTCTTTTGGGAAAGGAAACCTACGTCCTTGGGCGGTCGCCAATTGCAATGGGTGCTTGGGATATAATTAATCATACGCCAAAGATGGACGTTGCAACAGAAATTCGATGGTTGAATTTGTTTATCTTTGCCTATTTGATGCCGTTCGATCTTTTGTTCAATCCAGATTATTACCGCTGGCGACTAAAGACGACTCCATCGGAGGACGAAATATATATGCATAATTTTTCCTGGTGGATGCAGCACTCTGGCGAGAAAATGGAATATAGCCGCTACAAGACCACTTCGCTTGGCCCGGTATTCTACTGAGTGAAAATGATCAGTATGCCGCCGGGCTGGCTGTCCGGCGCAAGCTTTCTTCGGTCAGCGTCTGTCCGTGGAATTTCGACAGCAACGTGACGACATCGGCGACTTCTTGGTTCAATTGCTGGGCATCCCATTGCAGGGCGGCCGCTGCAATCGCGCCGATTTCGCGCAGGGCCTGGATCGTCAGCAGGCCTTCGATTGCCATGGTCGTTCGGCGAAAGACGATGTCGGATAGGTGTACGACCAGTTCCCGCCGCGCGATCCAGTCGATCTCCAATGCGCTGTAGCGTTGTGCACCGCTGATGCGCTGGCCGTCATTGTATTCGGAGCGGCAGGCAAGGATTTCCGCAGCGGTCGTACCGTATCGTCCGAGCAGTTCGTCCACTCTGCTCGTCTCGACACCGGCCGTTGCTGCGATCCTCTTGATCCAGCTCGTGCGCTCATCCGCGCCTGCCGGAAAGTTTCGGCCGCCGCCGATGGCAAGCCGTTCCGTGGACGTCTTGCGGGCACGCCGAAGGCGAGCCAGCACAGTATCGGCAACCTCTTCGGCAAAGCCACGGAACGTCGTCCATTTGCCGCCGACCAGCGAGATGATTGGGAAGGGGCGGCCTGCCTGCGGCTCGAAAACCGGTGCGGAGTGGTCGCGGCTGATGAGGCCCGGCGACGAGGCATCAGAGGCGGGCAGGGGCCGGATGCCGCTATAGCTATAGGTTACCTGGGTGCGGTCAAAACGCAGGCTCGGCAGAAGCGAGCGCAGGCTGTCGAGAAAATAGTCAATCTCCGGCTCCTCGCAGCGCACATTGTCGGGATCGTCGCAAGGGGTATCGGTCGATCCCACAAGCGCCTGGCCGAGATAGCCATAGACAAGGCAGATGCGGCCGTCATCGGCCTCGAAATAGATCATATGGCCGTTGAGGCTGCGCACCAGTTCGGGATGATCGAGCAGGATATGCGATCCCTTGGTGCCGCCGATCAGATGTGCGGGAGCGCCAAGCGCGGCGTTGATGTGATCGATCCAGGGGCCGGCGGCATTGACGACGAGCCTCGGCTTTGCCGAAAAGGCATAGCCGTCAGAACGCTGAAAAGTCAGCAGACCGTCGGCTGCCGAAACAAGCCTTGTGGCATTCGCCGCCAGCGAGCCCTTGTTTGCTTCAAGCCCATCATTGACCAGTTCATAAACCAGGCGTTCCGGCCGGCTGATCTTGGCGTCATAATAGATGCCGCCTGCCACGATCTGCGGCGTCACATGCGGCATTTCCTTGAGCGCTCGACCCTTCAACAGGAACCTGTGGCGCGGCATGACGCGGTTGCGCGATCCGAAGAAGTCATAGAGCGCAAGCCCGATCTTGATGAGCACGGCGCCGCGGCTGCGCGGAGCTGTGGTCGATCCGAAAAGCGTGCGAAGGGCAGCCGGTATGCCGCGCATCCAGGAAAAGACCGGCACGAAGGTCGGCAGCGCCTCGACGCAGTGCGGCGCGTTCTTCAGCAGCAGGTTGCGCTCGAGTGCCGATTGCGCCACCAGCCGGAACTCGCCGGTTTCAAGATATTTGAGGCCGCCATGGATCAGTCTTGAAGGTGCGGCACTCGTTCCCGAGCCGAAATCTGCTTTATCGACGATCAGGCAGTTGACGCCCTGCAGCGAAAGATCGCGAAACAATCCGGCGCCATTGACGCCGGCGCCCAAGATGACGACATCGACGTCTCCGTCTCCAAGTTGCAAGAAGCGTTGTTTCAGATCGGCGGCCATATCGGTCATAACATCATCATCCTGGTGAATGCCGCGATGGAACTCGCCCCCTGCGGCGCAATTTTCGGTCTAGTCTTGGGAGTGCTGGGTCGCGAGGTTGCCGATGCGCGGCCAGAGCGGCGCCATCGCTTCTGCAATGTCACGGAAGAGACCATAGCGGATGCGATAATCGGCGCTGCGGGCGCAATCCGGTCGATAGGTCCTGGCGATCTTGCCGACATCGCGCGGATCGCTCTGCGGGCTGGCATAGACACCGATCCCGGCACCGGCGCAAAGGGCGGCCCCCCAGGCGGCGGCTTCGTCGGTCTCGGTGACGGTGACGGGCATGCCGAGTACGTCGGCAAACATCTGCACGACGATCGGATTGCGCGACACGCCGCCTGCCAGTCTTGCCTGATCAAAGGAAAAACCGTCACTTAGGGCATCAATGTGAATCTTGTGGTTGAAGGCAATGCCTTCGAGGACCGCGCGTAGCATGTCGCCGCGGTCATGCCAGCCGCCAAGTCCGAAGAAGCTGGCGGTGGCCTCGGCGCCATAGGGTGAGCCGAACAGATAGGGATGGAAGAGCGCGCTCGATGGACGGTTGAACGCTGCCTCGATCTCGGGACCGAGCACCGCATGGATGGACGTGCCGGCAGCCTTGGCGTTTTCAATGTCGCTGCCGCAGAGCTTGTCGAGAAACCATTCATAATTCGCTGACGAAGCCGGCGAGATCGACATATTGTTCCATTGGCCCGGCGCAATGGCATTTCGGCAGAACCATCGACTGTCGACGCGCGGTTGCGACGACAGCGTCTCATTGATCGAATAGGTGCCGGCAATGACCGCGACAACGCCATCGGCATAGCCGCCGGCACCAAGGGCGGAGGCCGTCACATCATGCAGGCCGGCAACGACGGGCGTGCCTCTAGCAAGGCCCGTGCGTTTCGCGACGGCTTCGGTCACATAGCCGATCACCTCATCGGATCGCGAGGCTGGCGGCAAGGCGCTGGCGATTGCGTCAATGCCGAAGAGCTTCAGCGCATCCGGTGAATAGTCCTGCGTCGAAACATTGGTGAAAGAGGTGCTGGCCTCGGTCCGGTCGGTGCCGATAACGCCGGTCAGGCAGAAGCGCAGCCAGTCCTTGCAGCTCAAGATGTGGCCGATCTTTGCAAAGCGTTGGGGTTCGTTGGCCTTGATCCAGGCAAGCAACGCAGACGGGGCCGAGACATGCGGCAACTGTCCGGTCAGCTTCAAGGATTCCTCGGCAAGCGGGCTTTTTAGCCATTGCTCGACGATCGGTCCGGCGCGGCTGTCGAGCGAGAGAATGGCACGCCCAAGTGGCTTATCTGCCCTGTCGAGAAGATAGATGCCATCGCCATGCGCGGTTGCGGCAATGGCTTGAATGTCACTGGCCGGGCGATTGCTGAGCCTGATCGCCTCGGCAATCGCGTCGGCCGTTTGGACCCAAAGTTCGTCCATGTCGCGCTCGACATGGCGTGCCTTCGGCATGAATTGCGTTACACGGCGGCGCGCAACGGCGAGCGGCGTGCCGTCAATGTCGAAGATGACCGCCTTGGTCACGGTCAAACCACTGTCTATTCCGAGCAGACTCGGCATTCCTGTTACTCCTGATCGTAGACGAGGTGAGGCGGCCCATGCCGAGGCCGGCGCTCACGCACGCTCCTTGTCGGCCTTGGCGACGACCACCTTGATATTCCTGTTGCGCATGCGCTCGAGGTGATCTGCAGGCGTCTTGTCGTCGACGATGACGACATCGAATTCGCTCAAATGCGCGAAACTATGCAGTGCGCGCCGCTCGAACTTCGTATGGTCCATCAGCAAGACGCGCTTGGCGGCGCTATTAAACATTGCCCGTTTGATATCGACGATCTCGGGTGACTGATGAAAGACCGCGCCATCGATGATCGCCGACATCGAAATGAAGGCAACATCGGCCCGCAGGCGATTGATTTCGTTGATCGTCATCCGGCCCATGAAGGCGTTGCACCAATTATAATATTGCCCACCGAGCGCCAGAAGCGTCACGTCATGCATGTCCTTCAGCGCATTCATCAGCGTCAGCGAATTGGTGATCGCCGTCAGCGGCACCTTGGCGGGCAGATGCGATGCCATCTGCAGGACGGTGGTGGAATCGTCGAGGAAGATCGCCTGACCCGGCTCGATGAACTGCATGGCGGCCGCGGCAATCATCTTCTTTTCGCTTGCCTGCCGGTTGGCGCGATAGACGTCGCTCGATTCGATCAGGCTGGTGGCCGCCGCGGTAACGATACCGCGCGTCTTTCGGAAAAGACCTCGGCTGACGAGTTCGTCGACATCGCGATGCGCCGTCATCAGGCTGACGCCGAAGCGCTCGGTCAGATCCTCGATGCGCACCGACCCTTCCGCCATAACGGCTTCGGCGATCATCTGGCGCCTGGCGATCTGACGAGAATGCCGGCTGTCGCTCGGTAGCTCGTCTTTCAGGAACGATATCGGGCTTGTCTTGTCTGTCACTTTGGCCTCTGACGCTGATCTTTGCGGAGTTGACTTGCTGCGGCGAATGTCATGCTACGAGAAAAGAATATAAAGAACAGCTCGCTACAGGGATTTCTGCAAGTTCAGCCTGATATTCAGCCAAGGGTCACGCTGCCAGCGGACGCTGAGAGCGGTCAAAGGGTGAGGGCGCCGGCTTGCGGCGCCCCCGATGTCATTACTCGGACAGGACGAAGGGTGCCGTGTACTTGCCGACATTGTCCTTGGTGATCAGGATGCAATCGAAAAGCTGCTTTTCGCTCTTGGCACCGGTCTTGCCGGTCTTGATGAAGCTGTCGGCCTGCTTGACGGCTTCCGCCGAGAAGGTGGCGACCGGCTGCAGGACGGTATATTGCAGTTCACCGGCCTTGATGGCGGCTACAGCGTCGGGAGAGCCATCGAAGCCGCCGACCTTGACCTTAGCAAGCTTGCCGGCTTCCTTGAGGGCGGCAATCGCGCCGAGCGCCATTTCGTCATTGCCGGAGATTACGCCGATAATGTCCGGATGCGCCTGCAGGATCGACTGCATCTTGTTGTGGCCCTGGGTGCGGTCCCAGTTAGCAACTTCCTTGGCAACCTTCTTGAGGTCGGGATACTGGGTCAGAACGGTTTCGTAGCCGTTCGAGCGGGTGGCCGCATTGTTGTCGGAGGGCGAGCCGAAGAGTTCGGCATAGTTGCCTTTGTCGCCAACGGCTTCGACCCACTGCTGCGCGCCGATTGCCGCACCCTGGGCGTTGTTGGAGACGAGCTGCGCCTTGGCGAGGCCTTCCTGGTTGATTTCAGCGTTGACGAGGAAGACCGGGATGCCGGCCGCAACGGCCTTCTTGACCGCGCCGACCGAGCCATCGGCATTGGCCGGATCGAGGATGATGGCGACCGACTTGTTGGTGATGGCCGTGTCGATCAGGTTGCTTTCGGTGTTGGTATCGCCCTTGTGAGCGCCGACCGTTGCCGTATAGCCGAGCTTTTCTGCCGTTGCCTTGGCGACATTGCCTTCCGTCAGCCAGTAGGGGTTGGACGGATCGTTGACGATGATCGTCATCTGACCGGCAGCCCAAGCTGCTCCCGTCAGAAGCGGTGCCACAGCAACTGCTGCCATGACGATGCGCAAACCTTTTTTGAACATTAGTCTCTCTCCCTTTTGATGAGCTCTGATGATGCCGGCGAACCGGCGGTTCTTTCCCCGATCGGCTCCTTCACCGATCGGTGACAAGTTGAGATGGGTGTCAGGCGGATTTTGTCCGACGCCCGTATTGGATGCTGTTCATGAGAACGGCGAGCACGATGACCGCGCCGGTAAAAACTGTCTGCCAGTAGGCCGATACGCCGATGATGACGAGGCCGTCGGACAGGAAGCCGATGACGAAGGCGCCGAGCATGGTGCCTCGCGTCGTGCCGCGCCCACCCGTCAGCGCC
>JBCNPI010000229.1:0-10044 GCA_039593415.1 Rhizobium sp. | reverse complement strand
ATTATCGGCATTCTGCTTGATATTGGCGGCCATCTCTTCCATCGAGGCGGAGGCTTCCTCAGCGGAGGAGGCCTGCTCGGTAGCGCCCTGCGACAGCTGTTCGGATCCAGCCGACAGCTGCTGGCTGCCCGACGAAACATTGTCGGAGGCCGACAGCGCATCCGCAACGACACCGCGCAGACGTTCGATCATGGAGTTGACGTGGCCAAGAAGTTCACCAATCTCGTCCTTCGTCCGTATTTCCGCAAACTCGCTCAGATCACCATCGGCCACCGTTTGGACCGTCTTGACGGCGCGACTGATGCCCTTGTTGATCGAAATGATGATCCAGACCGCCGAAAGAAATGCGAGGATCGATGCCGTTGAGGCAATGATGATCAGGATCAAGCGTGCATTCGCATAATCGTTGGTGGCGTCCTGATCCGCCTGCTTCAGCCTCGCCCGTTCGGCATCGAAGACCTGTGCAAGCACATTGTCGATTTTGGTGCTTGTGTCGCGCGCCTCCCTCGTGGAAATATTCAGCGCACCTGCAGTATCTCCGGCAAGCATCATCGCACGGATGCGGTCGTCCGCATTGCGCCAATTGGCGGAAAGATCCTTGATCTGTGTCCAGAAGGCCATGTCCTCAGCTGTGATATTGGCCAGGATCTTCGCAAGGTCGGCATCGAACGCCGTACGCGCAGCGTCGCTCTTGGCAATATAGTCCTTGGTTTCATTGACCGACGCTGATAACAGCATGTTCTTCTGCTGCCGCAACTGCTGCAGGACGGCAATATCGAGATTCTGGGCGAGCCGCAGACGTTCGGCGGGCCCCGTCAATGTATCGGACCAGTTGTCGTTGACCTTGCCGAGGGTCGTGATGCTGTAGACGGCCGTGCCTAGAAGCATGGCGATCACGACTGCAAACGTTAATAGCAGCTTAAGCTTGATCGTAAAGCGCATCTGATGGCTTCCTTGTCTTTGAAATTCATGCTGTTGCTCTGACCGCAACCGCTCGCTGCGACGAGAAGATGGCCTGGAGGTTCGGCAGGATGATAAATTCGCCGCCGTGTTTCACGAGGGCGCGGATATAGTCGGCGCGCCAGCGCATGCCAATAACGGGCGGCGGTTCGCTTGCCGCCTGCGGAAGCTGGGTAACCTCGTGCACCTTGTCAGTGCGAATGCCGATCAGGGTCGTCTCGCCGTCCAGTTCGAGTTCGGTGACGACGATGCGGCTGTCGATGGTGATATTGGCCGCCTCCATGCCGAAGGCGATGCGGATATCGGCAAGGGGAATGACCTTGCCGCGGAAGTTGATGACGCTGCCGACGAAGGGCAGGCTGCCGGGAACGCTGGTTTCGGGCAGAAGATCGAGGATTTCCTGTACGACGACCGCTTCGATGGCGAAGGTCTCGCCATTGAGGCTGAAGGTCAGCACAGAAAGCTTCTCAGCACCCTTCCAGATGGCGCGATGGTCCGATTTTACGTCTGCTTCGATCATCCTGCTGCTCGCAATTGCGCCTCCTGATGCTGTCCGGCGGCGATGAGATGGACGACGTCGAGAATCAGGGCCACGTTGCCGTCGCCGAGAATGGTTGCGCCGGAGAAGGTGGAGACGTGGTCATGAAGCTTCGACATCGACTTGATGACGGTCTGGTGGTCGCCGATAATCTGATCGACGACGAGGCCGACGCGGTCGCTGCCCGTCGATATCACAACGACCTTCTGATAGGGATCGGGTTCCGTGCCGGTGCGGAAGAGTTCGCGCAGGCGCAGGAACGGCACGAGATCGTCGCGCAGAGAGATAAAACTACGTCCCCGCGAGCGCAGGTCCTGCTCGACCGAGAGCTCGAGGCATTCCTCAACGGCGGCGAGCGGGATCACGTAGCGTCCATTGCCGACGCGAACGAGAAGGCCGTCGATGATGGCGAGCGTCAGCGGAATGCGCAAGGCGATCTCGGAGCCTTTGCCGAACTCGCTGATGATATCGATTGATCCGCGCAGCGTCTCGATCGTCTTCTTGACCACGTCCATGCCGACGCCGCGGCCGGAAAGATTGGTGATCTTTTCCGCCGTCGAGAAGCCCGGCTGGAAGATCAGCTGTAGCAGTTCCTTGTCGCTAAGTTGAGCGCCGGGCTGGATCAGGCCGTTGGCTTCCGCCTTGGCGCGCACCCTCTGACGATCGATACCGCGCCCATCGTCCTTGATGGAAATGACGACCTCACTGCCGGTCTGGTGCGCCGAAAGGAAGACACGCCCTATGACCGGCTTGCCGGCTGCAATACGATCATCCGGGTTTTCCAGACCGTGGTCGATCGAATTGCGGACGAGATGAACGAGCGGATCGGCGAGCCGATCGATGACCGTCTTGTCGACCTCGGTGCTCTCTCCCTCGGTGATAAGTTCGATATCCTTGCCGGTTTCGCGAGCAAGATCATGGACCAGCCGGCGGAAGCGGCTGAAGAGGCTCGCCACCGGCATCATACGCAGGACCATCATCGTGTCCCGCAATTCGCCGGCGAGCCGCTCGATTTCTTCCGAGACCGAGCGCAAGCCGAGATCGGCGGCGGAATTTGCCATCTGGCTCAGCCGGGATTGGGCGATCACCAGTTCTCCGACCCTGTCCATCATCTCGTCGAGACGGAGGGCAGGCACGCGAACATTGTCGGCCTGCTTCTGCGATTTGGCGTCGACGGACTGGGCCTTGCCCGCGTCGATGGGCCGGGCGACGGTCTTGGACGGCTCATCTTCCGCAGGCTGTTCGGTCTTTGCGGTGACGGGCGCCGGGGCCTGCCCGTCTGCTGTCTGAAATTCTTTCAGCTCCATCGTCATGTCGTCCATGACGAAGATGAAGACGTCTTCGATATCCGAGCGCGGCTTTTCCGTCGTCAGGTGAATCGTCCAGCCGATGTAAAGATCGCGGGGCTCAAGGTCCGCCAGCAGCGGGATTGCGCTTGTATCGGCTTCGACGCGGCATTCGCCGAGCTCGCGCAATTCATCCAGCAGCCCGAGCGGATTAGTGCCGTTGGCCATCGAATTGGCCGGCAGGCTGAATTTCAAATGCCAGGTCTTTGCGCCATCGGCGCTTATCGCAGGAGCCGCGACCGGTTGCAGGGCGGCAGGTGCTACTGACGAAGCGTGCCATCCGGCCGAGCCGACGGCTTGGCGCAATTTTTCCAGGAGCATGGAGCTCATGGTCTCGTGATCGCCGTTCGGGTTTTCCAGCAACGCCTGCATGTGGCCCTGCGCATCGAGAACGGCGCCCACCAGTTCCTTGGTGGCCGGTGCTTCGCCTTTGCGAACCCGGTCGAAGGCCGTCTCGCAATGGTGGGTGAAGGCGGCCAGCTGATCGAAGCCGAACATCGAGCCTGATCCCTTGAGGGTATGGAGGCCCCGGAAGACCGCATCGATCTGAGCCCGGTCGCTGAGCTCGCACATCAAATCGAGGAGGCCTGCCTCGATCAGCTCAAGCTGCTCAGCGGCCTCCGTCCTGAAGACGGCGATCGGATCGAGTTCGTTCATTTGCCAAGAACCTTGCGCGCGATCTTGATGAGGGTTTCAGGGTCGAAGGGCTTCGTCAGCCATCCCGTCGCGCCGGCGGCCTTGGCCTGCTGCTTGAGATCGCCGTCCGACTCCGTGGTCAGGAAGATCACCGGCGTTCCCATATAGGCCGGCAGCTGCCGCAAGCTGCGGATCATGGTCAGGCCGTCCATGTTCGGCATGTTGAGATCGGTGACGATGAGATCGAAATTGCCCGATTTCAGCTTGGTGAGGCCGTCAGCGCCATCGACCGCCTCGGTGACGGAATAGCCGGCATTGGTGAGCGCAATGCGCGTGGTCAGCCGAATGCTGGCGGAGTCATCGACGGTGAGAATATTGGCGCTCATACTGCTTTTCCTTCTAGCCAGAAACTGTCTTCTTGCCGGTCTCCGCCAAGGAGGCCAGCACGTTGCAGGACGGTCAGAAAATTCCCGTCCGCGGGTTTGCTCAAAGTGACTGCAAGGCCGGCGCGAGCGGCTGTTTGCCGCGCGGACAGAAGCAGTTGCGGTAGGGTGAGGTCGATCTCCTCACCGCCGTCGATATCGATGATCAGGGCATGATTGCGCAAAGCTGCTTCCTGCAGATAGGCCTGAACGATGTCTCTGACATTGCTAATCGTCTTGATCGTCAGCGGCCCATGCAGGTGGAGAATTTCAGACTGTTGGCTCATGCCGAACCTCGGGATAACTGAAGTGTGGAAATCGACGTTGCGTCGTCGTCGCTATTCTGGGACTCGAAGAGAGCCTTGATATCCGTCCGGCGGCGACAGAAGGCAGCAACGCAGGCTGGATTGAAAGGTGCCGCTGCTATTGACGATCTTGCGAAAGGCGTCGGCGATCGGCCGAGCGGCCTTGTATGCCCGCTTGGAGCAGAGGGCATCATATAGTCGCCGAGAATGAGATCCGGCGTCTGGTCGTCGAGCCGCCTGAGGGCATCGCTCGGATGAAGGAACGACAATACTTCGCTGCCCTTGATGGCTTCGACCACCCGGCGAAGCGTCGCCACAACGGAAGGACTGTCATCGATTACGAAGACGCGCATAGCTACCCCGCAGAGCGCCCGCGGTACACCCGCGGATCTACTCAGGATTTTTGGCTGGAAGGTTGTTGGAGGCCTTTCTCATGAAAGGGCCGCGTCACAATGATTGTGAATCTTGGCTAAGGAATGAAATCGTTAAATGACTAACAGCGCGTTAAGCCTACGCTCAACTTCTAGCTGATTTTCATAATTAACTGCGATTAAGTGATAGGATTGCGTTTTTCTGATATCAAATCTTGCCAGTCGCATCGAAGTCGCGACGACTGGTGCGCGTCGCTGACGGGGATACGCCATACATGGCGCGATAACGTGCTGCGAAATATCCCATGTGAGTAAATCCCCAGCGCGTGGCGATCTCGGATATGCTTTCGTCGGCATCACCGTGAAGCAAATCGTAATGGATTTGCTGCAGTCGAAGGCGCTGCACGTAATTCAGAGGGTTCATGCCCATGTTCTGCCGGAAGGAAATCTGCAGGCTGCGCACGCTCTGGCCGGCATTTCTTGCTATATCGAGTATCGTGAACTCGTCGCCCAGATGGGTCTGAATCCAGTCCAGCGCCCGCTTCAGATTGCGTGGTCGCGCGCTCTGGATCACTGTCTTTTGTATGGATTGCGGCCATGATTGCATAAAGGCCGTAATCAACGTCTCCTTGAAAAGGGAGGCACCCAATGGCGAGCCGGCGAAGGGATGCTCATCCGCCTCGAGCAGCAAGGCCGCCATGCTGTGAACCGTCCTTATTCCGGTTTCGTCAATGTCGGCAAGCAAAGCGAAGCGTCGAAAAAACAACTCAGGATCGTCTTTTCCGATATCGATCAATGGCAGGCAATGAATGCGGGGTATGGCAAGCGCAACCTTGCGGGCATTCGCGGATGCCTTGATTTTCGTCGAGCCGGGAGACAGCAGCATGAAGGCGCTTCGTGCGGCCGCCGTGAATGCCTGGTCCTCCGTTTCAACTTGAAACACGCCGTTTTCGACGAAGTGCAGTTCTATCCGGTCGGCAGGATCAAACAGATAGAGGGTTTCATAACCCGTTTTCGAAAAGATCTTCCAAGCCGCCATCTTTCGGATCGTGGCTAGCGTGAAATCGACGTGGAAGCTCGGATTGCCCAGCGTTCGTTCGAGGACGACAGATATATTCGCGCCCTTCAATCTCTCCTGTAACTCGGCAGGCTCGCTGGATGACCAGGCGTATTTTTTGGTAGCTATCTTCATCCTATCTTCAATCAGCATGAGCGGGCTTGCTTATGGCCAAACTTGCAAGCAGAGGCCACCGGTGGCCTGCACAATGGCGAGGCGTGCTGATTGCCAGTCATAAGACCTGGGTCTTGCCCAGGGCTTTCCCGGCGACGCAAGGGTGGCGGTTGCAAGCAGGCGCCTGTTTCATCCCCGCGTTAACTCCATGTTTTTTTGTTCGCTTTAGTTTGCCGGGGATAATCTTGGGCGGGGTCCAAACAGTATGGCGTATGCAGCGACAAGTCGGCAATTTATCCCATCGACGGATAGTTTCGTCGACCGCTTGGAGAGCGCCCGATTGCAGATCGAACAGCGCTTCCTGGATGGCGGTGCGGTCCTCATCACGGTCACGGAAGCGCTCGCCAAGCTCATTAGCCTGCTGGAGCATATCGGCAATTCGCTGAAGGAGGAGAACGCGACCGAAGCCGCGGCGCGGCTGCTTCAGACGGTGGATCTTTTGAACAAGCTGCCGCCTGCCGAAGCGCGGCGCCAGGAGAGCGTCGCCGCCATCGGGCAGACTGGACAGCGGCTTGCCGAACACGTCCTCTCGATGGAGGAGACCTTGCGCTATCTTAGGACCTTTGCTGCAACGGCGAAGATCGCAGGCGCGCGTATTCCCGACTTTTCGAGCTTCGCCAGCGAGATCGTCGAGCGCATCGAATTCGCCACCAAGAAAGTCAAAGCGCTGTCTTTGCAGATCCGCTCGCTGGAAGGGCAGATCGAATCCGCCACTGCAGATGAGGACGGTTCCTTGGGGCAGCATCTGAACGGCATCCCATCCATCGCGCAGCGCCTCATCTCGAACGCCGAGGAAATCCAGCTTCAGCGCCGCAATCTTTCCGAATTGGCGGATAGCGTCGCCGACCTGGCGCGCAAGATCCAGAACAAGGTGGCCTATACGCTGTCGGCCATGCAGATCGGCGACATCACCAGGCAAAGGGTCGAGCACTGCCAGACGGCGCACGCGATAGCGGAGGCCTATCTCGCTTCAGAGGTTCCGGCCGGCCTTCCCGCCACCGACCGCCAGCGCCTCTCGCAACTGGCCATGACACTGATCTTCGAGCTGCTCGGCGAAACGACCGCGGGCTTCGACCGCGAGACCGCCAAGATCGTCGACAACATCCGCAGCTTCAGTGACGATATCGGCACTCTGCTCGATCTCTATCGGACAATGATGTCACAGAGCGGGCAGGATGGCAAAAGCCCGATCAATTTGCTGCGCGGCGACCTCGCCGCCGCGCGGATCGTGGTCGATCGCATCGACATCGCCGCAGCCGGCGCCAATCGGCTTAGCGAAAAGACGTCCGAGATGGTCAAGGAGCTGACGACGAGCATTATGACCATTCAGCTCGTGCGGCGCGACATTCAATATATGGCCCTCAACACCAATCTGCGCTGCGGCAAGCTGGGCGAGGAAGGGCGGGCGATCAATGTGGTTGCCGGCGAGCTGCGCTCGTTCGCATCGCTGCTCGATGAAGATGCAGAGAAGATCCTCGTCGGCCTCGGTAAGCTCGAAACACAGGCGACGGGCCTCAAGGATTGGCGGCAGGCCGGGGAAGAGGAAAATTCCTCAGGGCTCGGCACGCATATAGACGCCGCACTTGCCCATATCGGCGAAGCCGGTGCGGCGATGGAACTCAATGTACAGGAACTGCGCCGCTGCGGAGAGGCCATGACATCGCAAGTGGCCGATGTAATCAAGGGTTTGGACTTCCGCGCCGGGATCGGAGAGACCTTGGCGTCATGCACGAAGGAGGCCGGACGTATGCGGAGCGCATTTCTCGATGCGACCGGGCTCGAGGCGCCCGTGGCGGCGATTTCCGAGCGCATCTTCAAGATCTACACCATGGCGGCCGAACGCGAGATTCATGCTGCCATTTTCGGCGCGGTGAACTCCCTGACCGAAAGCGCACCGGCGCCGGCGAGTGACGAGGATATTTTTGCGGATGCTCTCTTCTAATCCCCCGGCAGCTTGGTGCGATGGGCAAATATCCCATCGCCTTGTAGACGGCGATTTTGGTAGAGTATGGGAGCCAGATTTTTACGGTGGCGATGGCCAGGAAAGGCTGCGTACGATAATTTGCTCTGGTCGTACCGCGTGCGATGCGGCGGAACTGCTTTATTCGGCTGAACATGCGCTTGGGCCGACCAGCCATTCGAGAGCGTCGATGATCTCTGGCGCCGATCGGCGTGCCGGTGACGTCCCTGGTCGAGCTTGCCGAGGCCGATGCGTTTCTGCCGTCCCTCAATTTGCCGCGCCGCGATGCGCTCTGGGTGATCAAGACCCTTCGCGACGAACCCTTGCCGCTCTTTGCCGCGGCCGCCTTCGTCAGATGACGGAAGGCCATAATCCTGAGTCGGGATCGCTCGAGAAAACCAGCGGCTCCATTCATTGATGCCGGTCGTCTCTCATGCTCGAGTGCGGATGATCGTCTTGCCTGTCCGTCGTTCCGCCGAGTTGAATGCGGCGACGGCATTATCGAGCGTTGAGATGTTGCCGATGTTTGTCCGAAGATGTCCGTCACGTACCCGCTGAACGATCTCGCCCAGTTGAGCGCGATCGGATTCCACGACGAAGTCAATCGCCAGGCCATCGGCGGGGCGCGCTTCTGCCGGGCCTACGACCGAAACCAGCGTTCCCCCGGCTCGGATCAAGCCCGCGGACCGCTTCTGAAGGTGGGGCGATGAAAAATCGACCACACAACAGGTCGAGTTGCTCGCCGTTGCTGTCGTTCTCGCTCAGGGTCCAACCGGCAGGACTCTGCCGCCGCCCGGTTCCACGTGATGCGCCACGGAGCGCCGTAGGCGCAGCGCACTTCGAGCTGGCCGGTGACCGTGATGATTTGCAGAAGATGGCTCAGCCAATCGAGCTCGGACATAGGACCTCGGGAATTCTACGCAGGCGTTCCCATCGTATCGCATGATAGCCACACGCACTTCCATGGCTAAATCCATGTGCTAACGGATCATAGTAATGCCATCGACGAACTCGGAAAGGCTCGTGCTTTCGCGCCCGTAAGCGACCTGAGGGAAAATGGCCTACAAACGGATAGTCGGGAGCGACCACTCCAATCACCGGGCGGGACGGTCAAATGTCTTGCCACAAGATCCAGAAAAGTTAGCGCACATCATTGCCATCGCCGCCGCGGCACACATAGTTTGTATCCATATCCATTTTACAACGCCATAGGAGTAAGCATGACCCGCCTTTCGAACACGGTCGCCGTCGTAACTGGCGGTGGCAGAGGAATAGGCCGAGAGATCGCTCTACACCAGGCGAGGGAAGGAGCCAAGGTCGCCGTGCTGGCGCGAACGGTGACGGAGATTGAGGAAACAGTCTCTCTCATCGAGGGCGAGGGCGGTCAAGCGATGTCTATTTCGACGGACTTGATTGACCTTGCCGCGGTTGAAAATGCCTTCACTCGCGTTGCGACCGAACTGGGCCCTGTCGACATTCTGATCAACAATCACGGCTCGTTTCAGGGCTTCGGTCCTATTTGGGACTGTGATCCCTTTGTGTGGTGGCGGGATGTCGAGATCAACCTGCGTGGTACATTCAACACTTGCCGCACGGCCGCCCCTGTGATGTTGGCGCAGGGCAGCGGCCGGATCGTAAACCTCGTCGGTGGCGGAACGGGCAACAGCTTTCCGCATGGCTCTGGCTACGCGTCCAGCAAAGCCGCCATCATGCGTCTCACGGAATGCCTGAACGACACCACCATCGGCCACGGGGTGCGCGCGTTCGCCGTCGATCCCGGTCTTGTTCGGAGTGCGATGACTGAATTGCAGCTATCGTCGGAGGCAGGGAAAACCTACCTACCCGGGATCCAGAAGCTTTTTGACGATGGTGTCAACATCGAGCCGTCACGGGCTGCTCTTCTAATTGCCGACATCGCCGCCGGACGTTTCGATACCCTCGCCGGCCGTCTCTTGCGTGGTGTCGATGATCGCGACGCGCTTGCAGAAGAGATGGACGCCATCGTCGCGGTAGACGGCAGAGCATTGCGGTTCAGCGCGTTGGAACAGGCCAAGCTATAAAGCGGTTGGAGATAGGTGCTGGGTTTCAGCTCGATTTGCGCCACTTTTTCATTTCGTGTTGTACCAGCTGATTGCATTTATGGTGTTGATCGAGAACATTTTTCTTGCAGTGCGGGCGATCCGTCCGAAATGAAAAAGTGGGGGTGCGGATAAAAAGTTGGACTGGTTTATAAGTTCAGGTCGAGGCTCTTACGATATTCGACCGGGCTGAGCGA
>JBCNPI010000228.1:0-10056 GCA_039593415.1 Rhizobium sp. | reverse complement strand
CGGCCGCCTGCGCCATATCCAGGGCGCCTTCACCTATTTCAACCGCGATGCCGGCAACATGCGCAACATCCCGGCGCTCGGCGGCGGCGGCCTGCCCGATATCGGCGTTTACCCGACGATCAGCACCCGTTTCGTCACCGGCCGGGAGCCCCTGCGCATTCAGGCGGTGACGGAGCGCGATCCCGAATTCGGCACGGACATCTACTCCAGCGTCAAGGCAGACTTCGGCGACTTCGAACTGACCTTCTACATCTCGACGCAGATGGCCAATCGCCAGGTCATGGTTTTCCACGGCACGGAGGGTTTCATCGAGGTGAAGTCGCCCTTCAATGCCGACCGTTATGGCGCCGAAGAGCTGGAGCTGACCAATCGCAATCATTCCGAATCGCAGGTCTTCCGTTTCCCCGACAGCCGGCAGTACAGACGCGAGGCGGAAGCTTTCGCCTCTGCCGCGCTTGGTCAAGGCGCCGAGGTCGTGTCCCTGGAAAGCTCGAAGCTCAACCAGAAGGTCATCGATGCGATTTATCGGGCCAGCGAAAAGGATGGCTGGGAGCCGGTCTGACCGGCTCCGCCTTCCTTATTCTCCCAGGCAATTCCGGACGGAAAATTGCTCCGCACTTTCCCGGAATTGCTTCAGGAATTTTGCCGGTGGCGGAAGACGAAGCGCGAATAGCCGAAGAAGCTGAACGCCGTCGCCGCCGCCGAAGCAAGCGTCAAGGCGATGATAGGCCGCAGCTCCGGCTCGGCCATCAGCAATGAGCTGAAAAGGGCGTAGTTCAGGAGCGCCGAGGTCAAACCGACGGAACCGTAGCGGAAACCCTCCGACGCCAGCGACCGGTTGGACCGGCCGAAAGTAAAGTTGCGGTTCAAAAACCAGGTGGTAAGCAGCGCGGTCGGTATCGACACGGCGCGGCTGATGAACGGGCCGAAGGGCGTGAACCACAGCAATAGATGCAATATGCTCGCATCGACAATGAAGCCGATAGTACCGGCAACCAGGAAGCGAAGCAGCTTGTTCATGCGGCCTTGGACCTTTTCTTCCGGCTTCCCGGCTTTTCGAGTTCTGCCATGTAAACGGTCTGTTCGTCGCTATTGTGACGCGAAGACGGCTTGGCCAGGCTCATATAATGGATTCGCAATTGTTCTGCACGCGCACGCGCAACGGAATCGAGGATCAGTCCAGCCGTGAACAGCATGAAGGCGATCATCGTCAGTGCCATGGAGAGCACCCAGGTCGGCATGCGCGTTACCAGGCCGGTTTCGAAATACTCGACAACGACCGGGATGCCGAAGCCGATGCCAAGCTCCATGGCGATGGCGCTCAAAATGCCGAAAAAGGCGAAAGGCCGTGTCTCCTTCATCAGCATGGCGAACATCCAGAGTATCTTGCCACCGTCGCGGAAGGTGGAAAGCTTCGAATGCGAGCCTTCCGGCCGCCGCCCATAGTCGAGTTCGAGTTCGCTGACCGGCAGCTTCAGCCGCGAGGCATGCACCGACATTTCGGTCTCGATTTCGAAACCGCCCGATACGGCCGGGAAACTCTTGACGAAACGGCGCGAAAAGGCGCGATAGCCGGAGAAGATGTCGGTGAAATCGGCACCGAATATGCTGCGATAGAGCCAGTTGAAAAGGCGGTTGCCGAAGGCGTGGCCCTGTCGGCCGGCGTCGTTGCGGACATTGCGGCGTGTGCCGACGACCATGTCGGAGCCTTCGGTCAGCAGTGTGCGGATCAGCTCTTCGGCGTCCTCCGGCGCATAGGTGCCGTCGCCATCCGCCATCAGATAGATATCCGCCTCGATGTCGGCGAACATGCGCCGCACCACATGTCCCTTGCCCTGCCGGCGCTCTCGCACCACGGTTGCACCTGCCAGTACGGCGTGCAGCGCGGTGCCGTCGGTGGAATTGTTGTCATAGACATAGATGGCAGCCTGCGGCAGCGCCTTGCGGTAGCCCCGCACGACATCTCCGATCGTCGCGGCTTCGTTGTAACAGGGCAGAAGGACGGCGATGTTCAGCTTCTCATTCCACATGGTCTTTGCCGGTTCCTACGCGTAAATTCAAGTTGTGGCCTGATGGACGATCCGGACGAGAGCTTACCCCGCTGGCTGTTAATAAGACGCTATGGCTGCGAACGAAAAATGGCGGGAGATAGCCTGTGCGAAAACATTATCGTGAGGAATATCTCCGGACATCCGCTTTACTTTTTTTTGATGGCCAGGAGCTAGCGTAGGGCCTCGTATATTCTTCCAACACGGGGCTTAACCACATGGCGCAGACGCTTGCAATGCCGCCCGAGACAGCCGGAACGGCAGAAAAGAAGGCGGCTCTGCGCTGGTCGCATCCGGCCTTGGTCGCGCTCGTCTATGCCGTGGTCGTTATTGTCGCGCAGCTCGTCATTCATCGTCACCCGGCGGACTATGTCGGCCCGGATAATGACGATGCCATGCGACTTGTCGAAGTGCGGGATTTCCTCGCCGGCCAGGGCTGGTTCGATATGATGCAATATCGTCTCGGCCTCGAAGGCGGGACGCTGATGCACTGGTCGCGCTTCATCGACCTGCCGATCGCGAGCCTCATCCTCTTCTTCCGGATGTTCTTTTCGCCCGAAGGGGCAGAGGCGGCGGCGCTGACGGTCTGGCCGCTCATGCTCGTTCTGCCGCTGATGATCTTCATGGGCCTTGCCGGTCGACGCATCGCAGGCGTCGAAGGCATGCATTTTTCGCTGATCCTGACGGCGATGTTCGTATTGCTCTCGCCGCGTTTCGTGCCTGGTTCCATCGATCATGACAATGTTCAGCTTGGCCTTGTCGCCCTCACCCTTGCCATGCTGGTCGATGAAAACTATCGGCCGCGCAATTTCGCGATCGCCGCCGTCGCCCTTGCCATCCAGCTCGGCATCGGTGCGGAAACGACGCCCTTCGTTGCCGTCGCCTGCATGTCGGTTGCTTGCCTATGGGCCTGGAAAGGCGAAGCCTTCGCGCCGGCTGCAAAAGCCTTTGCGCTGGCGCTGACCATCGCCGTCAGCGCCGCCTTCTTTTCGCTTGTGCCGCCGCGCTTCTATTCCATGGTCACCTGCGACAATCTCTCACTCGGCTTTTACAGCATCACCAGCGCCGGATGCGTCGGGCTTCTGCTGTCGGCGCTTTTTGCCAGCCATCTTTCCCGGCCGTGGCGCATTGCGGTTCTGCTGGCCAATGGCGCACTCGTATTCGTGACGACCGTCGCGCTTGCGCCGCAATGCCTGCGCCATCCGCTTGCCGATCTCGACCCGATACTAGTGGATCTCTGGCTGAGCAAGATAACCGAGGCGCAGTCGATCTTCTCGATCGCCCGCACCCAGCCGGATACGCTCGGCGCCTTATATGTGACTGGCCTTCTGGCCATGGTCCTTTGCGCTATTCGCATCCTGCGCGGCGATCGCGCCGCGCTGTTTGCGGTCCTCATGGCCATGGTCGCGATCAATTGGGCGATTACGCTGGTGCAGGTGCGCGGCGCGGAATTTGCCAACCTCCTTGCCGTCCCACCCTTAGCCCTGGTGATCGCCGACCTCAGGCGCAACTACATGGCCGATACCAGGAGCCTGCGCGCGGCTTTGCTCTATGCGGTGACGGTACTGGTTTCCGTCCCCGCGGTTTGGGCGATCGGCGGCTCGCTCATCACGAAGGGCTTCGGCAACAGTTTTGCGGTCGCGACTCCCGTCAAGGCGGAAGAAACCGCCGATTGCACCTCGAAGGCAGCACTGGCGCCGATCGCGGGTCTTGAGCCTGGGGTCGTTGCAGCGGCCTCGAACATGGGGGCGCCGCTTTTGCGCTTCACGCCGCATCGCACTTTATCCGGCCCTTATCACCGAGATCCCGACGGCATGCTGGCCGAACTGCATATCGGCCTTGCGGAACCGCAACGGGCAGAGGCGCTGTTGCGTGAGGCAAAGGTCACATTGGTCGCCTTCTGCAAGGAAGATCCACAGGTGCAGCTCCTGAGCGAGCGGGCTCCCAAGGGACTTTATGCCCATCTGACCGCCGGACGCGTCCCCGTCTATCTGGAACCCATTGCGACACCGGGGAAATCGGATGTGCAGTTCTTTCGCGTCAAACCGCGTGATTGAGCCGGACGCGCATTTCGGATCGGAAACCGCCGCACATTTTCCTGACGCCGCTGTCAGAGCATGATGGCGAAAAGTGTGCTCGGTTTTCGGATGGCATCCGGCTCTGGAGCCTTTCCGCTTTTCTTCGAATCGCGAAAAATGCTCTGTCCCTTTGTCTTTACGCAATTCCGGACGAGAAACCGCTAAGCGCTTTTCCTGGAATTGCGCTAGGCGCGGCGCTGCTCCATCATATCGGCCGTAACGAGATAGCCGATGAAGCCGAGATTGTAGCCGCCGAGCGCGATGAACAGGGTCGTCAGCGGCGGTGGCGTGACAGACATTGCGACGGCCGCCATGAAGGCGATGCTCACCAGTGCCACGCCGAGCAGCGCGCCGATCGTCGTGCGCTGCAAGCCGGCGGCAATTCCGATGATCGTGGCGGTCGCGAATATCATCGCTCCATATCCCCTTTACCAAGAACCAGTTTGCACAGGTTTACGCGCGGATGGCTAAGAAAGGCTTTGTCAGCAGGGTTAACGTTTCATGAAGCGATAAGCTCCACTCCCCTTATGGGGCATGCAATGATCGCTGCTGTCCCTCAACTATGCACACAATCCTCGCCTTCGATCGATTCAGACTTAGGAAGTATGCACAAGGCTCCGCATTTTCCGCCACATCGGCTAGAAAGAGGACATGAGCAGCTTTTTTGAGAATGATTCGCCTTCGAACCTGACTGAATACTCCGTCTCGGAATTGTCGGGATCGATCAAGCGCACGGTCGAGAACGCGTTCGACCAGGTGCGCGTGCGCGGAGAAATCTCCGGCTATCGTGGCCCGCATTCCTCGGGGCACGCCTATTTCTCGCTGAAGGATGATCGCGCACGCATCGACGCGGTGATCTGGAAAGGCACATTCTCCAAGCTGAAATTCCGCCCTGAAGAGGGAATGGAAGTCATTGCGACCGGTAAGGTGACGACCTTCCCGGGTTCGTCGAAGTATCAGATCGTCATCGAGACTTTGGAGCCGGCCGGTGCTGGCGCCTTGATGGCGCTCCTTGAGGAGCGCAAGCGCAAGCTGGGCGCCGAAGGTCTCTTCGATCCCGGGCGCAAGCGCAGGCTCCCCTTCCTGCCAAAGGTAATCGGTGTCGTTACCTCGCCCACAGGCGCCGTTATTCGCGATATCCTGCACCGCATCTCCGATCGCTTTCCCGTACATGTGCTGGTCTGGCCGGTAAAAGTGCAGGGGGAGGGCTCCGGCGACGAGGTGGCGAACGCCATTCGCGGCTTCAACGAATTCGGCCCAGAAGGCCCGATCCCGCGGCCCGACGTGCTGATCGTCGCGCGCGGTGGCGGCAGCCTCGAGGATCTCTGGAGCTTCAACGACGAGGCCGTCGTTCGAGCCGCTGCCGCGAGCGATATCCCACTGATCTCGGCCGTCGGCCACGAGACCGACTGGACTTTGATCGACTATGCCGCTGACGTACGCGCACCGACGCCGACGGGTGCAGCCGAAATGGCCGTGCCGGTCAAAGCCGAACTTGAGGCGCAGCTCGCAAGCCTTACCGTCCGGCTGCAGGGTGGAATGGGCAGGCAGATGGATCAACGACGGCAGGCCGTGCGCGCATTGCTGCGTGCCCTGCCTTCACTCGACCAGATCCTCGCTCTGCCGCGCCGCCGTTTCGATGAGGCGGCAGCCGGCCTCGGCCGCGGATTGGAGCTGAACACGCTGAACAAGCGCCGTTCCTTCGAGCGCACGGCCTCACAGCTGCGACCCGATATACTGTCGAACCGGATCGCCGAGCGCCGCCAGCAATTGGGCGAACGGATGACCCGGGCCGAACGGACCATCGAGCGCATGCTCGACCGCTCTCGCGCCCGCATCGAACGCGCGGATGCCGTCTTCGCCACGCTGCCCTCGCGCCTCGAAGCGCAGACGGGGAGGGCGCGCGATCGCCTCGGCAATCTCGTTCGTCACGCCGATACGGCAATCCGCCATCAGCTGACCCGTGCCCGCAGCGAATTGGTTGCACAGGAACGTATCCTGCAGTCGCTCTCCTACAAGAATGTTTTGAAGCGTGGCTATGCCGTGGTGCGGGACGAGGACGATCGTCCGGTGTCGCTGGCAGCGGCACTTTCGAGGGGTGCTGCCATATCGATCGAGTTCGCGGACGGCCGTGTCGGCGCGGTCACCGGGGATACGGCCACCCCACCGCCACCTTCATCCACACCGTCATCAGGAGCCACGCCCGCAAAGAAGCGGGCTACCAAACCCGCAGAGCCCGCCGCCCCACCGAAGCAGGGAAGCTTGTTCTGATGCGAATCTTGCTGGTACTGGCCCATCCTCTGGAGGATAGCTTCGCCGCCGCTGTGGCGAAGGTCGCGCGGGAAACACTTGCCGCCGGCGGCCACGAAGTCGATTTGCTCGATCTCTATCGCGAGGGCTTCGACCCGCGCCTTTCGGAAGTGGAGCGGCGGGGCTATTTCGATCAGCCTTACGATACTTCGGGCGTCGACCATATCGTCGCGCGGCTGCGGTCGGCGGAAGGGTTGATCCTGGTCTTTCCGCAATGGTGGTTCAATTTCCCTGGCATTCTCAAAGGCTTCTTCGATCGTGCCTTTGCACCGGGCGTCGCCTTCACCCACGATCCGGCCGGCGGGCGAATCGTGCCGAAGCTCACCAATATCCGTCTGTTCTGGGCACTCACGACCACCGGTTCGCCCTGGTGGATCGTGCATCTCTATATGGGCAATCCGGTGCGGCGCCTGTTGAAGCGCGGCATCGCCGCCTTCTGCGCCAAGCGTCTGAATTTTCGCATGCTGGCGCTTCATGACATGGATCGCGCAACCGAAGCCGGACGCAAGGCGCATATCGAGCGCGTCAAGCGAGCGCTGGCGACGATCTGATCCTGCGATTTCTGCCAAAAAATATGCCGCGGCAGGGATACCGCGGCATGATCGCATTCGAATGTCTGAGCTTGGTTACGCCCACTCGCCCTTGCGCATGACCGGCACGCGCGACCCATCGGCATTGATGCCGTCGATATCGACCTTGTCGGAGCCGATCATCCAGTCGATGTGGATCAGGCTGGAATTGCCGCCCTGTGCCTTGATCTGTTCCTGGCTGAGGTTCGCGCCGTCGATGAAGCACTTGGAATAGCACTGGCCAAGCGCGATGTGGCAGGAGGCGTTTTCGTCGAAGAGCGTGTTGTAGAACAGGATGCCGCTCGCCGAAATCGGCGAGGAATGCGGCACCAGCGCCACTTCGCCGAGCCGGCGCGCGCCTTCGTCGGTGTCAAGTACCTTGTTCAGCACTTCCTCGCCGCGGGTCGCCTTGGCCTCGATGATCCGGCCGCCTTCGAAGCGCACCTGGATATTATCGATGAGCGTGCCCTGATGCGAGAGCGGCTTGGTGGAGGAGACATGGCCTTCGACACGCAACGCATGCGGCGTCGTGAAAACCTCTTCCGTCGGGATGTTCGGATTGCAGGTGATGCCGTTCTTGGCGGTGGACGCGCCGCCATGCCATTCATGGCCGTCGGCAAGGCCAACCGTCAGATCGGTGCCCGGTCCCTGGAAATGCAGGGCAGCGAAGCGCTGACCATTCATCCAGGCCGAGCGCTTGTGCAGATTGGCATTGTGCTCGGCCCAGGCCGCGATCGGATCTTCGACATCGACACGCGAAGCCGAGAAGATCGCCTTGGCGAGCTTGGCGACCGCGATCGGTTCCGGATCGTTCGGGAAGACGAGCTTCGCCCAGGAGGGGTTCGGATAGGAGACGATGTTCCAATTGGTGTCGAAGTTCGAGATCTTTTCGAGCGCCGGCTTATAGGCGGCCGAATTGGCGCGGTTGGCGCGCGCCACCTTGTTCGGGTCCTGGTTCGACAGGAGCATCGGGTTGTCGCCGGCAATGGCAAGCCGCGCCGTGTTGTTGGAGAAGGCCTTGGCCATGCCTTCATAGAGCCATGTCGCGGCACGGTCGAAGCTGGCATCCTGGCCATATTCGTAGCGGGCAAGCGTCGTTTCTTCGTCGGAATAGAAGGTCGAGACGAGGCCGGCGCCGGCCTTATAGGCTTCGCGCGTGATCAGCCGCACCAGCGGCATCGCGGCAACTGGCGCTGTTATCAGCAGATCCTGGCCGGCCTGCAGCTGCAACCCGACCCTTACGGCTACTTCCGCAAGCTTTTCCAGCTTGGCGTGATCGACGGGATGATGGTTGGGAAAGGCTGATGTCATGACAAAACCTGCTTGGCTGATATCGGAAGATGGTCTGAAGACTTAGACCCGTTTGCGGCGAAATTGAAGGCGCTTTGTCCGATCTTGGGATCCTCAGGCAATCAGCGGCGCGGCCTTGGCCTTAAGCGCGGTCAACGCGTCCTGTGGGCTGAGCCTCACCTGCAGGCCGCGCTGGCCGCCGTTGATGTAGACATAGGCCTCGGTCATAGCCTGGGCTTCGATTGCCGTCGGCACAAGCTTCTTCTGGCCGAAGGGGCTGATGCCGCCGACATGATAACCCGTCAGTCGCTCGGCGTCGGCAGGCTTCATCATGGCAGCCGATTTGCCGCCGAAGGCCGTGGCGAGCTTCTTCATGCTGACTTCATGATCCGAGGGCACGACGGCGCAGACCGGCTTGCCATCCACCTCGGCCATCAAGGTCTTCAGCACGCGATGCGGCTCCTCGCCCAGAGCCTCCGCCGCCTGCAGGCCGACACGCTCCGCATTCGGATCGTAATCATAGGCATGCACAGTGAAGGCGACTTTCGCCTGGGTCAGCACTTGCGTCGCGCGTGTGGTTTTGGACATGGCTTGTCTCTAGGCTATCTTGCCGAATGCAGCCGCATAAATATCCGGCTTGAATCCGACCAGCAACTTTCCGTCCGCTTCCAGTACCGGACGCTTGATCATCGAAGGCTGCGCCATCATCAGCGCAATGGCCTTGTCCTGCGAAAGGTCGGCCTTGTCCGCTTCCGGCAGCGCCTTGAAGGTGGTGCCGGCGCGGTTGAGCACGACTTCCCACCCGGCTTCCTTGGTCCAGCGTTCGAGATGATCCCGGTCGATGCCGACGGCCTTGTAGTCGTGGAAATCATAGGCGATGCCATGGCCTTCCAGCCATGTGCGCGCCTTCTTCATCGTGTCACAGTTCTTGATGCCGTAAATGATGATCGTCATGTCGAATCCGTTTCTATTCCGTATCAGTCCTCAAGTGTACCCGGTCTGCGGGCAACGGAGCTTGGTCTGTCTGAGCCGATCTTCATCAGGTCACCGCGCCGGCGCACCAGCCGGTCCGACACGCGGGTCACGATCAGGCCCGCTTGCGGCGCGCGGACCTCGATGGTCCCATCCGCCATGCCGGGCGCGGTGATGATGGTCGCGAGCAGATCGCCTTCCTTGACCCGTTCGCCGATACTGCGATGGAAAAGCACGGTGCCGGCCTGCGGCGCGCGGATCATCTCGACATTGTCGAGCGGCACGGCCGGGCCGGTGAATGTACCAGGCACGGCACTCTCGTCGCGGACTGCACCGCGCGCGGCAAGAAAGCGCCAAAGCCCTTCCGCATCTTCCTTTGCCATCTCGGGATAGACGTCGCGGGTGCCGCGCAACTCGACGGTCACCGAGAGCTTGCCCGGCAGCTGCGTCTTCTTCTCGCCCGGTACTTCATATTTCCAGGCAAAGCTCACGGCTTCCTCGAAGGCTGAACTTTCGCCGTCCGACAGCAGCACGGCGTCCATCTTCAGCGCTGCGGCAAGATCGGAAGCCTCGGGCCAGAAGGCCTCGTCGATATAGGCATATTGCAGGGATTCATCGTCGCAGTGGAGATCGATCACCAGATCGGCACCAAGCGCCATGTGAATGAGCTGGCGCTTCAGCCGGTCTACGGCCGGATAACGCTCGAGGTTCTCGATCAGGAGATCGCGGTCGCGCAGCGAGATCAGCGGAAAGTCGCGGTTGAAATTGGTGCGCGATCCCAGGTCGAAG
>JBCNPI010000227.1:0-10068 GCA_039593415.1 Rhizobium sp. | reverse complement strand
CCAGGAATTGGCGTAAGGTGGCCAGGTCCCTGTAGCACTCCGTGGCGGCTCCTGCATCGGCGCGCGCGGCATATTCGAATGATGCGGTGAGCACCAGGGGCCGCAGTTTGTGATCTAGCCAGCTGCCAATGCGCGAGAGAGCTGCCCGGCGCACGATGTCTAGAATTGCGCCGACCACTACGGCGATGGAGATGATCATTGTCAGCATCAGAAGCGTGTCAGCGCTTCGGCTCGACAGGACCCTGTCATAGATCTGCAGGAGATAGATGGAAGGTGCCAGGAGAAAGAGATTGTAGCCACAGCTATAGAGAAAAACCAACCCGAGGGCTCCGGCGCAAGCCCGCAGCGCAACAACGAGCTGTGTCTGTGGGCGCGATGGCTTTACCGAAAGCGTTGCCATTATCCGATTTCGCTCCACTGATGCTGAAAGGACGCGGCTGCCGGCAGATGCCGCAACCTATGAGGGTCGCCAGCCGAAGCCGGCGACCCGAGGGGCCAGGGGGTCATGAACCAAGATGGCTAAGATCGATGTGGCCGAAATCGTTCGTGAAATGATCGAGAGCATTGTTCACGGTCGTCGTTGAGGGGTCCGTGTGAACCAATGCTGCCGAGATGTCGCCGCCGCGAGCCATGTTACCGTTGCCGCCGTTTCCGCCGACACCCGCAAGGATGGTGGCATGCTGATCGGCCAGAAGCTGCGTATATTGCGTCGCCGTCGTACCAGCGCTTACCGCCGCCGTGTCGCCGCCGCTCACGCTTCCTTGGCTGCCGTTGGAGTGAGAATCTCCCCCGGCGCCGCCGGCGCCGCTATTCGTGACCGCCGCCAGAAAGCCGTTCTGGGCCTGGGTAAGGCCACCAGGTCCGCCGCTGCCGGCGGTCCAATCCGCCATCTGTCCCACGTGATCGCCGTTGTGCAGATCGGTAGATGCTCCCTCGACCGATTGCACGTTGGCGACATAAGCAACCGGATTGTAGTCAATATTGCCATGGCTGATGCCATCGCCGCCGTTGCCGGCGTTTCCGTCGCCGGCAACCGGGTCACTGAATTGAATCGTGTCAGACATTTGTGGAATAGGCATTGAACTTCCTCCTTCGATTTCGTTTCGTCGGTTGGTTTTACGGCGTGGGTATCCAGCATCTCATCGCCAGCCAATACAACCGCGGGTGAATATTACCTGCGGTCAAATCTGCGAGCTATCTAGATATTCGGTGACACTCCTTCGGGCGTATGCTTGGAGATTACGGAGCATCATTTGACCTCGGTGCGTCGTGATGGGCGCCGGATAATATGGTCGTGATCAGGTCCGCGGACTGATCGACTCGCCTGGTTTTTCGAAACAGCCGCGGTCTAAGCAAACCGGCTGCATTGCGGGGTTTGGAGGAGAGTTGGGTCGGGGCCGTCAACCGTTGTGAGAAAAGCAGGGCAACATATTGGGTCTCTGTTCCAAGGACGGCTGTGACGCCCTCAATTTCGCGTGGCGGCGCTACGTCCCGGATAGCCAAACGGCTAGGATACTAGCCGACTGGAGGTAGACGAATTGCAGGCTCTGCTTTTCTCACGTTCAGATGCACAATATCCGAAGAATTCTGGCTGCATAAATTGCCCACCGGCTGGGATGTGCGTCGATTGTGCGATGGAGATGGTCATGACGGAAATCCGTCCCTTATTGGAAGACTTGCCCAAAACAGGCACCGATCAGAACTTCACCTCCAATTTGGCTGCTGGGCATCTGGCGCTAGTACCGACCTGGCTACCATTGGACGTCACTTCGGGTCCGAACTACAATTCAGCCGGTAGCGGCGGGGACGGGATAAGCGACGGCGTGATCGGCAGCAACGCACTGGCCGCCTTTGTGCCCTCCAATACGGCCATTGCCGGACCTCATTCGAGCGCAGACGCCCTTCAAGGCAACGACGCGCTGATCAATCAGCATCCCACCGAAATGGCTGGGATCGGCGGGAATGGCGGAAGCGGCAATGTTGCCATGGGCGGCAGTGACGCCAATCATATCGGCACGGGTGGCAACGGTCTATTCTTCGGCGGGCTCGTGAGCTCCGATGTTGCGGTGTTTGCGCCGGTGAACACGGCGGTGGCGGTTGGCCCTGGCGCTGAGGCTCACGCCGATCAATCGAATAATGCGATGTTCCTGCAAGGGGCAACCCAGATGGGAGGCATCGGCGGCTCCGGCGGAGACCATAATGTCGCGATCCACGATTCGACGGTGAGCCCGGGAACCGCAGTTACATTTACCGGTGACAATTATGCAGGCCATGGCGGCAGCGGAGTTTTCGTCGGCAGCATGGTCGACGTGAACGTGGCCATCTTCTCCCCGATCAACATCGCGGTGGGCGCCGCAGGCGGTTCGGCTGAAGCCCATCAGACGAACAATGCGGTTTTTGACCAGGGCACCATGCAGATCGCCGGCATCGGCGGCAACGGTGGCGGCTTCAACATGTCCTCAGGCACGATTTTTACCGGCAACCATGAAGCTGGCGGCGGCGGAGTTGGATCATCGACCGGCAGCATGGTGGACGTCAATCTCGCCTATTTCCATCCCATCAATATTGCAGTTCCCGCCGGTGGGACGGCGGATGCCCTGCAGATCGACCATGTTCTCTACGATCAGCATGCACTTCAATTGGCCGGCGTCGGCGGCCATGGTGGCGGCGGCAATCTTGCGGACGCCCATTCGGCTCTCGTAGGTGACATTCTGGGCTTCTTGCACAGCTGATGGACAGCATTCCTGCCGATAGTGCGGTCGCTATAGCGAAAACCCAACTTCATGAAGCCGTCTTCCTTGCCATTTCTCGATCCACGTGTTGGATCATTTCCGCCGCCTGGTTCTCCCTGCCATAAAACATCTCACGGAACGACGGGTCACTATGGTACCGGATATTCGACGGTGAACCTGTCCATGTTGTCCTGGATTTCGACTGCTGGTTTGGCTGGCATCCACCGGTACCTGTTCAGTGCCATGGCTGCTTTAGGTTGAGAGCTGAACTTAAAGCAAGTTGTTCGCGACATAATTCTATGCAGCTGATTTTCTTAAGTGTCTTTGTATCATGTCAAATGTTCTTTCAGAGTTTTTTGAAGTATTTATTGACACGATCTTTGTGTGTGGTTTCGGCCAAACATGTTTAGATCAGATCTCCTCATCAATAATATTTTGAAGTGTTACGCATGCAGTGGTTGTCTCGCGCTGAGTTCTTGCAGTCTATAAGGCCTATCGTAATAGGTAAGAATATTGATATCGAGAGTACCTCTTTTTTGTGTCGTGACATGAAACAGGAACGGGGATAGTATGGATCGCTGTTGGGCTGCAACTATTCCGGGGAGCAGGCAGGTGTCCAACGGTGCAAAAACCAAGCGTCATATTCGGCGCAATACACCAACTATTGTCGTTATTCAGCATTCCACATTGGCGCGTACGACTGTGGTGAAGCTTCTTCAGCTTGAATTCGCCGGGTGGAATTTTATCGACATGATTTCGACTGATAGTCTCGATAGAGCTCTCGGGGCCGAGGTGCGTTTGATTGCACTAGATCTGGGCGGCAGAGGTGTTGAGAGCCCAAGTCTGCATAACGATCTCGCGGCAATTGCCGCGCGGTTTCCCGAGGTTCCTATTACGCTGCTCTTAGGCACGGATGATGTCGACATAGCTCGCCAGGCGCTCAAGATGGGAATCCGCGGCTTCTTTTCGACCTCACTTCCCATCGATATCGCTCTTGCTGGTCTTCGTCTGGTTCTGGCGGGGGGAACATTCTGCCCGCAGTTGCTGGGAGCTGTCGCAACGAACCCGAATGAGCATGTTTCGGCTAGAAACGACACCGAAAGAAGCTTGGATGAGAGAACGCAGTATTCGGATGTTGCCGATTTCACTCCGCGGGAGGCGGAGGTGCTTGCAGAGTTGCAATGTGGCTGCTCAAACAAGGTTATTGCAGGAAAACTCAATTTGTCGGGACATACGGTGAAGATGCATTTGCAACATATAATGCGTAAGTTGCAGGCGCAAAACCGCACTGAGGTCGTTGCTCGCCTGGTTCGAAGAGCTGAAGGTGGGCAAATTTTCTAGCGACCTCATTTTGCCGCCGTGCAGGCCGCTGCTCACCCCTGATGGGATCTCAATAGCTTAACGCTAACCATCCGAAGCATGTCGTATATCCCATTGACATATCCCGATCCCGGCATTAACTTTGGAATATGCCATTTATAGATGCCAAAGGATTACGTCATGGAGCAAGGTGCGGTATTCCAGAGCAATCGTAGCCAAGCTATCCGGCTACCGAAAGCAGTTGCTCTTCCTGATGATGTGAAGCGTGTCGATATTGTTGCAGTGGGGCGTACCCGAATTATAGCCCCTGTAGGCGAGGCTTGGGATAGCTGGTTTGAGGGCGCCACTGCGACATCCGACTTTATGAACGAACGTGATCAGCCCACGTTGCAGGAGCGTGAGGCATTCTAATGCTGAAATACATGTTGGACACCAACATTTGCATTTTCACCATCAAGAACAGACCACATCAGGTGCGCGATGCGTTCAATCGCCACCATGGTCAGCTCTGCATGAGCTCCATAAGCTTGATGGAGCTGATTTGCGGAGCGGAGAAGTCAGCGAGCCCAGAGCGCAATCTGGCCGTCGTTGAGGGTTTTGCGGCTCGCCTTGAAGTACTGCCTTATGATAAGACCGCAGCCAGCCATACCGGCCAATTGCGTGCTGAACTTGCACGGTGCGGAACGCCTATCGGCCCATACGATCAACTCATAGCCGGGCACGCACGCTCGCGTGGATTGATCATCGTAACAAACAATCGCCGCGAGTTCGACCGCGTAGCTGGCTTACGCATCGAAGACTGGACTGTCTAACTCACTCCCATGATCGCTAACCGGTTGTCCAAGCGGGGGAGCTTAGACAAGAAAGCAACCCGGTCAGCAGAGAATTGGTATGAGAAGTGGGGCAGCGTTTCAGTGTGCGACGCCTGATGTTGCGTGCGCCCTCACGATCGCGTCCGCTTCCTTTCCGTATAGCTCCTCGAAATGATCGAAGGTCTTGGAAAAATAACCAATGCCTTGCGTCGCCGAGCGCAGCGCCCGCGCCAGATCGTCAACTGCGCCGCCCGGAATGAGCGCCCGGAAGATGTCCCACCCCTTGACGGCTTCATCCCGCTCGAAGCCGAGAACCTGGCCATTGAGAGCTGAGACGATCTGGACGAGACTGCCTGAATAGACCGATGGAGTGTGAATCTCGCTGCGGAAGACCGGCTGCATCAAGACGGTCGATCCTTCGGAAAGTGCCTGACGCACCCCCATTTTGGAGGCAGTCCGGAAAGCGTGTTCCGAACTGTCGACGGTATGGTGTTGACCATCTGACAATGTTACGCCGACATCGATGACCTCAAAGCCCAGCGGTCCTTTCTCCATCGCTTCGCGCGCCCCTGCTTCGACGGCGGGGATGTAATTGCGCGGAACGGCGCCGCCCTTGACGGTTTCGTCAAAGGTGAAGCCCTGGCCGCGCTCGTTAGGATGAATGATCAGCCTCACATCCGCAAATTGCCCGGCACCGCCCGTCTGTTTGCGATGGCGGTAATGAACCTCCGATGATTTCGTGATCGTCTCGCGGTAGATCGGGCTGGGCGTGCGGTCGGTCACGGAGATGTGAAACACATCCGACAGCGTTCGGCAGAGATCGCGCAGATGTACTGGCCCTTGGGCGCGGACGAGTTGAGCGCCCGTGCCTTCTTCCTGCAGGACTTTGAGGCCGCGATCCGTCTCGGAAAGTTTTGCCAGCGTTTCGGAAAGCTTATTTTCATCGCGCTCGCTGCCTGGAATTAAGATCCTTTCAAGCATCGGCGTGGGTGGTTCCGTCCATTCAGGCGGGGCGACCACCGCGCCGGCGGTCAATAGCGAAGGGATGCGTAGATGGTCGGACTTGACCGTCGTGAAGACATCCCCCGAGGCCCGCAGAACCGCCGAATTGGACCGCCCGTTCGCGAGACTTTGGACGGCGCCGAGGCCGGAGCCCCCCAGTAACGCGCCTTGCCGCAGTCCCTCAGCAAGTGCGCGCACGAACACCGTCTTGCCGACATTCTGGCGATGATAGGCATGGAAGCTCACGGCCATCAGCTTGGCTTCATCGACAGTTCCAGCTTGAGCCAGACGCTGCCGTAGTTCCGTGACCGGCGGCGCCTCGTGACGCAGCGCCTTCATCAGCCTCGTCATGCCGTTGCCGTGACTTGCAGTACCGAACAGGACCGGGATAATCTTGTTTTCCTTGAGAACCCGCGATGAAATGGCATAGAGCGCCTCATTGGGCGGCTCACGATCCTCGATCAGTTCCTCGAGGAGCCAGTCATCGAATTCGGACAGGTGTTCCAGGAGTTCCGTGCGCGCCTCGTGCTGGCGTTCCGCGGTGCTCTCGGGTATCGCGATCAGCGCCGAAGTCTGGCCTTCCCGGTAGCGCCACGCCCGTTCCGAAATCAGATCGCAACTGCCTATGATCCTGTCCCCCTCGCGGATCGGGATCTGGCGAAGCAAAAGGGTGTGCTTGGCGTAGTCTTGAAGCGCGGCGATCACGTCCCTTAGCCGCTCTCTCGCTTCGTCCATGCGGTTGACGAATAGGATGCAAGGCGTCCCCGAGGCTTCGACTATCCGTAGATAGGGCGCGGCGAGCACAGCCTCCTCGGGTGCTGATGAAACGCACAGGATGCAGGCGTCACTGGCAAGAAGCGCATTCTGCGCATGCGACAACGCCTCGTTGGGTCCTGGCGCATCCAGCGCACACCATGCCTCGTTTCCGAAGGTGAATTCTGTGAGGTTCAGTCCATAAGGGGAGCTGGATTTTTTCGGCGCCCCCTCCAGAGAGCCGAGCTTTTCCACGACTGTCGACTTGCCGGTCTGCGAGGGTCCAAGCACGGTAAAGCAGCGCATCAGCCTTCCTCCAACTGCCATAGTCACAATTTTCAGCCATCATAGGATGCCTTGAACCGCCGCAAGGCGCCAGAGTGTTGATTTTCGTGCCGAGTTAACCCAGTTTCGCGTTTAGCTATGTCCCAACCGAAAACTTGAACTCTCAATCCTTTCAAGCCCTTGCATCTCTCCAGGCGGGTTCGCGCAAAATGACAGTCTGAGTCAAAATCTCGCGGAGCTCAACATTTCGCGCAACAATATCACGGCCGACCTTCCGACGACCACGGAGGACTTGGATGATCTTCCCGCGTTCGCCGATGGCTCGATGGAGGGTCGGATATTGGCATTTGCCATCAGAGAGCCGTTCCTTGCCTGTTCTGCATTTAGCGTAGCACAAGCAAGGAAAAGATTTAATCGGAAGGACATTCGGTTCGTCTTGTTTGGCACGCCCTTCCGGTTAAACTAAAGTGTATTCGCTGAAGCGGCGAGAGACCGGCGCATGCCAGCAACTCTTGAGATCGTCCTTTCAACGCTATCGTGCGAAAGCCACCAAATGAGCGCACTCGATCAAATCCAACATATCGTCGTTCTCATGCTGGAAAACCGATCTTTCGACAGCATGCTCGGCAAACTCTATCCCAAGTCAGCGAGTTTCGATGGTCTGTCGGGCTCCGAAGTTAATCGTGACGCCGCGGGCGTTGCATATGCTGTTCACAATATAGCCGGCACCAGCGACACGACCATGTCCATACCCTCTCCCGATCCGGGGGAGAGTTGGACTGATATCAATATGCAGTTGTTCGGCACGAGCGCTCCACAATCCGGAGCAAAGCCGGATATGAGCGGCTTCGTGAAGAATTATGAGGCGCAGGCCGCCCACTCGCCAGGAGCGTATGACCCCGCAAGCGTGATGCATTATTTCACGCCCGAGCAGGTTCCCGTGATCAGCAAACTGGCGCGGCAGTTTGCGGTCTGTGATCGCTGGTTTGCTTCCGCTCCGTGCCAGACCTGGCCGAACCGCTTTTTCGTGCACACGGCTACAGCCAATGGTTATGAGAACAACTCACCGGTTCACTTCCCATACGAGATGCCGACGATCTATAACCGCATCGAGGATGCGCATTTGCCGGGTGGTTGGAAAATCTATTTCCATGACGTGCCGCAATCGATCACGCTTGAGAAGCTTTCGCTTTCACTAAATCGCTTTCGACTTTTCGACGAATTTCTAACAGATGCAAAAACTGGAGATTTGCCTGCTTACTCGTTTATTGAGCCACGCTACTTCGCCGATGTATTACTGCCGAACGATCAGCACCCGCCTCATGTGGCAACTCTTGGTGAACAGCTGATTGCCGACGTCTATAACGCGGTTCGCAACGGCCCTGCGTGGACGCAAACGCTTCTCATCATTACCTATGACGAACATGGTGGATGCTATGACCACGTTCCGCCTCCGCCGGCACATCCGCCCGAGCCGAAACGACCCGGGACCGCATTCGATTTTGGTCGATATGGTGTGCGTGTACCCGCTGTTATTGTCTCGCCCTATGTTGCCGAAGGCACGGTGCTGAGACCGCAAGACGACACGCCTTTTGATCACACATCCATCATTGCGACGTTGCGCAAACGCTTCCCCGCTCTGGGGTCACCCTTGACGAAACGCGATGCTGTCGCACCCGACTTGTCGCTTGCCTTAACCCTCGCCAAGCCAGACAATCTGGGACCCGACTGGCTCGATACCACACCCTACAGCGCGTCGCCTGCCGACGTTGCTCGGGCACGGATCGCCCCGCCAAACGGAATGCAAGCCGCGCTGCTTGAGTTTGCAGCAAATATGCAAAATGGTGTAACCGGGGCAGCGCTTGAAGCGAGCAGCTTCATCGGTCAGCAAATGCAGGGCTTGGCGCAAGAGTTCAACGGCGTTCCCGCCGGTGTCGCCCAAGATGTTGCATCCTCTATTGCATACATCAAGTCTCGCCTCGGCGCGCTGTTTCGAACCGTGTGAACGCGACCGGTGGCGGAGGGAGTGCGGGCATACCCGTCGGACTTTGTGATTCCGGGGCGATTTTTCGCAGTCGGTGAAAAGGTTTCCCGAAAATGTTAATAGGTTATCTGCTCAAGAACAATCGCACGGGAAGGATCGCCGGTTCGAATCTCTTCAAGAGCATAGGTGAATCGGCATGTTTTTTGAGATTGAGATAGGACATTCGTCCGTACAGAGAGAAAATCCCGCTTCATTCAAGACTTGCAAGAGCCAAAGCGGCATATCAGGCGACAGCGGAAAGTCAGGAGCATCGCGGCGGTGGCCACATACCCACATATGTGTTAATGTGGTCTTCTCAGTTTAGGAGCATGTTAGATGAGCCGATTGACGATCGATATAACGGACCAGCAACATCAAAGCCTCAAGGCGCTGGCCGCTTTGCAGGGCAAGACAATCAAGCAGTACGCACTCGAGCGCCTCTTTCCCGGTGACACAGATGGAGAACGAGCCTGGGAGGAGCTGAAGACGTTAATGAATACGCGCATCAATGACGGGCTCGCCGGAAAATTGTCGACGAAAACCGTAGGTGAGATCCTCGACGAGGAGATTGCCGAGGGTCGTGCTTGAGGCCCTACATTCTTACCGCAGAGGCGGAATTGGATCTACGTTCGGTAATCCGCTACACACGTGCACAATGGGGTCCCGCCCAGGTACGCCGCTACGTCTCAGCTTTGGAGCGAGGTATCGCAAATCTGGCTGAGGGCAAAGCCCCTTTCAAGGATATGGGCGCGCTTTATCCGGCGTTACGAATGGCGCGATGCGAACATCACTACGTTTTTTGTCTACTTCGAGAGGATGCGCCTGCCCTTATCGTGGCGATTCTTCATGAACGCATGGATCTCATGAAGCGTTTAGCGGGTCGTCTGAACGAATGATTTCTGGACGAAGGCGAGATTGCCTGAGCGCTAGGTCCATAGATAGTACTATGCCAGATCGGATGCCTAGGCCGTTGATAATGTGGGATGCGACACGAGAACAGTGGTTCGATTCCGTTCACATCAGGTTTTTTGTCAATAGTTCATTTTGATGGCATGACAAAGCCTCCTTTGTTCGCGGATCCACAGTCTGAGCCGATCGCTTTACCGGCTCGTTTTCGAGCCTGTACAACCTCACATCCGGT
>JBCNPI010000226.1:0-10254 GCA_039593415.1 Rhizobium sp. | reverse complement strand
GGACCGACCGGAGTTTCGTGGTCGCGGCGACCGATCATCCGTTGCGCTCGACGCGCGGCCTTCGGCTCGAGGACACGCTGACACAACGGTGGGCCATCACGCCCAAGGGAACCGGACCTTATGCCCACATGCAAGAAACCTTCGAAGCCCGAGGCCTCCCGATGCCGGCCATTGCCGTCGAGACCCGTTCGGTCACCGTGCTCAAAAGCCTGGTAGCACGATGCGGCTTCGTCTCATGGATGGCCGAGCCGATGTACGACACCGAAAGCAAGGCCGGCGTCATTGACGCGCTGGACATCGAAGGCCTGGATGCGCAACGCACGTTGACCGCGTTTCGACGCCGGCGCGGCACGCTACCCACACCCGCGGTCAAGCTGCTGGACGAATTGCGTCAACTGACCGGATCGTTGCGCAAGTGAGCAGGCGGCCGGCGAGAGGCTTCGGCGTTCCGCCCCCTTCTTCCGGCCGTAATCCTTTTGTACGCCGATACCTATTGTAGATGCACATAAATGTCCGTACCTGAATTGCCAGCCAATACAGAGGGCAGCAATTCCCTAAGGAAACACTGATCAATGAGCCTATCGCAGCCGGATCGGCACATACGGCGCGCAATTTTTAAACTGGAAGGCCGCCGCAGTGAATTTTGGGCATCTGCGCGACCACGTCCCAGCATTTTTCACACACCAGACGGACTGCTCCCATGGCATGGCCACAGCCGCTTTAGTGCCATCACCAGGTTCGCCAGTGCAAACAGGCTGAACAGTTGCGCCGTGTTCCGGGCCAGCCCCCTGTAGCGCACCTTGCGATGTCCGCCTTGGTCCGCTCGACCGCAATCACCAGATCCTTGAGCATGCCCTGGGGCATCGCCTTGATCTTGCTGCGCCTGAGCGCCACGTGCCACTTCAGTGCCCGCCCCTTCATCTCCTCGCGCTTGTCCACGCCGGTGTAGCCTGCATCGCCGAACGCTTCACGCTCGTGGCCGTGCAGCAGCGCGTGTGCCTGCGATACATCCGACTCATTGGCGGCCGTGGTGATCACGCTATGCACCATCCCCGCGTCAGCGTCCATCCCGATGTGAGCCTTCATGCCGAAATGCCACTCGTTGCCCTTCTTCGTCTGGTGCATCTCGGGGTCCCGGCTCTTTTCGGCATTCTTCGTCGACGGCGGGGCCTCGAAGATCGTCGCATCCACCAGCGTGCCTTCCTTCATCATCAGCCCGCGCTCGCACAACTCAATGCCGATCTCATCGAACAGCTTTCGCGTCAGTTCGTGCTCCACCAGCAGGCGCCGGAACTTCAGCAGCGTGGTAGCGTCCGGCATATCCTCGCGCGCCAGCGCGATGCCCGCGAAGGCGCGCATCGCGATGCTGTCGTACAGAGCCTCCTCAAGCCCTTCGTCAGACAGGCTGTACCACTGCTGAAGAAAGTAGATCCGCAGCATGCGCTCAAGACCGATCGGCGGCCGACCCCGTTCACCTTTCGGGTAGTACGGCTCAATCACCGACAGCAGGCGCCGCCACGGCACCACCGTCTCCATTTCCGCAAGGAAGCGCTGTCGCCGGGTCACTCGCTTCTTGCCCAGGTTTTCCGCTTCTGCAAAACCAATCTGCCGTTTCATCGTCGTGGGACCGTTCCGTGAGCTTCTTTCTACAACGCCCTCGACTTCGTCAGCGATGACCGCCAAGCCGAATTGATCAGTGTTTCCCTAATGATGTCCGTTCGCGTCGATCAAATTAAACTTGTCACCGTTCGCGAAGCAAAGTTGTCACTTCGCCGGTTGACGTTGACCAGAAGATGCGAAACACTCGGAAATTCATGAGGTTGTGCGTTGCGAATTAAAGTTGTCACTGGCGGCGATCTCGCGAAGACCAGCGTCAACGCCCCAATGGCGCCGGCAGTCGCGGTCACCGGTTCGGCGGAACCCAAGTTTGAACGAGCAATCGTGGTGTCATGATAAGGTTCCTTCTATCTCGCTGTTGCATCGATCGGTTGAATCCGCCCCGTCCTGCGGCCATTCGGAGGCGTGTCAGTTGCGGCTAGCACTGACGTTCGAATGCCGGCCACTGTGCGCGAACCTAGCCTAAATTGTCAGACGGCTCAAACCGGGCGAAGAGCTGTACCCATTGCCCAACCAGATCATCGCCGACATCGTTGATGCCCTTGGACAGCAAGGTGGCCTTCACGCGTTTCGCAACTTCCACCTTCCAGCCGGCCGTGAGTTCGATGCCTTCACGTTTAGCCCATGCCTCAACCTGCGGGACGATGGGCTTCCCCATCGACGCGACTTCCGAAAACTGCTGCTCTGGGGCGCGAAAAATTCGGTCTACAGCCTCTACGAAGCGCTGATGCGGAACCAAATCCTCTAACTCTGAACCTTTGAAGCCAACGAATTCGTCTGTTGATAGGACCTTCTCCTCTTCATCCTTATAGAGGCCGCTGCTCAACTCTGCGGCCATCCTGCTTCCCATTTGATCGCCATCCAGCAAAACGACCGGAAGCGTCTCGTCTCGGCCAGTCAAAATTCCAGCAGTGATCCTTAGCGTTTTGGTTCCACCTGCGGGCGGAAATACCAGCTCTCGGGGAGGCGTGATCTTCCCAGCACCGATAAGAAGCGCCTTAATCATCGTCAGATAGTGCTGATCGGAAGCTCCCTCCACAACTATTGGACGACAGCCTAGTAACAGGCTTTCGGCAACGTTCAGGTTCAATGCCGAGTACACGGCGTACGCGGCCCCGGCATGTGCCGGGTCCGCACCCGACTGACGCAAATTCGGAGAAGACTCGGTCGAGCCATCCGCAGCGACATAGACCTTTCGCACTCGATCCAGCCGGTCTGGATCGACAAGGAAAGGCGAGTGCGTCGTATAAATAATCTGGTTGGTCTTGGTCAACCCATCGAAGAAGGCCGATAGATCGCGCTGGGCGAGTGGATGAAGGGAAAGGCCTGGCTCATCGAGCAAAAGAATGGCGTCTTCGTGATCACCCTGGCTTTCGACCAAGAACACAAGGTAGAAGCTCAGAAACCATTGCAGCCCCGTACTGCGATTTTCAAGCTCGACTTCTTCCGGACGCCGATCATCTGATACCCAGATGCGAAAGTGATCGCCATCCGCTTCGAATCGGAAACGATAGTCGCCTTGTTTCCACCAAGACTTGAACTCCTTCGTCAAGGTCGTGCCCGCAGACTGTAGCAGGATGGAGCGCTCTCGCTTGCGCTCAGCGATTCTTGCAATCTCGTCGTCGGTGGGTTGCCGATTCTGATTGTTCGAATCTTTGAAGTCGCGACCAAGCTCGAGGATCTCCGTCGGTTGGAGGCGAACAAAGCTGAACAACACGCGGAGGGTCCGAGCTTTCGCCGCCTCCTTGGCTCCCAGATCCTTTCTCTCAAGATTCTGGACCACATGAGGGAGATAAATTTCCGAGTCCAGATTTCCATAGTTCGAGTAGTACACGAAGGTGGGGAGCGCTTTCAAGACTATATCTCGAACACCTTCGATGTCTTCGGGGGCAGGCAATCTGATATGGGACGACCATTCGGTCAAGACATCAATTGACTGCTGCACGCGAGGAACGATTGTCGACGTCTTGGCTGGCTGGTCTGGCAACAACGCCTTCAGCGTTTCAATGGCGGCATCGAGTTCATGCGCAGTCCAGTCTTGCATGATGGGTTCGGCTAGAGCGTTAACAGCATCAACGATCTCAGCCTTAAGAGGCCCCTCGCTCTTGAGCGGATCTGTTCGCTCAACGACTGTGGCTAAGGTCGTCAACTCGCTTTTGATGTCCGAGACAGCGACCGTTGTCTTGGGCGCAAACTGCGGAAACGATATTACATGTTTCCCATCGAAGTACCGGTCAACACGCACAACCTCCAGTTGTGCAGCATCCAGTTTCGTGAGGGTAACCAGCTTGTCTCTGAGAGCGCTGGCATCAAAATCGGCACTGATGAATCGAAATTCCCCCGGGTTTGCACGCACATCTGCGAACATCGTCTTCGGGTAATCCGAAGTCGGTTGAATCTCACCTTCGCGAGCAGGATTGAGCTTCCAAAGTGGAAGCAGCAAATTCGTCTTTCCCGATTCGTTGACACCGATCAGCGCGGCAACGTCGCCGGCTTCAATATCGCCGCTATCCTTCACGGAACGGAAATTCGTTACCCGATACTTGATCAACTTCATCTTGCCCCCGTTGAGGTAGTTATATGGCAGCATAATCGGCTTCAACGCGCCGGAGATGAATCATGATATAGAACGTCTCGACAGAATGTCTTCGCCCGCAGCCGCCGGCACCGAGTGCCTTACAGCGTGTGAGGTGAAAATGCCCAATGTCACGGCAGCTGTGAAGGTCCCGTCTCGGGCCGGATACCGTTAGCCGAGCCGCCATCGCCCAAAAAATTCTCCACTACGCCCGATCCCCAACGCCGCACCTGAACGATGGGTATACCGAGAATCGCATAGAAATCGTGGTTTTACGGTCATTTTGTCAAGTACCAGAGGCGAATTGGCGACTTAGCTTCGGACATATACGAAGTGACGAAGTTCTTTCGGTAAGGTTGTCGATTAAGTCGTCAACTCGGGCGCGCGGCGCGGCCTGCGACGGACACCTCGGAGTGACACCTTTGCTTTGCTCTACGCGACGCGGCCGCGCAGGCCATGCTCGAGTACCCCGAATTTGGCGGCTCCACCTGCGCGGCTTGATGAGCGGCATCAAGGCCGCGCGTGAGTGCACGCACGGTGCGCGACTACTTGGCCGCGCCGATGAGCTTGAGAAAACGCTTGCTGCACTGCTTGATGTGCTCGATCGACTGACGATCTCTCGGCGCATGCGGAACGGCCCAGTACTTGGATTCGTTCCATCCGTGCACGCGTGTCGTGCCCGCCACGGTCTTCTGCGTCACGAATCCCCAGAACCACAGATCGTCCCATACCACCAGCTCCTCATCCCGATACTCGAGGTCATGGTGGAAATACCGCCCGACGTTCGATGCGGAAATTGCTTTCGACCAGTTGAGGTGCGGGACGAGCGCCTCAAAGATCGTTAAGATCACTGCGTCCACCGGCAGTCGCAAGTGATCTCCCTCGACGACACGCGTGTCGCGCCAGAACTTTGCACGCAGTTTCGGCGTTGATTCGATATACGCCAGGTTACGCACGAAGAGCGCCGCCGTCTTCGCGCCCCACCCGGGTTGCAGGGCGAGACCATCGACTAGGCCCAGTTCGCCTCCGACCGTGATGAGGTGGTGGAAGGCGGCGAAGGTTTCGGACGCGCGCTGATCCCTTATCCTGCTGAAAAACTGACAGATCGAGTCAAGCCTCGGTCTGGACTGGGTTTGCAGCACCCGGTGCATCAACAGCAATGCGCGATCGTCGACGGTCGCCGGCGACAGCGACTCGCCAAGGAAGCCTCGTTGGATGGCTGCGTTGATGTGGTGGTGTTCGACCAAGAACGCATAGAGGTCCCTGATCGACTTCGGTCGTGCTGTCATCGTGATGCCCCGTTCGTTGTGTGTATTTGAAGGTGTGCGTCTGGATCGAGCCTCACGCCTGCCCGGATCCCCGTCGCCCCGTTTTCCTACCTGCGCCCCTGTCGTCCGCTTGACAGAACGTGGCTCGACGCGACAACGCGGAGTCGCTACTCGCCGCGCCGCGCTGCCAGTCGTGCGTGATACTTCACCGCCTCCTGGCGCATCCGTTGCTGTTCCGCATTCACGTAGATGGTGGTGATCTGCAGCGATGCGTGCCCGAGCACCTGCTGCAGCACCTCGAGCGCCATGCCCGTCGCCGCGGACTGGGTGCCGAACGTGTGCTGCAACGCATGCGGCGAGGTCCGCGCGAGCCGGCGCCGATAGCTCTCGGCGAGCTCCGGCAGTTGCTCGATCAGCCAACCGAGCGCTCGAGAGATTCAAGCCGTTGCGAATACATTGAACACAAGGCCCCGGAAAACGCTTGGTTGGAAGGCACCGGCCGAAGCTCTGGACGAGTATCTGCAATCTGTTCAACAATTTAGTGTTGCGACGACCGGTTGAATTCGCCGACGAGGGAATCCGTCGAACTGGCAACGCTGGAACGGGTGGCCTGGTACAACCATCATCGACTGATGAAACCGCTCGGCTCTATCCCGCCCGCTGAGGCTCAGGCAAACTATTGCAGGCAACTCAGAAATGCCGCTGACGTGCCTGCATTAACTTAAACCAACCGGCCTCTACGATCCCCGGTGCGGTTCAGCGTATGGGGGCATGCTTTACTCACTCGTTTTCGCCGGAAAAAAGTCGCGACATTCGGGATGATTGTGCGCGGCGAATCGAACATCGGCACTACAGCAGTCAAGGCCGTACCGATCTACGTATGTGCCGGCGCGACAAGCCGCTGGTTTCAACAATCGCCACTTCTTGGTGCCGCTGCCGCCTAACGATGCCTGGGAATAGTTGCAGCTCTTGGACCGACGTTCCGCGGCGTTCTTCTGCTCTTTGTTGAACTTCTTTGCACCAACGGCAATACACCTTATCCGTTTCGGCAGGTCGGCATCGCGTTCAATCTTTGCCTTAGCAAGCGCACTTACGCACGCCTTGTCATTCGGAGACTCGAAGCAATTGATCGCTTTATCGTAACCGAGCGCCTTAACATCTGCGTCGAGGGCGTCGCACTCCGCTTTCAATGCCGCCGGGACCCCCGATTTTCCGCAGTTCTCTCGATAGAATGCCGGCGTGAAATCAAACCGCCCTGCACCCGGTCCGCGGCCGCGGTACATCACGATCATGCAGGAGTTTTCCTTATCCGAGAAACAAATCGTGCAGGAAGTGTTGATTTTGCAGCGCCGTGGCGAATTTCGTGAGCTGTCCGGCGAATGCGCATACGCTGTACCGTTGTCGGCTTTGTTAAGGACAACATGCGCGTCGCATTGATTCGGGCACGCTTGTCCATCGTCGTAGATCGTCGCTCGCATCGACTTCGCCGACACGGGTAAGCTGAGGACCAACAACGTCAAAAGTATCACTAGATTCTTCATGAAGCCCCCGATTCAATAAGTCGCCTCGTCAGCACAACGACATTTGACGTGGACCTTGCACTGCTTTTGCAACGCACTTCGTACCACCTCGGTCCACGGTCACGACGTGGACTAAATTCGAGGATCGACCGGGATTCGCGCTTTTGCTCCGCAGAGCATAGGCGCGAACGTTGTCCGCCCTCCCTATCCAAGACTGGCGAATTCTGATATTCCGATCCAGGCGGCGAAGCTCATGCGGTTCTAGGTCGATCACGCGTGCCTGATCGCCAAACGTCACTGCCCTTGCGCTGACGACGCGCCAGCTGCAGCGCGTTTCGCGGATGCGCTCGCGTCCGATGCGGCCGCTACTGCCGACGCGTAGGCCGCTTGTGCGGCTGCCTGCGCCGCCGTAGCCTTTTTGGCTGCCTCGTTGGCTGCGTCGATTTGCTCCTGGGTCGTCGATTCGGTCAGCGTCGGCAGTTTGCACTCCGAATATAGTTGCATGAGTTTCGACATCTCCGCTTGCGCTGCGGCCTGACTGGTGATGATGCCTGGGGGCGCGTAGGAGGACAACGAATGGCTAATCCGATGGTAGACGTCAAGATTGGCCTTGGCCGCGAACTGCGACTGATCGTAGCTCGTCAGGAATCCGGCCGATACGCCGCCGATGCCGGCCCAGATGGCAATAACCGACCGCGCTGCGTTGGCTGCAGCAAGCGCAGGGGCCACGACGCCAGCGGCGATGCTGCCGATCAGACCGATCGATAGGCGTGAGCTGTCACCATATTTGCCGTTCCGCTCATAGTAGTTGGCAACTGAAATACAGACCGGCACAACTTGCGCGTAAGCCTGCGCGGTCAAGCTAGTCCATGTGTCGACCGTGCTGGCGGTGGCGAGCTTAGTCTGAATCTCTGCCCACTTAGTCCAGTCCAGGCTATCGGGTTGTCCGGTGAATTTGCTCAGCCATGAAGTACATCCCGATAAACACATTGCGCTCGCTATCACGCCAACCGCCGACATGCACCTGATCGAAATTCTGTCCCGCGTCTCGCCCGTCGCGACCATGGTCGTCCCCCGATAGATGTGGTGATGCTGTCACGGATCTGGATGAATTGGCGATCCAAAGTTGCAATTTATCTATTGAGATCTGTTTACCACGACAGCGATGCTATCAGGTATTAGGGGCGTCGCGGACGGGCGCGCTGGCATAGACCAAAGCAAAGCTTCCGTCATTTGCGACGTAAAAATGTCACTTCACCGGTCGACACCGCCGCGGAATCGGAAAACTGTCACGAAATCATAGATCTGCCAGCCGCGAAATAATATCTTCACCGATCGTGGTGTGGCGAAGACCGATGTCAACTCCCCTGCAGCGCCGGCGTCCAAGTCACGCGTTGTGCGAAATCTGAGTTTGAGGAGACAATCATGCCGTCGTGATAAAGCAGGCATCTCGTCATCACGCCGTTCGCCGACGTCGGCAAGCAGCCACCCGTGACATCGAGTGGCGGTTGTGGAACCGCCCGACGGGCTCCTTGCGACCCACTTCTGCCATTCAAGATTCAAAGTTGGATGCCGCAAAGCGGTCTCTGTCTGCGGCATCCAACCTCTCGCTAGCGCAGAAGTAGAACGAATCTTTCCTTGCTGATGCATGCCCCACCCGTGTGCCTGTCGCACGCAGGCGGCAATTGTAGTTAATCGGAGGCCTGCGTGGGGAAACTCAAAATGTACGGGTCAGCAGGAGGTTCACCGACGGCCGTCCGCTTGATACGATCGACATCGAAAGGTTTCTGCAGGATTTCGTGGGTGAGGGCGTAATACTGCCCGCCTTTGGCGGTCATCTCCATGTAATGCGCCGGCCTAGCTACGAGCATCTCGTAGGTCTCGACCATGACTTGCTTGAAGTAGTAGTCTCGGAGTTTCGACTGATCTTCGACTAGAGGCGCACACTCGTGGCATAGCTTGTGCACCCATGTGTTGGCCGCGTCCAGCGCGAAATCACCGAAATTCATGTGCTTGAGATCGTAGCCCAGGTAGTGGTCCCCCAGCGGAGAGAGATGCACGGCTTGGCTGTTCCAGTCGTAGGCTGCGGAAACATACGAGTCGCGGCGCCCGGCCTTCTCGAAAACTTCCTTGATGGAGATGCCCATCATCCAGTTCGACAGCTTCTCCCACTGATCAAGGCATTTGGATTCGTCCAGGTCAAACTTTTTGCTGAGGTACCGTTTCATACTGTCTATGTTGGCGTTCAGGAAATCCAACATCGGACCTTCGACCGGCTGCTTCAGATTGAGAACTCGGTTGCGAATTGCGTGAAGAGTTGCAAAGCTGTTCCATCTCCACCCGAACTCTTGGTGCCGGTCTTTCTCGAGAAGAACATACTTCGCAACGGTGTAGACCTCCTCGATGTGGCGCACATTGAGCAAAGCGGCCTTGCACTTGCCGAGTCGGTCGATGGCTTCACTGTGGTCAACAACATCGTTCAGGATATTGGCGACGATGGAATACAGCGGGTGATCCGTGATAGCCGAGCCCAATATCTGGTCTCGAACCTCCGCCGCCTTTTCCTTGAGTGGGCGCCGAGCCATTGCGAGTGCATCGTCATGATCAAGGCTCCAGGCCTCCTTCAAGAATTCGCCGAACGCTTGACAAATCGCTTCTGCAGGAACTTCAACCATGTACCTTTCCCTCTCCAGTCTGGGCGCAATTCACTGCACTAGTTACAGTAATGCTTGGCAGCCTACCAGAAACCAGCCGTCCGCGAACGGCAGCTCCTGGCCGAGGCTGTGTCAAAACGCAGGTGATCGCCTAGACTGAATCAACCTGTTGGGGCGCGAGGCGAAGATGGGGCGATTTGTCGAAGGTGCAGACCGTAATCAGGCCGTGCTGCTGCCGGAATGCCTCGATGACTTCATCGCCGAGGACAATCCGGTCAGGATTATCGACGCATTCGTCGAAGAGCTCGAACTGGTTTCCCTGGGATTTGAAGGGGCCACGCCTGCGGCCACAGGCCGGCCGTCTTACCACCCGACTGTGCTGCTCAAGATCTACATCTACGGCTATCTCAATCGTGTGCAGTCGAGCCGTCGCCTGGAGCGAGAGTGCCAGCGCAATATCGAACTGATGTGGTTGACTGGCCGGCTTGCGCCGGACTTCAAGACCATTGCCGAGTTCAGGCGAAGCAATGGAGAAGGCATTCGCAACGTATGCCGACGCTTCGTGATGTTGTGCCGTGACCTGAAGCTGTTCACGCAAGCGGTCGTGGCAATCGACAGCA
>JBCNPI010000225.1:0-10295 GCA_039593415.1 Rhizobium sp. | reverse complement strand
CACCGCGAGGCCGCCGGTCGAGGTTTCCTTGTATTTCTCGCTCATGTCGTGACCGGTCTGGCGCATGGTTTCGATGCAGGCGTCGAGCGGCACGAAATGGCGGCCGTCCCCTTTGATCGCAAGCGAGGCGGCGGTGACAGCCTTGACCGCACCGAGAGCGTTGCGCTCGATGCACGGCACCTGCACCAGGCCGGCAATGGGATCGCAGGTCATGCCGAGATGATGTTCGAGTGCGATTTCAGCGGCGTTTTCGATCTGCTCCGGCGTCGCACCCATGACAGCAGCAAGTCCCGCAGCCGCCATCGCAGCCGCCGAACCCACTTCGCCCTGACAGCCGACTTCCGCACCGGAAATCGAGGCATTGTGCTTGATGATTCCGCCGACGGCAGCAGCTGTCAGCAGGTAGTTGCGGATGCCGTCCTGATCCCAATCCTCATGGAAATGCTGATAGTAGCGGATCGTCGCCGGGATGACGCCGGCAGCGCCATTGGTCGGCGCCGTCACGACGCGCCCGCCGGCCGCATTCTCTTCATTGACGGCCATGGCGTAGACGCTGAGCCAATCGTTGGCGAGCAGCGGATTGATGCGATTGCTGCGCCACTCTTCCTGCAATTTGTCGTGAATGGCGCGGGCACGCCGGCGCACCTTCAGGCCACCCGGCATGATGCCGTCGACCTTGAGGCCACGATCGATACAGCTGCTCATGGCCGCCCAGATGCGATCAAGTCCGGCATCGAGTTCTTCGGCACTGATGTGCGTCTCTTCGTTAGCGCGCTTCATCTGCGCGATCGAGAGACCGGAACGCTCGGACATCTCGAGCATCTGCTTGGCGGTGGCGAAGGGGAACGGAACGCGTTCACCCGCCGCAGCCGGCTTCTTCCGATCGGCCTTCATCTGCTCCAATTCAGTATCGGTGACGACGAAGCCGCCGCCGACCGAATAATAGATGCGCTTGAGGAGCAGACGGTCATCCCTGTCGAAGGCGGAGAAGCTCATGCCGTTGGCATGGCCCGGCAGCGGCACCTTCTTGTCGAAAATGAGATCGGTTTTAGGCTGGAATTGATAGGCCGGATGGCCAGGAGGCGTTATGTGCCCGCTGCGCTCGACCTCGTCGATGATGCCATCCATATGGTCCGGGTCGACGCTATCGGGCTTTTCGCCCATAAGGCCGAGAATGACAGCCCTGCCCGTCCCATGGCCGATGCCAGTATGTGCCAGCGATCCGTGCAGGCTGACCTTGATCGACTCGATATGCACGTTCGAAGACGGGCGCGGCCACTCGTTCGACAGCAGCAGGTCCAGAAATCGATTCGCAGCCGACATCGGCCCCATCGTGTGAGAGCTGGACGGTCCCACACCGATCTTGAACACATCGAAAACGGAAAGAAACATGGACCTTTGGTGCCTCCAGGCAAATCGTTTTCCGGCAAGGCTACGCTATCGCAGCAAGCTTGCACGGCGATTGGCCGACATCGGATTTCATGGCAGCGACATTACATATAGGCATTGGGGAAGCAAACAGAAGGCCATTGCGCGCCGCCCGTCCTGAGATAGAGTCCGCATCGGACCGATCTGGAGAATTTCCCTTTATGACGACTGCCGACTACGTCGCCCTCGCCCTTTTCATCTTTCTCTGGGTCGCGCTGAACTGGATCACCAGCAGCGCCAGCTTCTTCAATCGCACCAGCCTGACATTGGCGATGAATGAGCGCCGCCGCGAGTGGATCTACAACTCGCTACGCCGCGATCTGAAGATGATCGACACGCAGATCCTCTCCGGCCTGCAGAACGGTACCGGCTTCTTTGCCTCCACGTCGATCTTCGCGATCGGCAGCTGCTTTGCACTTCTCGGCGCGACCGACAAGATCAACGCCTTCTTCTCGGATATGCCTTTCATCTTCAACAGCGGCCGGGCAGCCTTTGAAGTCAAGGTGGCTGGGCTCGCCTGCCTTTTCGGCTATGCCTTCTTCAAATTCGGCTGGGCCTATCGCCTGTTCAATTATTGCACCATTCTTTTCGGTTCGCTGCCGATGCGCGAGGAAGCCATTCTCGATCCGCTGGGCGCGGAGCGAGCCGCAGAGCGGGTAGTGCGCATGAACATCATCGCAGCCCGCAATTTCAATGCCGGCCTGAGAGCGATCTTTCTCTCCATCGGTTATCTTGGCTGGTTCCTGAGCCCCTATGTCTTCATGGCCACGACAATCTTCATCATCATCGTGCTGATCCGCCGTCAGTTTTTTTCCGACGCCCGTCTGGCCATCATGGATAGCGATATGCCATGACAAGGGCCGCGCCGGCCCGAGCGGCGCAAAATTTGAATTCATGCCTGGAAGGACCCCGCAATGGCTGCCATCGCCGAGAGCGCCGATGCTCCGCAAAAGACGCCTCGCATCGGCATTCTGGATACGGTGCGGGGTATCGCCCTCCTGGCCATGGCGAGCTACCATTGCACCTGGGATTTCGAGTTTTTCGGCTACCTCGATTCCGGAACGGCGGAGACGGGCTGGCTGAAATTTTACGCCCGCGCCATCGCCAGCACTTTCCTGTTCCTGGCTGGCTTCAGCCTCGTGCTGGCCAATACCCCCGAAATCCGCTGGCGTTCCTATTGGCGTCGCCTGGGCATGATCGTGGCTGCCGCGGCCGCGATCTCGATCGTCACTTTCATCGGCATGCGCGACGAATGGATATTCTTCGGCATACTCCATAGTATCGCGGCGGCAAGCTTCATCGGGCTTCTGTTCCTCCGTATGCCGGCATTTGCCACGCTCCTGATCGCGGCATTGCTCGCCGTCGGCATCGTCATCGACAATGTTATCGCGCCTCTGTCGCTGCACTCGACGTTCTTTGACGCACCTTGGCTGTGGTGGGTCGGACTTTCGGAAAACATTCAGCGCTCGAACGATTACGTGCCTCTCTTCCCCTGGCTGACGCCATTCCTGCTCGGTCTCGGTATCGCGCAATTGGCCATATCCTTCGGCTGGCTCGAGCGCCTGGCGAAATTCGGTCCTGGCCGCAATCTCGTCGCCCGCGCCGGCCGCCATAGCCTGATATTCTATCTGATTCACCAGCCGGTGCTGTTCAGCCTTGTCTATCTTCTGTCACTGGTTGCGCCAGCGCCGCCGCAGGATCCGGCGGTCGGCTATATCAGGCAATGCGTGGCGTCCTGCGCGCGATCGGGCAGCGAAGCCATGTGCCGCAGCTTCTGCCAATGTACACTCGACAAGCTGCAGGCTCAGAACCTCTTCAAACCGCTCGAAGCTGGAGCGATCAAAGCAGATAGCGATGAACGCGTAAGCCGAATCGCGATACAATGCACGGATGAAGCGCAATGACAGGGTTATTCTATGAATGCCTATCGTTCGAAGTCGCTGAGTTTTCCGTGGCCGCCGCTGCTCTATAGTCTTGCCGTTATCGCGGCACTCTATCTCCAGCAGTGGTATCCCTTGCCTTTGCCCTTCATCTGGGCCCTCGTTTCATGGGGCGTCGGGGCCTTGCTGGTCTCCACCGCGGTCACGTTGAACGTCTGGGCCGTCAAGACGCTGCTGGAAAGGCGAACGACCGTCCTGACCCAACGCTGTACCGCGCATCTGGTGACCACCGGCCCCTTTCACTTCACGCGCAACCCGACCTATCTCGGTTATACTTTGCTGACGGCGGGACTCGGCCTGTTGGTCGGCAATCTCTGGTTCTTGGCCATGGCAACCCTGGCAGCCGCCTTGACGACGCTGCTTGTCATCCGCTGCGAAGAGATGCATCTCCTCTCGCGATTCGGCTGCGAATTCGAATTTTACTGCAAACGCACGCGCCGCTGGCTTTGACGAGCCATAGGCCCGTAGCCGATCACGTCCCAACGCCGATTTCAGCCAGCCGTCCGAGGCAGGCTTCCTCGACATTGTCGAGTTCGCTCAGCGTATCATCGATATCCTTGCGCTTCTGACGCAATTCATCGCGCTTTTCGTCTACCCGCTTCATCAGCAGCTTCAGCTGGCCGATTTCGCCCGGAGGCTCCTTGTAGACCTGAATGATCTCGCGGATTTCGGCAATGGTGAAGCCTATCCGGCGGCCGCGAAGGATCTCAGCTATAAGGCGTCGGTCGGCGGGCCGGAACAGGCGCGTACGCCCCTTGCGCTCCGGATGAATGAGGCCTTCGTCCTCATAGAACCTCAACGTTCGGGTCGAAACCCCGAATTCCCGCGTGAGCTCCGTTATGCTATAATAACCGTCGACCAAGAATCTGCCCCTATATGCTGCTTCGCATAATATTGACTTTTACGTAATAGTCAATTTCTGGCCGAAACATGCCATCCTCTAGCGGAACCTCCAAATGCGATGCCTCCGTTTCGTCGATCCATGACGACGGCCAGGCTGACGATCCCGCGATGAACAATGCAGTTCTTATGAAATGCGTCAGAAGACAAGTACCATGGCAACGCGGCGGAGCGGGTCGAGCCCCTTTGCTTCTTCCGCTTGGAGGATAGCTCTCAGGCGCGGTGAACAGGCCTGTCTTTCGACTGCCTGAAACCCTAATGAGGAGTAAAATGGCGCGTTGAAGGGAGCAAAGCGGTCGGTTGTCAGCGTTGCGCCCGTTAGTTTCCTATTACGGCCCTCGGCGAGCAATGCCTGCATCAATCGTCTTCCAATTCCTCTGCGCTGCCAGCGCGGATGCACGTCCACCTCGCCAATATGGAGGTAGCCTTCCGTGACACATCCGCCGCCATAGCCAACAGGAATATTCTTTTCGTCGAATGCAGCGTATAGAATGCCCGCATCGAGATATTGCTGCAATTCTTCATCGCTGCTTGCTGCCGGGGCACCAGTGACCGCGCCTGCGGCGCGTAAGGTTTCAAACGAGGCCAATTCCACCATACGCAGCGCCGGAAAATGCCGCCGATCAGCCCGCAAGATATCAATATTTCCTCTGATCACGTCCAGCCACCTTCTGCGATGTTTTCGGCGATATCGCCCATTCCATATCTCGCCGTACGCAAAGGAAGTGACGCATTCCATTCTTTGAAACTACCTGCTGATTCCTTAAATCGGGATCGATTTAGGATAAAATCACGCAGCAGCTTTAAACCGCTGAAGCGGCCTTCGCGCATTGCAATGACGCTCGACGTGTAAAGGAAAATCAATATTGGCAATCAGATAGACGAAACCGCTCATATTTCCTATCAATTTATCACAGCAATCGCAGCACTGCGCCATTCGTATTCCGCTCCTTCAGCACAATCTGTTCCTTCAATGGAGATCATAGTGCCGCCCCGTCCCATCGTCCGTTTCCCTGATCCGCTACTGCGAACCGCATGTACACCGGTGACCATCTTCGATGACGATCTGCGTCTGCTCGCCGGCGACCTGCTGGATACGATGCGAGCTGCGCCTGGCGTCGGCATCACCGGTCCACATATCGGCATCCTCAAGCGTGTCGTCGTGATCGAACTCAGTCGGGAAGACGGCGTGCGCACCTATATCAATCCGGAGATCCTGTGGTCATCGGAAGAGACCACGCGGCATATGGAAGGCAGCGTTTCCATGCCCGGATCGACCGAGGAGGTCGTCAGGTCGAAATCCATCCGTTTCCGCTATCAGGATATTGCCGGCGAAGTGCACGAGGCAGAGGCAGAGGACTTTCTCGCCGTCTGCATCCAGCACGAGATCGACCAGCTAAACGGCATTTTCTGGCTTCAGCGGCTTTCGAAGCTCAAGCGCGACCGACTTCTGAAGAAATGGGACAAGAAGCGGAACTGAGGCCTGTAAAAGGAAACGGGCGCCATAAAGGCGCCCGCTCGGTAAAAGATCAATCCGAAGATCAGCCCTTGAGCTTGGAATTGCAGAGGCTGTAGTAGCCGCCGCCCTTCTGTACCCACTTCAAGCCGCCGAGCGCATTCTTGGCCTTGGCAGCATTGTAGGCGTCCACGCAAGTGTGGAAGCGGCCCTTGCCGGGCGTTTCGCTGGCATACTTGGCATCAATCTTCGTCGGGAACGTCACACCGGCAGGAGCAACCGTCGTCGGCTTTGCCGGTTCGGCTGCCGGAGGCTTGGTGGCGTCCGGCTCGTTGGCGTCGACCTTGGCTGCAGCGGTCGTCTTCGCCGTCTTGGGCGGCGTGGTGGCAGCCGGTGCGGTCGTTGCCGGAGCAGTTGCCGCCGGTGCGGTCGTGGTAGCGCTGGCATCAGCGCTGCACTGCGTCGCGCGGAAGTCGTTCCACTTCTGGCCGTTCAAGGTACCAGCGGTTTTGGCGGCCTGATATTTGGCGCTGCACTCCTTCATGGTTAGCGCAGAAGCCGAAGAAGCGAGGCCCATCGAGCCTACAACTGTGAGGGACGCAAGAGACATCAACAGAATGGCACGACTTGTCATTGGCATTTCCTCCGCTCTATGACGAATGTCGAAACTATTAATCGTATCGTCCCTATCGATTGTCAATCGACGCGCGATTTCGGGGGCGACGGAAGACACCATATGCGGACGAACATGAACGCAGACTGTACAAAAATAGCCATCGAAAAGAGTGATTTGGCCTGATTGGCAATCTTCAGTCGCGGTTTATTGGCGCTCAGGATTCAGCTAGAGGTGGAAGGCCGCCCGCCGCTGGTGCCGATAGGATAGGATGTCAGCCTTCATACCGCTGTCTGCGGTTTAGCGTTGCACTCGGACTGCAATGGCACCGATAACGAGGAGCTGGGCATGGCGTGTTTCTTCGATTTGTCTGTCCATTGCGAAACTCTTCCGTTCCACAATTTGTACCATCGACATAAAGCGGATTTGCAGAAACTACCCATCCGGACGGCAAGGCAGTCGCGGTCTATCTCGATCTGACGGTGAAAATATCATTGCCATCCTGCTCAAAAAACAGCGGGATGCGGACGGCTTGCCATTCATGATCACTGTTTCGCGAGGCAAAGGGAGCGATTATCGTCGCAATACAACCTGTCGTGAGTTCGGGTCTTGAAGTGCAGGCGCATCGCCCTACTCTCATTATCGCAGTTCCCCTCTCTATGCCCTGGATGCTCTCCCTTCCAGGGCATTTTTCTTGGGCAAATGGAAAATCAGCCGTCGGGCTTACAAATGGCTGCCCGCCTTCTCCTCCCTTCCGGCGCGGTCTTCTCCGCTGCCCATTTGTCGGCGGTCTGAAATGACTCGCCAGAGCCGCCTGATGGGCGTAGGTTCGACCTATCGTGGGCTACCCGAACCCGCGAAAACGGCGCTTTCGTAATCGGACGAAATGCCGGGATCGGCGCAGCTCTTCCCGGAATTGCCCTTATCGATCGCGGGCTGTTTCGCCGAAGACCTGTTCGAACGCCTTCCGGAGACGGATATCGACATCCGCCATCATGACCGGCAGACCGAGGTCGACAAGGCTGGTGACGCCATAGGCCGAGATTCCGCAGGGAATGATACCGGTGAAATGCCCGAGATCAGGATCAACGTTCAGCGATAGGCCGTGAAACGTCACCCATTTGCGCACGCGGATGCCGAGCGCCGCAATCTTGTCCTCCGCCATGGTGCCGTCGGGCAGAATCGGCTTTTCCGGGCGCCTCACCCAGACGCCGACCCTATCCTCACGCCGTTCGCCGCGGACATTCATCGATTCGAGCGTACGGATGATGACTTCTTCAAGCGCGCCGACGAAGGCGCGAATATCCTGCCGCCGACACTTCAGGTTCAACATGACGTATGCAACACGCTGGCCCGGCCCGTGATATGTATATTCGCCGCCACGCCCCGTCGCGAAGACCGGGAATCGCCCCGGCTCGATGAGATCGGCGGCATTGGCGCTGGTGCCTGCGGTATAAAGTGGCGGATGTTCGACCAGCCAGACGAGCTCCGGCGCCCGACCCTCGGCAATCGCGGCCACTTCCGCCTCCATTGTGGCAACAGCCTCCTCATAGGGCACAAGACCATCGCTGATCCGCCAGCGAACCGGCGGCGTACCTTGAACGGGAAACATTTGGTGAGACAGTTCGGTGCGAAGCATACAGCAGTCCTTTGCGCACCGCAGGCCGCGCTTGTGGAAATCCTGCGTGCCGACGGTTGTCCACATATGGCGCTATTCGGGCGAGAATTCAAACATCTAAGGCGTTTCAACCGCATTCTGATGGGCGCAATCGGAGGAGCTGTGAAGGAATTTAAAAAAACTGACATATCGCTCTTGTGCCCCCCGAATGCTTTTGCTACATGCAGCCGCGCCGGAGCAATCCGGCCTACCACGATGCGGTCGTGGCGGAATTGGTAGACGCGCAGCGTTGAGGTCGCTGTGGGGCAACCCGTGGAAGTTCGAGTCTTCTCGACCGCACCAAATGGCACAGAAAAGCCCGCTTCCGCGGGCTTTTTCTTTTTCATATCCTCGCTTGCAAACCTGACGCCGCCATCGCGAATTCTGCATGGTTCAATGCGCGACGTCCTTGCTGAGATTTCGCAGTCGGATCTGATGATCGAGCCGCTCCAGTTGTCGAGTCGTCGTCTCGATCAGCCGGCCGATCTCCTGATAGGCCGTCCGCAGCCGCGAAAGTTCATTTCTGACCGCTTCCAGCGCGCGCTGGTCGCTATCCTCTCCCGGTCCGTCCCCCGCCCCGGTCATGAGCCACGCCGGAGAAACATCGAAAAGAGCGGACATTTTGACGAGAGCGGATGAGGTGGGTTCGGCGCGGTCGGATTCCCACGCCAGCATCGTCTCCTCGCTGACGCCAAGCTGGCTGGCCAGCGTTTCGAGGCTGATTCCGGCGGCATCGCGGGCCATGGACAAGCGCCCGCCAAGCGTGTCGCCACCTTCATCCGAAAAAACGGTCGTCTCTTGTTCTGGCTTGAACATCGGTGCGATCCCTTTCTTGGTCGCGCCGGCGATTTTGTGCGGCGCATTCATGTTTTAGCCGTTTGCAAAGCGCGAGATAGGTCTAAGGGCGTCATCCCCCCCTCGCGATCTGTCCCAATTGGAAAAGTGTGACATTTTTGGATGGCCGCCTTCGCGCCCGCCTATCGCTCCGATCGCGCCTTGATTGCATGCCTTTCCTGTGTTTGATGTTCGTGCATGTCCGTCTCTTCCATTGTTCCCGCACAACAGAATCCGCTCAGAGGCATGACCATTATGGCAAGCGCCATGATCCTGCTGCCGACGATGGACGCCATCGCCAAATACATGGCGAGCTTCGAAGGCATGTCGCCGGGCCAGGTGACCTTCTATCGCTTCTTCTTTCAAATCGTCTGCATGCTGCCGCTGCTGGTGACATCAGCCGGAAGATCGGCATTCTCGGCAAGGCGTCCCTGGGTGAACCTGCTGCGCGGCGCGCTGCATGGCGCTGCCAGCCTGCTCTTCTTCGCGGCAGTCAAATACATGCCGCTGGCCGACGTCTTTGCGATCTATTTCGTCGAACCATTTATGCTGACGGCACTTTCGGCCCTGTTTCTCGGCGACAAGGTTGGCTGGAGGCGCTGGCTTGCGATCGTCGTCGGGTTCGGCGGCGCCCTGATCGTCATCCAGCCCAGTTTTGCGATCTTCGGGTTGAAGGCATTGCTGCCTGTCGCCTGCGCTTTTCTCTATGCGCTCTATCTCTTCATGAACCGCGCCGTCGGCGAGGCGGATTCGCCGCTGACGATGCAGATCATGGCAGGTGCCGGCGGCACTTTGTTCATGGCGCTCGCTCTCTTCGCAGGCTCATCCGCCGGCATCGGCGATTTCGAACCTTCCCTGCCCGCATCCGCGCTCGGTCTCGTGCTTCTGCTGATCCTGGGCTCGATTTCAGGCTACGCGCATATGCTTGTCGTCAGGGCTTTCCGGCTGGCGCCGCTCTCACTGCTTGCTCCGTTCCAATATTTCGAGATCATTTCCGCTACCGTTCTCGGCTACGCGGTCTTTGGCGATTTTCCCAATCTTTCCAAATGGATCGGCATCGCGATCATCGTCGGCTCCGGCCTCTTCATCATCTGGCGGGAACGCGTGCAGTCGCGATTCGAGAAAACGGCGTGAGCGCAAAATCTTGCGCATGGACCGTTGATGCAATTTATGGCTAAAACACTGACTGAATAGAGTATTTGGGCGGAGATCGCATGTTCAAGAAAATCCTGATCGCCAACCGCGGCGAGATCGCTTGCCGCGTGATCAAGACCGCGCGCCGGATGGGCATCCTCACGGTCGCGGTCTATTCCGATGCCGACCGGGATGCTCTGCATGTGGAAATGGCCGATGAAGCCGTCCATATCGGCCCCGCCCCCGCCGCCGAAAGCTATCTCGTCGCCGACAAGATCATCGCCGCCTGCAAACAGACAGGCGCCGAGGCCGTTCACCCGGGTTACGGTTTTC
>JBCNPI010000224.1:0-10299 GCA_039593415.1 Rhizobium sp. | reverse complement strand
CTGAAGTCGGAATAAACCTGGTTTCGGCCATTATGCTTGGCCATGTAAAGAAACTGGTCGGCAGCGTTGAGATAGTTGTCGAAGGATTCATATCCGGCGATCTCCGCCACGCCGATCGAAACGGTCACCGACAGTTCTTCATCGTCGGCATGAACCTTCAGGTCGGCAAGGCTGAGGCGCACCTCATCGCAAAGCGCAGTCGCCGCACGGGAATTCATTTCCGTGAAAAGAATGGCAAATTCCTCGCCGCCAAGCCGTGAAAGCAGGTTCTCGGTACCCTCAAACAGCGAATGAAGCCGTCCGGCAACGGCCTTCAGGACCTGGTCGCCGATTTCGTGGCCGTAGGTGTCGTTGAGGTTCTTGAAATGATCGATGTCGAGAATGGCGACGGAACTCGGTCGCTGCCGGCGCAGGCATTCGTTCACCAGCCGAGGGCCGTGATCATAGAAATAGCGCCGGTTATAAAGACCCGTGAGGTAGTCGCTTGCCGCCGCCGCGCGCAGTTGCTTCAATTGAGTAAGCGTTTCAACGTTCAGCGCGATGCGGCACTGCAGCTCCTCCGGAACGAAGGGGCGATAGATGAAGTCGCTTGCCCCTGCCTTCAGGAAGGTCGCAGACAGCAAACGGTCGTTCGAGGACGAAATGCCGATGATCCGCATCCGGTCCGAACCATAGCGATGGCGTATACGCCGGGTCAGCTCATGACCGTTCATGTCAGGCATATTGTAATCGGTAACGACGACTTCGATATCGTCGAATGCCTCGAGCATCGCCAATGCTTCGACACCGGTGCCGGCTTCGGCGACCTTGAACTGCTGGGCGTGCAGGAGATCCATCAACATTTTTCGGGCTGACGGCAAATCATCCACAACCAGAACGCGCGTGGATCGATTGGCAATGGCGCGCCTGACGGATGAGACGAGATTGTCGAGCGCAAACTCGCTATCCTTGAGTACGTAGTCGACAACGCTGCGCTCCATGATGCGATTGCGCGTCGCCATGTCAAAAGATGCGGTAAAGACGATGGTGGGAATATCGTGGGCGACGGCAACGTCGAGCGCTTCTCCATGGGCTGCATCCGGCAAATTGAGATCGATCACCGCCATGGTGAAACCGCGGTCTGCCTCGACCAGCGCTTCGTTCAGCATCTTCAGGGAGGAGCAATGCGTAACGGCGAGCCCCAGCTCGGTCTCGAACCGGTGCGACAACACAGCCGAAAACATGCGTGAATCCTCGACCAGAAGTATTTTCTGGCCGTCATTGCGGCGGCCTGTGCCGCAACCGAGGTATCCCGCATGCAGTACCATTTCCCTTCAATTCCTCCCGCGCCTTCAGGCGCACACGAATATTCAGTCCATCGCAGGTCTGCCAAACCGCCGTCCACGGTATCCTGAACAGGATTCGTGAAAAAATTGGAACCGCTGATTGCAGAGATTTACATAAAAATGATTTTCCCTCACTTTTTTGGATTGCCTTGCCTGGCGTTACCGGACCTACATGACCGTACCGCTCGGTCGAGCCGCCCGGATCTGCAGCAGGGTGTCGAGGTTTTGATTCACGCGGCAGTAGAATTCCTCGTCAATAAACGGTCGCAGGATGAAATCGTTGCCTCCGGCCTTGAGGAAGCGGGCCGAGAGCAGCCGGTTGTTGGATGACGAAACGCCGATGATGCGCAATTCATGCGAACCGGTAGTGGAACGGATGCGTCGCGTCAGCTCGAACCCATCCATATCGGGCATGTTGTAATCCGTGACCATAAGACCGATTTCCGGGCTCACTTTCAGGATCTCGAGTGCCTTGACGCCGTTCTCGGCGACGCTGACGCGGAAATTATAGCGCTTCAGCCGGCTGGACAGCAAAGCGCGCGCCGTTGCGCTGTCATCGACGATGAGTACGTGATGACGATGGTTGGTAAGGAAACGGCAGATCGATTCCGCCAGCATATCGACGGCGAACACATTGTCCTTAAGGATATAGTCCACGACGTTCTTGGCGATCAGTTCGTCGCGCATGCCCTCCAGAAAGGTACCGGTGAAGGCGATCGTGGGAATGCTGAGATCGAGCAGATAGGCCAAGGCTTCGCCTTTTTCCGCTCCCGGCAGGTTCATATTCGAAATAGCCAGCTTGATCGGTTCCGGCGACTTGTCGTAGGCAAGCTGCAGCTCCTCGAAATTGCGGCAAATCTCGACATCGATATCCAGGAGCTCCTTCAGCCTGGCTCTGATCATCGACGTAAAGAGATTGGAATCTTCAACGAGAAGAATGCGCGACCCGGCAAGCGACGCACCGGAATATTGCATTCCCGAAACACCCAGAAATGGCATACTGAAAACCTATTTTTAAAAATTTTCCCCTCGATGGCTCCTTTTAGAACAAAGCTTTTGCGTATTTATTAAACCGACTGGTTTCTCATAGATGAAGACACCCGCTTTTTTCAGCTCGCGCTGCTCCAGGCACGCTGCGTGACACCGATCCTTACGGCCGGTCGGCGGGACCAAGTTGAGAAGGTCTGTATTCGAACGCAACGGACATCCCTCTCGCCTGCACATCGCAAAGCGTTACGGGTATTTCGGCAGCAGGATCACTCTGCCGCGGTCCTGCCACGCCGGCGGCCGGCGTTCTTTGTTTCCGGCACATTTTCTTCGGCCGTCAGGGGGAAGCCTTCCGCTATGTCTTCCGCAGCCTCGGGACCATCGGCAGAGTCCGTCAATCCACCGGACATGCCATCGGTCTGACGAACCCTTTTTCCACCGCGAACGATATGCAGTTCCTGATGCGGATAGGGAATGGAAATCCCCTCCTCCTTAAACCGCTTCAGGATTTCGATGCGCAGATTGTTGCGGATCTCCATGCCGTCAGAAAGATCCGACAGATAGAACCGCATCTCGAAATCGAGCGACGACGGACCGAAACGCAGGAACTCCACATGCGGCTCCGGATTTCTGAGAACCTTCGGGATCGCTCGCACCAATTCCAGCAAAATGTCCATGACCTTGCGCGGATCGGCGTCAAAGCTAACGGATACGGGGATTTCGGAGCGGGCGAGCCTGTTGCGATGCGTCCAGTTGCCGACCGATGCGTTGATGAGCTCGGAATTCGGCACAATGATCGACTGCTTGCGGAAGGTCTCGATTTCGGTCGCGCGCACGGAGATGCGCTTGACTATGCCCTCCGATGTGCCGGAGACGATCCAGTCGCCAACCTTGAACGGCCGCTCCACCAACAGGATCAGACCGGATACGAAGTTCGACACGATGTTTTGCAGACCGAAGCCGATACCGACCGAGAGCGCGCTGGCGACCAGCGCCAGACTGGACAAATCGATGCCGGCAGCGGAAATGGCAAAGATCGCCGCCAGTGCTATGCCGAGATAGCCGATGCCGGTCCTCACCGAATTGCGAACGCCCAGATCCACTTGTCCGCGCGCCATGACATTGCTGTCGAGCCAGCGCTGGAACCAGCGCGTGACCAGATAGCCGCCGGCAAACAGCAGAATGCCGACGAAGATGCCGAGCAACGAGATCGACATGTTGCCGATCTTGATTTCGGTGAATAGCCTGTAGGCGAAAACTTCCAGATCCTGAACATGGAAGCCCCAGGACAACAGGATCAGCGGAATGCCCGTCAGCAGCGCAACAGCGTAAGTCGCAAGCCCGGCAATAAGGCCGCCCTGATCGAGCGCCACTTCGCGAAGCTTCAGGCGATTTTCCAGAAAGCGTCCGATGATCGTTTCGGCAAAGACGCCCTGCTTGGACACCGCCTTACCGAGTTGAAAGCCGAGATACATGGTGGCGATGACGGCACTCGTCACGATCATCTGCGTTGCCATGAAGCGAGCAAGCCCGACATAGCCGATGAACGAGGTGAAGATCACCAATATGCCGAGGACGCGAAGGATGATGGCCATGCCGTGCGGCCAGTGGCGGCCGGGCGCATCAGGGTCGCCGTTCCTTGCCAGCATTGGCGAACCGAAGGAGGCCGCGATCAGGATAAGCCCGATCAGCAGTGCCGCCAGAAAGCTCTTCGCTACCGTGAGGACCACGGGCGATCCCATGGATTCGCTGATGCGGTCGAAGACATAGTCCAGCCCATTGACTACAGCCATGGCCTGCAGGCACAAAGCCAAGGAATGAGCACCCTTGTTCGACAGTTTGACCAGGCGCCAATGCGGCCGGAACGGCGCGAACACGGCATTGCTCAAGCGACCGACGAAATAGACAAGGCCGATGAAGCCGAAGACCGCCGCCAATATCGGCGCGATATCCGGTCGCAGTACGTTGAAATTCGAGAGGAAGAAAAAGGAGGTAACGAGAAACGCCGCCAGCGACAGCGTGCGGATCAACGTCGACCAGAAAGCAACGGAGAGCCGGCTGATATAGGGCGGGTTCTCGATCGCCTCATCCTGCACGTAGTAACGGCGGAATAAGCGGTAACCGCCGGAAAGAAAGAGCAGCGCCGCGCCGATCGACAGGCAAACGGCAGCCAGGAGAGAGGCAAGCTTGGCCTTCAGCACGAAACCGATCCAGCTCGTCACGGCGCTGCTGAATTTGACGCCCTCGTCGACGAGAGCAGCTGCCGCATCACCGAAGGTCGTGGCGGAAATATCCGTTCGCTTCAACAGCGTCTCGGTGAACAGCTTTCGGCGCATCTCCATGAGCTGCATGGAGATGCGGTTGGTCTCCGCGGTTAGATTGTCGGCATCGAGGATCATGGCGCTGATCTGCGAGCGCTCGGCGTTGAGCCGGTCGCGCTCCTGCTTGACGATCGGAGCTTCCGGCGGCTGGCCCTCCTTGGGGGCGGCGCCGAGCTGGGTCAGGCGCGCATCGATTTCGGTAGTGCGAGGTTTCAGGCGTGCTGAAATTGACGCCGCCGCGCGGTTGAGATCGTCAACCTGGCCGGACAGTGCCACAAGGGTCTCATCATCCAGTGCGGGCTGCTTCGCGCTGTCATGAAGCGATGCATAGTCCTTCTTTGCTTTGGCAAGATCGGCCACCGCAGTGTCCAATAGCCCGTTGGCAAGCGGCGCCTGTTGTTGCTCAGCCTGCTGCGGCGATTGAGCCGGTGGCTGGCTCTGCGCGAAAGCACGCCCGCCCACCAGCGGAACTGCGGCTGTAATGACGCCCAATCCCAGCAGCAAAAGGGGCAGTAGAAGAAGACGAAATTTCAGCGGGCGCAAGCAAAGCTCCTCGTCGCACATAAAGTCGCAGACAGTGGATGACCGAAATCGCCGTGAAAATGGAGAACCGAGTCGTCTCACAGTGTGATCGCGAATTCATAGTCTTTATGCTTACGCCTTGTAAGACAAAGAAAGGCGACACAAAGGCATTCCACGCCATTATCCAGTCTTGGACTACGTCCGAGGCCGTGTATCGCCCGATCTCATCTTGAAGAAATATGCAGGACCGATCTTTGCCCGTGCCGCCGTCACTGCGAAGCGATGGAGGTGGAATGACCTTGATGATCGCGCCAGCTGGGCAATCGTATGCAGGGGGCGGAGCTGCGGAGTTCTCACACTGCCTTGCACTGTGGATGGAAACGCTCAGCGACACATTCGGCGGCCGCATAGGCTTGCGTCACGATCTCCGGTACCAGGTCGATATCGGGGAGGCTTCCGAGCCCCAGGGGACCGATGGCGAAGAGCCCTTCCATCGTACGACCATTGACCTCGAGCCCTCCCGTCGCCTCGACGGCAAGGCCAAGGCCAAGCTCGTCGGGAACGGCAAGCCCGGTATCGATGAGACTGCGCATCAACGGTGCATTCAGATCAGGCGCCTGGCATCGACAGTCGATGACCTCGTCGGCATAGAGCTGTTCGGTGTCATGCCGGCCAGCCGGCTTCAAAACCAGCCCGGTCGGCGTCCGGCGGATAAAGTGACCGCGCCGCAGCAGGGTGTTGCCCTCGGCAAGCTCCTGATTGAGGCGAACATGCAGCGCTTCGGGCAGCCGGTTGCGGTGACTGTCGTAGAGTGCCCGCAGATGGCGGTTGAACTGCTGCTTCTGGCCGGCCGGCAAAGATCGCCACAGGGAGCTCGCATGCTTGCGCAGACCGTTCATGACGGACTGCCAGCTCTGGCCGTTCGCCTCCGCCTCACTGCAGGCCTTGCGGACGAAGCGAACGATCTCGCTGAGCTTGCCGGGCATCTCGGCGGCAGGAAAGACGGGATCGGCGTTGTTGCGGGTATGGCTCTGCGGCAGGAAACCGCGCCGCGAAACGATGGTGATCTGTCCCGTATAGCCGTTTTCGCGCATCTGCAGCAGCCGATCGACAACGCGCAGCCCGCTTCCGAGCAGGATCGTGTGCGGTCGCGATACAAGGCGGCGCGCTCGAACGGTCGTCGGGACGGTAACGAGATCGCTGGCCTGCGATTCGTGATCGGCGATGCCATAGCCCGTGGCCAGCACCACCATGTCGAACGGTGCATTGGCGGCGCCGTCGCTTTCCACTACGAAGCGGCCGCCGCGAACGCGTCGAAGTCCGAAGACCGTCTCGCTGCTGACCTGCACCGCAACATCGCGCCGGGACGAAAAAGCTTCCGAAAAGCGCTGATAGACATAGTCGCTGAAAATGCTCTTAGGGACGAAGATTTGCAGGAAGCCCGGTATGGCCGCCGGAACAGCACTCCGGAAAGGCGCATTGCCGCAAAGCCATTGATTGAAATCGTCGGGATCGCCGGCGGATACGGAAAGATCGCGAACGCGGCTGTTGAGGATCTCGCTGCTGTGCCCTGAGGCCAGCGCCTGACCGCCGCTGACACTGGAATTTGGGTCGAAAAGCTGAAGATGGAAGGGAAACCGAACCGTCTTCATTAAGGCGATCGCCATCATCATTCCGGAAAAGCCGCGCCCGATCACGGCGATGCGCAGCATTGCATAGGGCTGAGCCGCCGCATTCGTCCTGGCGGAAAGGAATCCCTGAACCGTCATATCAACTCCTGAGGCGAGAGGTGGTCGATCATGCCTTTCTGGGGCTTGTTCACTTTACGGGACTGGAAACACAAACTCCGATCTCTGGGACTCGGCAATCTGGGAACCACGGCAGACGGAACGCATAAAAGCCGCTTCGGTTCTCAACGCTCCGCGCGCTCCTTCAATCGGAATTGCCTCCATCATGAAAACGCGACAGGCAGGTCCAACTCTGATCCAACGTCAGATGCCTGCAATCGGCCGCCATATGATCACTTCTTCAAAAGTCGTCAGGCAGCGTGATTATTGCTATTGTCTACTTATTTAGTCGTATATGAAAGCGCGAAAATGCGTCGCTAGCAAGCGCTTTCTTACCCGGGAGGAATTGGATCGACGATGCGGTGGCGCAGAATACGCCGGCAGATGGGGCTCCGCTTCGCATCCCGCGCGCTTACAATTTCCGCAGCTGACGCTTATTATGCTGAAGGTGCCGCACGAATGCGCCGGGGAAAATCCATTGTACACCAGATCTATAGAAATTAAGATCTCGCCGATTTGCCGCGCTTGAATAACTGACCTAACGCTGGCCGAGGAGTGGTGAATGGGGACTGTTTCGCAGTTGCACGAACGCGTCAGGCAGCCCGCGCATCGCATTGAAAGCGAAGAGGAAGCGCTGGATATCGGCCGTTCGCTCGCAGCCCGTTTCGCGCAGCAGGCAAGCGACCGCGATATCAATCGCATCCTGCCCTATGACGAGGTGGAAGCCCTGTCTCAATCCGGCCTGCTCGGGATTTCCGTTCCGTCGGAACACGGCGGCATCGATATTTCGAACTGCGTTCTCGCCGAAGTCATTGCCGTTCTGGCAGAAGCGGACCCTTCGATCGCACAAATACTGCAGACGCATTTTCATGTACTGGAAGCAATCAGGGTCGGCGGTGGCGAAGATCAGCAGGCTTCGCTCTTTGATCGGGCCATCATAGGTGACCGCTTCGGCGCCATTTTTTCCGAATTGGGCGCGAACGCGGATCCGGATGCCCTTCAGCTAAGATCGGATGGGCTTGGCTTTCGCCTCTCCGGCCGCAGTCCGCCTTCCGCCAGCATTCTCTTTTCGGACTGGATTGCTCTATTCGCTCCGGACGAACGCAAGAGGCTCGTGGCAGCCGTCGTACCGAGAGACGTTGAGGGAATCCAGATCATCGATGACTGGGACGGCTTTGGTCAACGAACCTCCGGAAACGGCACTGCAATTCTGCATGATGTCTATCTGAATACCGATGCGGTGCTCCAACACGGAGAGAAGCTTGCCTGGCCCACGGTGATCGATTGCGTGAGCCAGCTCACCCATGCCGGCATCAATCTCGGCATTGCGCGCTCCGCGCTTGCGGCGACCATGGAATTCGTACGGACCCAGCCTGACCTGTCCGCCGGCGGCAACTCCGGAAAGGCAGCGGACGATCCGCTGGTCGTGACGAGGATCGGAGAAATTGCCATTCGCATCGAAGCGGCAACGGCAATCATCGAACGGGCCGGCAGCAAGATCGACGCCGCACAGATCAATCTCACCGAAGATCATGTTGTCGATGCCACGCTCTCCGTCGCGGCGGCCCAGACGATCACGGCCGATATCGCCATGGAAGCGGCCAATACGCTGTTTGATCTTGCCGGTACGACATCGGCACGGATCGGGCTCAATCTCGATCGCCACTGGCGCAACGCTCGCATCCTCACGCTACGTGACCCCGCGCGCCGGAAATACAATTTAGTCGGCAACTATCATCTCAATGGCTTGAAGCCATCAAAGAACTCACTGCTCTGACCTTGGCGGAACACCTAAAGAATCAGCCGATATTCGATGCGCGATAATCCTCCCTTTCCGGGACGTCGATGTCGCCACCGCCGGCAACGAATTGTTCGAGCGACATGTTATCAAGAATTTCGGCGATCGCGTCACGCACCTCCGTCATCGAGCGCCGCACCTGACAGCGCTCCGGATCGGAACAGTCGTCGCAAGCCTCATACGCCGTACGGCTCGCACAGCGGATCGGCGCCAGCGGGCCATCCAGCGTGCGAATGACGTGGCCGATACGGATTTCCGATGCCGGACGCGAAAGCGAATAACCGCCGCCAGGCCCCTTCTTCGAGCGCAGGACGCCGGCATTTCGCAATTCGAGCAGGATCGTATCGAGAAACTTTTTCGGAATATTGTTGCGCAGCGCGATATCGTTGATGAACGCGGTTTCGCCTGGGCCGAGGCGAGCGAGATCCACCAGCGCCTTCAACCCATATTTTCCTTTTTTCGTAAGCATCGCCGTCCGCTCTACTGCAAAGTCGATTGTTGAAAACCCGGCATCACTCGAAAGGGACTCAACGGGCCGGTCCCGTCCGCATAGCGCGTGGAAGTAACCCCACCGCACCATACGAACAAGACAGTAACTCACAAATTGTATAGTTTATATGAGTAAATTTAGGCAATTGTATCGCCTAAGCAACGAATTTGCGGTTTTTCTTGGATTCAGGCGGCGCTATTATCCGAATAGACCTTCCTTTGCTCAGGCTTGTAGTCGTTGATCGCGCCGGCAAGCTGTTCGGCGACGAGCACGGCGTGCTCGACCACTTCGGGCAATCCCATGAGTTCGCCGAAAGTTCCGCGTGCAAGCGGTCCGGAAATAAACAGAGACGGCACCACCGTTCCGTCAGCCGCGAGTGCGCGCGATTGCGTATCGCAGGCGAATCCGAGCCGCGCGGGATCCAGCGCCAGAAATCCGGCCTTCGACAGCTCATCGATCCAGCCTTGCGACTGAAGAATGCCGCGGTGCCCCGGACCGGTGGTAACGACGACCGCATCGAACTGCTTGTCGATGGGCCGTTCGGAACGGCTAAGCCGCAGCGTACAATCGATGACGCTATTGGTGACATCCGCGGCCGCGACCGAGGCTGCCAGCACCACGAGGCGGCCGCTTACAAGCGCCTGCTCGCTGACCGCCTCCACCTGCGGCGCCACCCGAAAGCGATGAACATCCCAGAACGGCCTCAAATGCCTGACAAGGCGGCGGCGTTCTTCGACCGACAGTGCCTGCCATAGATGCCGGCCCTGTGCCCTCACCTGATCGATGACCGCATGCCAGCTGCGCCCCTCGGCCTCCGCCTCACCGATGGCGGCTCGCACGCGACGCAGAAGATCGAGTGCGGTCTTTGAGGGCTCGCTGGCGAAATCGCCGAACAGTTCCTGCTTTACCGCCGCATGCCCGCGTGAGCGCAGGCCACGTCTGGATATTGCGGTGATCGGTCCCTCGTGCCCCCTGAGCGCAAGTGAGGCGATGACGTCCGCCGAGGTCAAGCCGTTGCCGACGATCAGCACGCGGTCCATGGGGCGGATCACGGCAAGCGCATCCGGCC
>JBCNPI010000223.1:0-10310 GCA_039593415.1 Rhizobium sp. | reverse complement strand
TACACCAAGCTCGGGCGCATGTGCCGGGCGACCCAGCAGGACCGCAAGATGGCTTCGATCCTGGGGATCAACTACAACCAAATTCACCATGAACCTCACCGCACAGACGCCGAACGCGGCCGGCAATGGCCGAAAGAATATCCTGCGGGCCGTCGAAGGTTCATTGAAGCGGCTCAACACGGACTACATCGATCTCTATCTCATGCACTGCTGGGATCGCCTGACGCCGCCTGAAGAGGTCATGCGCACTTTCGATGACCTCGTCCGTTCCGGCAAGGTGCGGCATGTCGGCCTGTCGGATGTTCCTGCGTGGTACGCCAGCCGTGCCCAGGCCGTGGCCGAGCATCGAGGTTATGAGCCGATCTTGGCACTGCAGCTAGAATATTCGCTGGCCGAGCGCAATATCGAGAATGAATTCGTGCCGTTCGGAACGCGCTACGGCGCCGGCGTTATGGCCTGGAGTCCGCTTGCAAGCGGGTTGCTCAGCGGCAAGTATCGCCCAAGCGGCGAAAGCCAGGTTGCCGGCCGGCTCGAAACCGTGCGTGGCACGAACAATCCCGGATTTCAGAAATTCAACGAGCGCAATTGGGCTATTGTCGCCGAACTGGAACAGGTGGCGATAAAGCTCGGCCGCAGCATGGCGCAGATAGCGGTCAACTGGGCAATGACGCAGCCCGGGATCGCCTCGATCATCATCGGCGCGACGAAACTGGAGCAGCTGAAGGACAATCTTGGCGCTCTGGACTTCGTCATACCCGCCGAGTTGCGCCGGCGCCTTAACGATGTGAGCGCCTTGCAGCCCACCTTTCCTTATTCTTTCTTCGGCCCGGAGATACAGGGCAGCCTGACCGGCGGGCAAACGGTTGGCGACAAACCGGCAGGCTACTATCCGGATCTTACTGTCTCGGGGAAATTTGCCGGTGTCAGCTAAGGGTTTCCTCATCTAAGTCAATATGTCGGCGCCTGCCAGCATATTGCTGTCATTGAAAAGATGCGGCCGCGCTGCCGGGATTGAGCGATCGGCCGCTCCACAACTGAGTCACCGGACGTGCCGTCGGGCGCTTACTATTCAGTATCATGCGATTGACTTCTTGTTGCGGCCGCATTGTCCGGAGACAGGGTGTAGTTCACGCTCGCGTGTCGTCATCATGCTGAAAATCGCGGATCTGGCGTCCGCAACTTCGGCCAACAGGACTGCTTTCGGATAGAACTCCATCCTGTCTTGCGCATCTTGCAAGCGGCTTGAAGCGTATGCAGCGCCAGAAGATGCCGTCAATCTTGGACTTGCACGAGCCCTCGCCAAGCTTGCCGATAGGACTTTGGTTTTGCGTTGTCACGTTACGCAAGCAACAATGAAACGGAATTCTTGGTCTCGGCAAATGGCAGGGCTAGGGAGCAAGGTCGATACCATGGCTGACATCGGTCTGGAGAGACCAAACCATCGAAGATAACTTCGGGCAATGATATATGTTGCCGATATCATATATGCCGGAGCATTCCCATGAGAACCTTAGTGGATATCGGCGAGCCGCAAGTCAAAGCGCTGGATCGGCTGGCACAGCGGGAAAAAAGTCGAGAGCGGTACTGATCCGCAAGGCGATTGATGATTTCCTGGCCAGGAACAATGCCGATGGTGAAGCAGAGGCATTCGGCTGTGGGGTGATCGAAAGATCGATGGTTTGGCGTATCAGGAAGACATTCGCGGCGAATGGTAAAAGCTCTCTTCGACACAAATGTCTTGATCGATTATCTCAATGCCATACCGCAAGCGCTAGATGAGCTGGCGAGATGTCCAGAAAAGGCTTTTAGCATCATCAACTGGACGGAAGTTCTCGTCGGCTGCAAACCAGAGGTGGCCATCGGCACACGCGCTTTCCTGGCAAGCTTTGCACTCATCGCCGTCGACCACGCCATAGCCGAACGAGCGGTATCTCTGCGGCAGCTGCATCGCATCAAGCTTCCAGATGCTATTATCTGGGCAACGGCAAATGTTCAATCGATGTTGCTGGTCACCCGCAACACGAAAGATTTTCCGCACGAAATGCCGGATATTCGGATCCCTTACGAAATCTGAACATCTTCTTTGCGCAAAGGCCAGGCGCTAGCTGTCGCCCCTCATACTAGCATCTTCTTCCTCGCGGGTCCTCATGTGGCAGTGCAGCATCGGCAGGGACGCCCAAGATCTTCAGCGAGGACACCCGCCAGAGCGATGGAGCACTCGGGCAATCACGCGAAGCATCGTTATCGGCCAGACTGCAACCAGAAAGTGCAGCCTAATTTTACCCCGTCATGGCGAGCTCCCGGTCCATGTCTCGGCACGGCAAACAATAGCCACACATCGTTAAGACAGACGACAGCGGGACGGGTTGCGACAGTCCTCTTCAGGATCGCCGCCGGCCGCTTATCGACGACCTTCCATGAAGTTTGTTGTTGCGATGACATTTCTGGCATGTGCAAGCGGGCGAACGTCGAGCTATTCATGATCCATGTGCATCGGAGTAGATTATGAGTGTTCTTCGCATTCTCGGCAAGATATCGTCCATAAATGTTCGCAAGGTGCTATGGACATGTGACGAGATAGGCATCGCATATGTGCGCGAGGATTGGGGTCTTGGATTTTCCTCAACCAGCCAGTCGGCATTTCTTGCGCTCAATCCGAACGGGCAGGTGCCGGTTGTCGAAACCCAAGACGGCGTGCTGTGGGAGTCGAACACGATTTGTCGCTATCTCGCCGGCCAAAATGGCCGGCAAGATCTTTTGCCTCTTAGCCCGTGGCCGCGAGCTCTGGTCGAAAAATGGATGGACTGGCAGGCGACCGATTTAAACAGCGCCTGGCGTGGTGCCTTTCTTGGCTTGGTGCGCAAGGATGCAGCCTATGCGCAACCCGCCGTGATTGCCGCAAGCACCTGCGATTGGAACAGCAAAATGGAAATTCTGGAAAGGCAGCTTTCGTCGGGCATGCCTTTCGTTGCGGGTGAAGAATTCACTGTCGCCGACATCGTAATCGGCCTCTCGGTCAACCGCTGGCTCCGAACACCGATTGAACGCCCCGAGCTGCCGGCGGTTGCCGCCTATTTTGCGCGCCTTAAGGAGCGCCCAGCGTTTCGGCGCGGCGATTACGGCGCACTGGCTTGAGAAACACAAGCGCCAGAGCGCCCAGAATTGCAAAGGACGCTCTGGTTGGACATTTGATGGATGGAGACGATGCCTTGTTTCCACCGGTTTCTGCTGCTAGGGAGCCATGAAATCCGGTCGCAGCCCACCCGGTCAAAACAAGGGATCCTGAATTATGAAGACTATCGTCGTCTGCTCCGGCGGATTGGACTCCGTTTCGCTCGCCCATAAGGTCGCAGCCGAACATCAGCTCATCGGCCTCGTCTCCTTCGATTATGGCCAGCGGCATCGCAAGGAAGTGGAATTCGCCAGCGCCTGCGCCAAGCGCCTGGGCGTGCCGCATCAGATCATCGACATAACAGCCATTGGCAGGCATCTGACCGGATCGGCGCTCACCGACGATGTCGATGTGCCTGATGGACACTATGCCGAGGAAACCATGAAGGCGACGGTCGTGCCCAACCGCAATGCGATCATGCTGGCGATCGCCTTCGGGCTTGCGGCCGCGCAGAAGGCGGATGCGGTTGCCGTTGCCGTTCACGGCGGCGATCATTTCATCTATCCCGATTGCCGGCCCGGCTTCATCGACGCCTTCCAGCAGATGCAGAACCACGCGCTTGAAGGCTATGCCAGCGTTTCGCTCCATGCGCCCTATGTGACGGTCTCGAAGGCCGATATCGTCGCCGACGGCGCCCGACACCAGGTTCCTTTCTCCGAAACCTGGTCCTGCTACAAGGGCGGGGAGCGTCATTGCGGCCGCTGCGGCACCTGCGTCGAGCGGCGCGAAGCCTTTCATCTTGCCGGCGTCGACGATCCCACCGACTATGAGGATCGCGATTTCTGGGTCGCTGCGACATCAGGCTTTTCGGCCGTGGAGGTGAAGTGATGTTCCGCATCACCAAGGAGTTTCATTTCTCCGCCTCGCATCAGCTTGCGCATCTGCCCGACGATCACCAATGCGCGCGTATGCATGGGCACAATTACATCGTCGTCGTAGAACTCTCAGCGGCCGAACTCGATGACAGCGGCTTCGTGCGCGACTATCACGAGCTTCAGCCGCTGAAGCGCTATATCGACGACACGTTCGATCACCGCCATCTCAACGATGTCCTCGGCCACGATCGCGTCACCTCGGAGTGCCTTGCCAAGCACTTCTATGACTGGTGCAAGACCCGGCTGCCGGAGACATCGGCCGTGCGGGTCAGCGAGACGCCCAAGACGTGGGCGGAGTACCGGCCATGAGTGAAGCGCGCATTCGCGTCAGCGAGATCTTCGGACCGACGATCCAGGGCGAGGGGATATTGATCGGTCTTCCGACGGTTTTCGTGCGCACCGGCGGCTGCGACTATCGCTGCTCCTGGTGCGATACGCTGCACGCTGTCGATAGTGACTATCGCGATCAATGGCAGCCAATGTCGGTCGACGAGATCTGGCAGGAGGTAACAAGGCTCTCCGGCGGCAAGCCGCTCACGATATCGCTTTCGGGCGGCAATCCCGCAATCCAGCCGCTCGCTCCGCTGATCGCGCGCGGTCATGCGCAAGGCTATCGCTTTGCGCTGGAAACGCAGGGGAGCCTTGCCAAGGAATGGTTCGCCGAGCTTGACGTGCTGGTGCTGAGCCCGAAGCCGCCTTCGAGCGGTATGATGACGGACTGGACGGCTTTCGACGACTGTCTGCGCATGGCCGGCGATAAAGCGCAAATGGCGCTGAAGATCGTCATATTCGACGATCTCGACTACGCCTATGCGCAGGAGGCTGCGGCGCGCTATCCTCATTTGCCGCTCTATCTGCAGCCCGGCAATCATACGCCGCCACCCGCCGAGGCGGATGACGCCCTCGTGGATATCGACGGAATTGTCGAGCGCATGCGCTGGCTGGTCGACAAGGTCAGCGCTGATAGATGGTTCGAGGCGAGGGTCCTGCCGCAGCTGCATGTCCTCCTCTGGGGCAACAAGCGCGGCGTTTGAGGATTGCGACTTGGGCGCCGGCAGCCGTGATCTTGAGGGCACGGTTGACCGGCGCAGTAAAGCTTGTTGCCGCCTTACGATTTCCCGCCGTGATTATCGCTCTCGGTGATATTCCTCGTTTTAGGCTTGGGTTCAACGTCAAAGAGCTCGGCCAGTGTCTTCAGAATCTGCAGAACGCCGGGATGGTCGCAGGTATAATATCTGAATTGCGCCTGGCGCCGTACTTTGACGATGCCGGAATGATGCAGGCGGGTCAGATGCTGGCTCAGTGCCGATTGCGATATTCCAAGCTTCTTGGCGAGGCTGTTCACATCTTCCTCATGGCCGGACAGATGGATGCAGACCTCAAGGCGCTTGGGATTTGAAAGCTGGCTGAGAAGATCTGCATGGTAGATGAGACGCTCATCTTCTGTGGTCTGGTCTGAGGCATACATAGCGCGGCCAATCATTGGTAGTTAATCTCAATCCCCTTGCGTCGCGCGATGATAAACGCAAAAATTGCAAAATTATGCTCTGTATCTTGCAAAACGTTGCGCCTTTGCGGAGCAAGCGGGCCTCCCATTTAGGCCGACCTCCAGGGATCAACCTCCTGAACCGGGAACTAGGGGCCTATTGTAATTTTGGAATATGTACCGTCATGGGTTTTGCAATTATTTTGTAACAAAATCGAACGAATTGCCTTGTTTTTGTCCGGGTTCTGACATCGCCCTGCTAATAAAGCGGTTTATCTTCTGCTCCAACGAACAGGAGGTAACCATGACCCAAAGGGATTTGACGATCGCCGAAGTTCTCAAAGATCCGCTGATCCGCCAGGTCATGCGCGCGGACCGCATTTCCGTGACCGGAATGGCAAACCTGTTGCAGGATGCGGCGCGCCGCCAGGAGCGGGCCCAAGAGCAGGCTTTGTCCGCCAATCTGGCCCATGTCGCCTCGCGCCCGATGCCGCAGGCCGATCTGCGCTGATATCTTCTGTGTCTTACGACGACGGTGATCGCTGCCTGGTGGGCGATTGCCGTCGTTTCTGTGTCCGGCGGTCGCGTGTCTCTTGCTGGAGGTTCGTTCGGTTTTTTAAAGCCCGTGCCGCTATCGTCATTTTCAAGCTTCGGCCATCACTGCTTTGCCGTTTTGTTGTCAGAGCGCGCCTCTCCGGTTCAAGGAGACCGCATAGACGCTTGTTGTCGCCGTCATGAAAAGCCTATGCTTGCTCCGACCGCCAAAGCAGAGGTTGGAAACAGTCTCAGGCACGAGGATCTTGCCCATGAGATGGCCATCGGGTCCGATGCAGTGCACGCCGTCGGCTGCGGACGACCAGAGATTGCCGTCGCTGTCGAGGCGCATGCCGTCGGCGCAGCCGGGCGAAATCACGTGAAACACCTCGCCGCCGGATAGCCGCCAGTTTTCGCCGACATTGAAAACGCGGATGTGCTGGGGATCGCTGCCATGCATGCGGCCGGTATCGGCGACATAGAGCTTTTTCTCGTCCGGGCTGAAGGCAAGTCCGTTCGGGCAATTGAAATCCGTCAGGACTGCCTGCATGGTGCCGGAAGGATCGACGCGATAGACATTGCAGGGCAATTCCTGTTCGCTCCTATGCCCCTCATAGTCGGTGGCGATGCCGTAGTGGGGGTCGCTGAACCAGATGGCGCCGTCCGAGGCGACGATCACATCGTTGGGGGAGTTCAGGCGTTTGCCCTGATAGCTATCTCCAATGACGGTGATCGATCCATCATGTTCCGTGCGCGTGACGCGCCTGCCGCCGTGCTCGCAGCTGACAAGGCGGCCCTGGCGGTCGCGCGTATGACCGTTCGAAAAATTCGAAGGTTCGCGAAAAACACTCGTGCCGACGCCGGGGATCCAGCGCATGATGCGGTTATTGGGGATATCGGAGAAAAGCAGGCAGTTCAGATCTCCGAACCACACAGGACCTTCGACCCAATCGAACCCGGTGGCGATCTGTTTGACGGGAGCATTGCCGAGGACAAATCTCCCGAAGGCCGGGTCCATGATCTCGAAGAACGACATTGTGATAATACCTCCCATAATGCTAGATCGCGGATCAATCTGTTATCGATAACATATATCGATGAGTCCACAATGGGGAGGATAGTGCATGAGCCACGTTCTGACGTCGAGTGTCCTGAGCGACGAAGGTATAATGACCTTGTTGACCGCTGCCATTTCGGCGGCGACCGCGATGGGGCAGCCGCAATGCATCGTCGTTGTCGATCAATCCGGGGTAACGCTTGGCTCTTTCCGCATGCGCGGCTCCCGCTTCCAGTCGCTGAAAAGCGCAGCTGCAAAGGCGCAGACGGCCGCTTCCATCGGTGCGCCAAGCCATTCCCTGCCGGAGCATGCAAGGGTGCCGCTGGCCGTTGCAACGCACGGCGGAATGACGGGTCTGCGCGGCGGCTTGCCGATCCGTGTCGCCGGCATGCTTGTCGGCGGGATCGGCGTGGGATCAGGCTCCGGTGAACAGGATGAAGAGGTGGCGCTGGCGGCTCTCAAGGCCATAGGCGCGGATATTGACTAGATACCTTCTCACCTGAAATCCGCCTGCCTTGCTGCGGGCGGGTTTCATGCAAATTCGGCAGGCTCATGCGAAGACGATCTGCGCCTTCATGGCCTTGCTTCGATCGGATGCGATCTCGAAGGCGCTGATGGCATCTGCAAGCGGTACAGTGTGGGTAATGAGCGGCCGCACATCGATCAGGCCCTTGCGCATCAGATCGACGCCTGTGGCAAACTCTTCGTGAAAACGGAAGGAGCCGCGCAGTTCCAGTTCCTTGGCGGTGATCGAAAGCATCGGCAGGCTCATGTCGCCGCCGATACCAAGCTGGACGATGATCCCGCGCGGGCGAAGTGCCGCAATGCCGCCGGCAAGGGCAGCAGCAGCGCCCGAGCATTCGTAGAGCACGTCGAAGGTGCCCTTGTCGGCTGAATAGGCAGCAAGCGCCTCCGGCTCATTCTTCGTGTTGATGATCCTGTCCGCACCCGCTTGCCTTGCGAGCGACAAGGTGAAGTCCGAAAGATCGGTCGCTACGATTTCGACCGCGCCCGCCCGGCGAGCGGCCAGGATCGACAGGACGCCGATCGGGCCGCAGCCGGTCACGAGCACGCGCTTGCCGAGCATTTCGCCCGCGCGTCGTGTGGCATGCAAGGTGACGGCCAGAGGTTCTGCCATCGCCGCTTCGCCTGGCGTCAGCCCGTCTGCCGGAACGCACTGGATTGCATCGGCAACCAGTGTCTCGCGGAATGCGCCCTGAATATGCGGGAAGGGCATGGCGCTGCCATAAAAGCGCATGTTGAGGCACTGATTGGGCAGGCCCTGCAGGCAGTAGCGGCAGCTCCGGCATGGACGGGAAGGGGAGACAGCAACGAGCTGGCCGATATCGAGGTCCCGCACGCCCTCGCCAAGGGCGATCACGGTGGCGGAGACCTCGTGTCCGAGGATCATCGGTTCCTTTAACCGCACGCTGCCGAAACCGCCATGATGGTAGTAATGCAGATCGCTGCCGCAGACGCCGCCGGTCGCGAGCTTCAGCTTGACTTCTCCCGCACCCGGTTCTTCATCCGGGCGGTCCTCGATCCGCACATCCTTGGCGGCGTGAGCGACAATGGCTTTCATGTCTTTCTCCAGTGAATGAACACAAGGGATAAAGCACCAGGGTTTGCCAGCTTTTCCCCCAAGTTCGGTTGTTCCTCAAAGAACGGGTGTCGGCAGCGCCTTTCCGCTGAAATGCGCAGCGAGATTGTCGCGCACGAGTTGACCCATGGCCTTGCGCGTCTCGAGCGTGCCGGATGCGTGATGCGGCTGCAAAAGCACGTTGTCGAGCGCAAGGAAGCGCGGATTGAGCTTCGGCTCGCCTTCGAAGACGTCGAGCGCTGCCGATCCGAGCGCACCGGTCTCCAGCGCTGCCAGCAGTGCCTCTTCGTCGATATTGGAGGCGCGCGATATATTGATCAGCATGCCTTCCAGCCCGAGCGCCTCGATCACCTGTCTGCCGACAATATGCCGTGTGGCAGCCGAAGCGGCGAGCGTCACGAACAGGAAATCCGATTGTTTCGCCAGCTCGACCGGATCGGCGACGAAAGCCATGTCGGATGCGTAGGGCTTCGCCTCGACGTCGGAATAGGCGATCTGCATGTCGAATCCCTTCAGGCGCTTGGCGACTTCGAAGCCGATGCGGCCGAGACCGAGCACGCCTGCGCGCCGTCCCCAGACCCGGCGCTTGAGAGGATAGAGACCCTTGTTAGCCCAGCTGCCGTCACGCACCCAGGTTTCAGCGCCGATCATGCCGCGTGAAAGGCATAGCATCATGGCAATCCCGAGATCCGCAACGTCATTCGTCAGGACATCGGGGGTATTGGTGACACGGATGCCGCGCTCGCGGCAGGCTTCCAGGTCGACGGCGTCGAAGCCGACACCATAGACCGAAATGACCTCCAGTTTCGGGCAGGCTTCAATCATGGCGCGGTTGGCGCCAAGCTCGCCGCGCGTCGCAATGGCCCTGATCGACGGACCGACTTCGGCAAGCAGCTTTTCCTTGTCGGCGGCCTCGAAATAGCGATGAACATGAAATGCTGCCTCGAGCGGTTCCTGATCCCATTGCGGGTAGGTGCCAATCTGCAGAATCGGTGGCTTGTTCATCTTTCAGGTCCTCCCTTGACATCGAATGTTATCGATAACATAAACAAGAGAGGCAGTCATTGTCGAGATAAAAACGGAGGAAATGATGTCTCTCGGTCTTTTTGATCTGAAAGGACGGCGCGCCCTTGTGACGGGTTCTTCCCAAGGCATCGGGCTTGCGCTCGCCAACGGATTGGCTGCGGCTGGCGCAGAGATCGTGCTGAACGGCCGCGATCGCGAAAAGCTTGCCAAGGCAGCCGAAAGCTTCAGCGGCAAGATGCATATGCTGGCATTCGACGCCACAGATCATGCGGCTGCGCGTCAGGCCGTCGATGCGTTCGAGGCCGAAACCGGCGCGATTGACATTCTCGTCAACAATGCCGGCATGCAGTTTCGCTCGCCGCTCGAGGATTTTCCGGCCGATGCTTTCGAGCAGCTTTTGCGCACGAACATATCGAGCGTCTTCAATGTCGGCCAGGCGGTTGCGCGGCACATGATCAAGCGTGGCGCCGGCAAGATCATCAATATCGCAAGCGTGCAGACGGCGCTGGCGCGCCCCTCGATTGCTCCTTACACGGCAACCAAGGGCGCTGTCGGCAATC
>JBCNPI010000222.1:0-10394 GCA_039593415.1 Rhizobium sp. | reverse complement strand
GGGCCTGCCCGAGCAGCTTTTCGGAATTGCCGAAGGAATAGACGTCGGCGGTGTCGATGAAATTGACGCCGGCGGCGAGCGAGCCTTCGACGATCTTGTCGGCGAGCGCCTGGTCGACATCGGCGATCGAGCCCCAGGGAGTGTTGGGATTGGCTTCGCCGAAGGTCATTGTGCCCAGGCAGAGTTCGGAGACGAACAGGCCGGTATTGCCGAGCTGGTTGTAACGCATAGGAGAAATTCCCTTGTGGTCAGCCGGAAGACTCTTCCGGCCGGTGAACGCTATCTTTTCACTATGAATTGGCCTCGGCACGGCAACCGCAGTCGGCACTGCCCTGGGAGGTCATAAGACAGTCGTCGAGGCCGGGCTCTGGCTCCGCAGCGATCGAGACGACAAGGACATAATGCACCGGAAACCGATTTCAACGCGAGACCTCGGACCGATCACGATGCAGTTACCTGCACTTGCTCTTGCTTCCGGCTGGCTCTTGCGTCCGGCTGGGCGGGGATTAGACTCCAGCCTTCATATCATGCGCAGAACGGATTTACCGATGACGCAACGCCCCTTAACCACGATCGGCTTCGATGCCGACGACACTCTCTGGCAGAACGAACAGTTCTACCGGCTGACGGAACTGCAGTTTACCGAGCTTCTCGCCGATCACGCCGCAAGCGATGTCATTTCCGCGCGGCTGCTGGAGGCGGAAAAGCGCAACCTCCGCCATTACGGCTTCGGCATAAAGGGCTTTACCCTCTCGATGATCGAAACCGCCATCGAGATCACGGAAGGAAACGTTCCGGCCAATGTCATCGCGCAGATTCTCGATATCGGCCGCGACCTGCTTGCCCATCCCGTGGAAACCCTGCCGCATGTGCGCCAGACGCTGGAAACGCTGTCGGGCAAATATCTGCTGGTGCTGATCACAAAGGGGGATCTCTTCGATCAGGAGCGCAAGCTTGCCCAATCCGGGCTCGGCGACCTGTTCGATGCGGTCGAGATCGTTTCGGACAAGAATGCCTCTACCTATCGCCGCATTTTTTCCAAGGTGGGGGATGGACCCGAACGGGCCATGATGATCGGCAACTCGCTGAAATCGGATATCGTGCCGGCGCTTGCTGCCGGGAGCTACGGTGTCTTCGTGCCGCACGCGCTGACCTGGTCGTTCGAGCATGTCGAGGAACCCACCGATGCCCCGCGTTTCCGCAAGATCGGCCATCTCGGCGAATTGCCCGGAGTGATCGAAGGATTGCCGTAAATCCTACTGCCCCTGCTTCGAGCGCGGCGGAAAAAGCATCGGTCCCTCATCCTTCTGCTGATCGGCAGGCGCCGGCTGCGCGGCCGGCGGATTGGGATCGATGAGGATCTCGTAGGGTGCCCCCAGACCACGGCGGCGGGTGACGCGCGAATAATAGGGTTTGATCAGCCAGGTTGTATCTTCGTTGAGGGTCACGTCGGCGGTATCGCCATCCTCGTCCGTACCGAAAAAGGATTCATCGTCGCTCGAGGACAGGTCGAAGATCGCCATAAAGGTGTATTTGCTCTTGGAGCTGAAGGTGATCCGCACATGCTGCCCCTTCTTGAGCGGCAGCGTATAGACCTTGCCCTTACCGAACTTCGTCCAGCCCGTCAGCTTTTCCAGAACGGCCGGAAAACCGAGCTTCTCGATCTTCTCGCCGCGATCGAGCTGCGGCAGATGCTGCTGTTGGGCATCGCTCTGGGCCTGGGCAGAAGCTCCGCCGAAGAGCGCGAGCACCGCCAGGGAAAGGCCAAGAAGCGCGCCTCTCATGGCCGCACCAATGCACAGCGCATCGCCTCCACCTCTTTCCGGCAATAGCAGCCCTCGATGTGATCGTTGACGAGGCCCATGGCCTGCATGAAGGCATAAACTGTGGTCGGGCCGACAAAGGTCCAGCCGCGCTTCTTCAAATCCTTCGAAATCCGCACGGAAGCTGGTGTCGTCGGGTTGGCGCGAAGATGGGCCAGGTCGAAGACCTGCGGGCGCTCCTCCACGCCCGGCTCATGCCCCCAGAAATAGCGGGCGAGCGAGCCGAATTCGCCGCGCAGCTCAATAGCGCGGCGAGCATTGTTGATGGTGGAGACGATCTTGCCGCGATGGCGGATGATGCCGGCATCGGCGAGGCAGCGCTCGATATCGGCCTCGCTGAACCTGGCGACTTTCTCGAAATCGAAACCGGCAAAAGCGGCCCGGAAATTCTCGCGCTTGCGCAGGATCGTCAGCCAGGACAGGCCGGACTGAAAGCCTTCCAGGCAGATCTTTTCGAACAGCCTGATATCGTTGACGACCGGGCGGCCCCATTCCTCGTCGTGATAGCGCTGATATTCCGGCAGGTTGCCGTGCCAGAAGCAGCGGTCCTTGCCGTCCTCGCCGGTGATGATGCCCGTTTCGGCCATATTGCGATTCGTCCCCTATTTCAGCGCGCGCCACCGGAAACCGGTAAGCCACTATCGGATAAATTGAGATCAATCAAACGCTTAAATTCATAAGCCGATTTCGGCGACCATGCATTCCGATTCATGATTTACCATTTACAAACCATCCTTCCTAACCAGGCGGTAACCCTGACAAAGCTTTATCGGCTTCGCGGCATTTTGATGAATAGATGTTTACCATTCGCTCGCGCGCAAGTGGCACCATGGTTTCGACCGGGCGCTGTCGCGCCCATCTTCGGCCCATGAGTAGAGAGTTTGTCCGATGATGAAACATGCCGTTCTGTGTGCCGCCGGCGCTCTGAGCCTGCTTACCTCCACCGCCTTCGCAGATGATCGCTATCAATCGCGCCCGCCCGTTATCGTCAGTCCCGATCTGACCGCCCCCTGGGTGATGCAGCTTGGCGGCGGCAACGTGCAGCCGGCGGTCTATCCCCGTCCGATGGCACGCCGCCTGGCCAGCCCCGCAATGCAACAGCAGGCCAATCCGCAAATGCGCCAGGTCGTGCAGCCGCGCGGCCTGTTTGCGCGTCCCGCCGTGCAGCAAGTCGCCATGGCCCGTCCGCAATATCCGGCAATCCGTGGTCAGATCGATCCGCAATTCCTGCCGCAGATCGTCGACTACCAGACCAAAGAAAAGCCCGGCAGCATCGTCATCGACACCAACAACCGCTTTCTCTATCTGGTGATGGATGGCGGCAAGGCGCGGCGCTATGGCGTCGGCGTCGGCAAGCCCGGCTTCGAATGGGCCGGCGCCCATACCGTGACCCGCAAGCAGGAATGGCCGGATTGGACACCGCCCGCCGAAATGATCTCACGCGAAGCGGCCAAGGGTCATTACCTGCCGGCTCACATGGAAGGCGGCGAGGGCAATCCGCTCGGCGCCCGCGCGATGTATCTCGGCTCCACCCTCTACCGCATCCATGGCACCAACGCTCCCTGGACCATCGGCAATGCCGTCTCCTCCGGCTGCATCCGTCTGCGCAACGAGGATGTCATCGACCTCTACAACCGTGTAAAGGTCGGCACCCGCGTCACCGTCATGTGATACCGAATAGCCTTTGGGCCTGCGCGGCGAATACAATTATCGAAAGAGGTGTATTCGCCGAGCCGGAAGGCCCTTCGCTATAGTTCGGACTATAGTCTGATCGGCGATAGACAAGAGGGCAGTTCTTCCTGACCGTACACCATTATTGGGTATTTTGATCTTGATCCCCCCGCCGGTTCCGGTAGTTTCCTGTCGGATTCAACGAGGGGAATGCCATTATGAAAGCAGCATTGTCGATCGTGACGACAGGTGTCGTTGCGGCGTATCTTCTTGCGGCATCGACCGCAGCGGCCTTCACCGCTTCCGCACCCATTGCGGCACCGACCGCCCGCACGGATGTAGTCCGCGTCGCCATGGAACCGCAGGGTCAGGTGAAGCCGCAGTTCCAGCGGCGCATGGTGAGGCTGGCGACGAATGAAGAGCCGGGCACCATCATCATCGACACCAACAACAAGTATCTCTACCTCGTCGAAGGCGACAACCGCGCGAGACGGTACGGCATCGGCGTCGGCCGCGACGGCTTCGGCTGGTCCGGCGTCGTCAAGGTCGGCCGCAAGGCGGAATGGCCGGGCTGGACACCGCCCCCGGAAATGCGCGTTCGCGAAGCCAAGAAGGGCCATAAGCTGCCGGCCTATCAGGAAGGCGGCGAGGATAATCCGCTCGGCGCGCGCGCCATGTATCTCTATCGCAATGGCAACGACACCGCCTTCCGCATTCACGGCACCAACCAGCCATGGAGCATCGGCCTCAACATGTCCTCCGGCTGCATCCGCATGATGAACAAGGACGTGATCGATCTCTATGATCGCGTCCCCGTGGGCACGAAGGTCATCGTCGTCGGCCCCGGCAACAAGCAGGGCGAAGTCAGCTATCAGGACCGCGGCGTCGATGTGCTGAGGACCCTGTTCGGCGGCTGACCGGACCCATATCTTCCCAACGTGCTTGCGGCATTGGCAGGCGTCCCGAACCACGGCATGACACCGGTCACGCAGGCTCGGGACGCCTGCCCTATCCGCGACTCATCATTCCGTTCGAAGCCAGACCCTGGAGCCGGATATCGCCCGAAACCGATCGCACTGTTCGGCATCATGCTCCAAGCACTGTTGCGCCCGGGTGACAGCTTCGAATTTATCGGTGCAGACCACCATAATGGTGCAGCTTTTCTTCAGATTTACGTCAGCTTCGCTGCCTAAGCGAAGCATTGTCACCAGTGACTGAAATAGAAGTGTCATCGAAGCGCGTTTACATAACAGCTCTTTGCCATCCGGGGATTTCACATGCATCGTGCATTTCGCATCAAGCAGCCGGCCCTTGCCGCGCTTGCGATTTCAGCATCCGTATTCGCTGCCGGCTCTGCCTCCGCTGAAATGCAGTTTTCCGCCTATGGCGGCTTTCAGGGCGCAACCGGCAGCAATGTGACCACGTCCGATGGCGCCGACTTCGACCCTAACTGGTCAGGCAAATCCTTCAAGATGCCGCCCTATTTCGGTTTCCGTGGCATCTGGTGGCTCGATCAGCTCGACAAGCCGAACTGGGGCGTATCGCTCGATTACAGCCATGCGAAGGTCTATGGCGATCTCGGCAATACGCCCGGCTGGTCGCATTTCGAGTTCACCGACGGCCTCAACATGCTGACGCTGAACGCGCTCTACCGCTTCCAGGACCCCAGCCGCAACTGGACGCCCTATGTCGGCCTCGGCGCCGGTATCAACGTGCCGCATGTCGAAGTTAGCCGCGCCTCCGGCACGACCTTCGACTATCAGTTCGGCGGAGCATCGCTGCAGGCACAGGCCGGCGTCAGCTATCAGTTCGCCAAGCACTGGTCGACCTTTGTCGAGTACAAAGGCAACTACAACTTCGTGGACAATGTCTCGATCGACAGCGGCGACACCTTGAAGACAAGGGTCTTCACCCATGCTCTCAACTTCGGCGTCTCGTTCAACTTCTGAGAACAATGTCGCCAAAATCGCGATCAATTCCCTAGAGCCGGATGATTTCAGGCCGGATCGGCCTAAAATCTGAATCCGCTCTAGAATCAAGGAAGTAGAGCGTGATGTCGTCCGAAAGCCGCCTACACTTTTCGGCATCACGCTCTAAACCGGTTCAGGCTCGGGGGATTGTGTGCTATGCTTGAGCGCATGAGCTTTTCCTATTATCGATGCGACTGGCTCCATCCGGAAAGCGAGGAGCCAGTCATCGTCTATTACGAGGTCGATGTCGGCGGTGACGTTCCGCGGCTGATCGACGTGTTTGCCGATGGCCGCCGACACTGCATGTCGGTTGCCGACTATGCTGCATTGGGCCGTGAGATGCGGCGGCTTACCAGCCTTGTCGAGGGCTCATTCTATGACGGTATCGCCGGCCTCGTGGACGGCATCTTCTTCGAGGAAGGCCAGGATCGCATCAGCATGACGCGCATCGCTGCCGACAGGTTCGAGATCGAATGGCAGGCACACCGCCTGCCGACGCCGGACAAGCTGCACTAGAGACCTTCCGCTTTTCCTCGAATCGCGAAAACGCTCTATCTTCTTGTTTCTTCGCGCAATTCCGTAAGAACAATCGGCGGCACTTTTCCAGGAGATGTGCTAGGCAGCGGCCGGCTGCAGGTCCTTCAGCTTCGTCGGCATATCGCCGCCATAGGCCCAATCGAGCAGTTCCACCGTATGCAAAATGGGAATAGCCGTTCCCGTCGCAATCTGCGTGATGCAGCCGATATTGCCGGTGGCGATGACATCAGCCTTCGTCGCCTCGATATTCCTGACCTTGCGCGCCTTCAACTCAGCCGAAATTTCCGGCTGCATGATGTTGTAGGTGCCGGCGGAGCCGCAACAGAGATGACCCTCGGCCGGATCGCGCACCGTGAAGCCCGCAGCTTTCAGAAGGAGCTTCGGCGCTAGGGTGATCTTCTGTCCATGCTGCATGGAGCAGGCGGAATGATAGGCGACCGTGATGCCGCGCGGCATGTGCGATGGCAGATCGAGGCCCGCGAGATATTCGGTGATGTCCCTGGCGAGCGCCGAAACCCTTGCGGCCTTTTCGGCATAGGCCGGATCGAGGCGCAGCATATGCCCATAATCCTTGATCGTCGTGCCGCAGCCCGACGCGGTGATGATGATCGCGTCGAGCCCGCCGGCCTCGATCTCGTCTATCCAGACATCGACATTGGCGCGGGCAGCGGCAAGCGCCTGTTCCTCTCGGCCCATATGGTGGACCAGCGAGCCGCAGCAGACCTCCCCTTCCGGCACGACGACCTCGACGCCGAGGCGCGTCAAAAGGCGGATGGTCGCCGCATTGATTTCCGGATCGAGGACGGGCTGAGCGCAACCCGTCAGGATCGCCACCCGACCGCGTCGCTCGGCTTGCGGCGCGTGCAGCCCCGGCCTGGCGAAAGGTGACTGCGCGGGAACGCTGCGGGGCGCGAGATCGAGCATCGCCGCGAACGGCTTCAGTGCCGGAACACGTCTCAACAGCCCCTTGAACGGACGGCCGAGGTTCGCGAGCTGCAGAGCCATCCGGAACCGGCGGGGATAAGGCAGCACGGCCGCCAGCACATTGCGGGTCAGCCGATCCATCAGCGGGCGCTTGTAGGTATTCTCGACATGGACACGCGCATGGTCGATCAGGTGCATATAGTCCACGCCGGAGGGACAGGTCGTGGTGCACGCAAGACAAGAAAGGCAACGATCGATATGCGTCACCACTTCAGCATCGGCGGGTCGGCCGTTTTCCAGCATATCCTTGATAAGATAGATGCGGCCGCGCGGGCTGTCGAGCTCATTGCCCAGCGTCACATAGGTGGGACAGGTGGCGGTGCAGAAGCCGCAATGCACGCATTTGCGCAGGATCGCCTCGGACTCGGCTACATGCGGATCGGCAAGCTGTTCGGGCGTGAAATTGGTTTGCATCAGCCGAGCCCCCGATTCTTTGCAGCCGGAACAAAGGCGCCCGTTGTGCAGCGTCGAGCCCCCTTCATCCGCCCTATCGGGCACCTTCTCCCCAAGGGGAGAAGGGAAGACCAGCGCCACGTTCCTCTACTTGCCATGGAGGAACGACTCGGGATCGAATCATCCCCTCTCCCCCAGGGGGAGAGGGCTAGGGTGAGGGGGTGGTCACCTAAAGACATTATCCGCATCACGCCATCTTTCCCGGATTGAAAATTCCGGCCGGATCGAATTTTTCCTTCACGCGCGCAGACAGCAGCGCCACCGCTTCGGGTTGCGGCTGAAAGGCCTGCGTCACCGCGCGGTGGGCTGGGGTGGCGCGCATCAAGGTGGCGTGCCCGCCACCAAGCGCATGAATATAACGGCGCAGCATTTCACCTTCCGGCTCGGCTTCCATGCGCATCCAGACCAGCCCGCCCTGCCAATCATAATAGGCATCCACGCCCTCCTCCAGGCGAAGGGCCGCGACAAGCCGGTGGCCCGTGCTGGGAGCGATAGAGACGCGCCAGATAGGACGCGAGGTGCCGTCGGCATAGGGCTTCACATTGCGGATCTCTCGCCAGAGCCTGCGGCTGTCATCCTCATCGAGACGTTTCACCGACCCGAGCCGGCTCATGGCAGCGGCAAGCTTTTCCCCGCGGACCGAGACCGAGCCCGGAAGACCCTCGATGCGCAGCACCGTTGCCTCCCCTTGCGGCAGCTTGCCGTCGAGAAAGGACCAGGCGACGGTCAGAGGCAGATGGGCGGCGCCCGACACTTCGAGCGGCAGGGCCACGGCCGCAGCCATCGCATTGGCGGCTTCCGCATCGTTGAGGCCGGAGAGGACGATCGTCTCCTCGGTCTTCGGCTTCGGCGGCACACGGAAGGTCACCTCGGTCAGCAGCCCGAGCGTTCCGTGCGAACCGGCCATCAGCTTGACCAGATCGAGGCCGGTGACATTCTTCATCACCCGACCGCCGGCCTTGACGATCTCGCCCCTGCCATTGACGAAGCGGACGCCGAGCAGGCTGTCGCGCGCCGCACCGCTGACGAAACGGCGCGGGCCGGAGACATTGGCCGCGAAAACTCCGCCGATCGTCGGCTCTCCCTCCGTCACCATCAATGGCCGGTGGTCCATCGGCTCGAAGGCCATCATCTGGCCGCTCTCGGCAAGGGCCGCTTCGATCTCGGCAACCGGCGTGCCCGCGCGAGCGGTCATCACCATCTCGCCCGGATTATAAGCGACGATGCCGGCAAGTCGCCTCGACGACAGAACCGCGTCCGATACGACAACATTGCCGAAGCCGGATCGCGTGTTGCCGCCGACGATCGCAAGAGCTGCGCCGCGTGCCGTATGATCACTGATGATGGAGGCCGCTTCCTCCTCAGTCCCCGGATGAAATTCAATCATGCGGCGTTGCGTCCGTCGAGCGGGAAGACCTTGGATGGATTGAGGATCCAGCCGGGATCGAAGGCTGATCGTACCGACATCATCTGAGCGAGATCGACATCCGCATATTGGTGCCGCATCAGGTCGCGCTTCTCGATGCCGACGCCATGCTCGCCGGTGAGGCAGCCGCCGGCATCGACACAGAGCCGCAGGATATCGTTGCCGGCCGCCTCGGCCTTGGCGGCGTCTTCGGGGTCGTTGGCATTGAAGAGAATCAACGGATGCATATTGCCATCGCCGGCGTGAAAGACATTGGCGACGCGCAGCCCGTAACCATCGACGATCTCGCTCGTCTTCTTGAGTACATAGGAGAGCTGGCTGAGCGGTACGGTGCCGTCCATGCAGATATAATCGGCGATGCGGCCGGTGGCGCCGAAGGCAGATTTCCGGCCCTTCCAGATCAGGGCCGCTTCCGTTGCCGACTGGCATTCGCGCACGGTCTTTACCCTGTGAGTGCGGGCGATTGTGACGATGCTGGCTAGCATATCATCCATTTCCGCCTCGGAGCCTTCGACCTCGACGATCAGCAGAGTTTCGACATCAAGCGGATAGCCGGCCTTGGCAAAGGCTTCGCATATCTCGATCGCAGGCTTGTCCATGAATTCGATCGCCACGGGCACGATGCCGGCCGCGATGACATCGGCAACACAGGCGCCTGCCTCTTCGGAACTGTCGAAACCGAAGAGCACCGGCCGGGCGCCCTCGGGCTTGGCGAGCAGTCGCACCGTCGCCTCGGTGACGATGCCGAGCTGGCCTTCCGAGCCGCAGACGAGGCCGAGAAGATCATAGCCCGGCGCATCGAGCGCCTTGCCGCCGAGATCGATGACGGTGCCGTCGGTCAGCACCAGCTTGACGCCCAGCAGATTGTTGGTCGTGACGCCGTATTTGAGACAGTGCGCGCCGCCGGAATTCATGCCGATATTGCCGCCGATGGTGCAGGCAAGCTGCGAGCTCGGATCGGGCGCATAGAAGAAACCATCGGCCGAGACGCTTTCGGAAACGTGCAGGTTCGTCACCCCTGCCTGAACGGTTGCGGTGCGGTTGGCATAATCGATATCGAGGATTCGATTCATCTTGGACAGGCCAAGGACGACGGCATCTTCCTGCGGGATGGCGCCGCCCGACAGCGAAGTGCCGGCGCCGCGCGGCACGACGGGGATGCCGTAGCGATGGCAATATTTCATGACGGCCGCGACTTCCGCGGTCGAGCGCGGCAGCGCAACGGCAAGCGGCAGGCGGCGGTAGGACACGAATGCATCGGTTTCGAAGGGCACGAGTTCGCGCTGCTCGTGGATCAGACATTCCGGTGCCAGGAGATCCGAGAGATCGGCAACGATAGCGCCGCGGCGCGCCAGAACATCCGCACGCGGCTCCAGAAATGAAATGGCCTCGGCCATGCCGTCCTCCTCCTGCATCCCTTTACGGATACCGCCCTTTTAGCGCATTACAGGCTTAGCGCTTTCCCAAGTTTGGAGCAAATGATAAGCACTTATTCCAAAACAGGAAATAATTCTGCATGACCAATTTAGG
>JBCNPI010000221.1:0-10410 GCA_039593415.1 Rhizobium sp. | reverse complement strand
CGGCGGGTTGGCTCTCAATTCCCCATAACCGCGCAAAACAACCCGCGGCTTAGTTCAATCCGGCTTACATGAGATCGCTCGAACTCGCCGCACCGCCCATGCGACCTCAAATAACCCTCCAGATTCCCAAATCAGCAGAATTGTGATTCATGATGGATGCTGGAGTGGAGGCCAGCATCTATGACGCGACCTATTCGAATGATCTTCGTGAGCGAGTCGTTGCTGCGGTTGTGAGTGGACAGCGCTGCCGGGTGGTGGCGGAGCGGTTTGATATTGCCGTCTCATCGGTGGTGAAGTGGTCGCAGCGCTATCGGGCCACCGGCAGCGTGTCGCCCGGCAAGATGGGTGGCCATCGCCGGCGGGTGCTGGAGCCGCACCGCGCCTTCATCGTCGAGCAGATCGGGCAGACATCCCATCTGACACTGCATCGGCTGAAGGATGAGTTGGCCGCCCGGGGCGTGGCCGTCTCCCACAATGCCATCTGGCAGTTCATGCGTCGCGAAGGCCTGAGCTTTAAAAAAAACGCTGTTCGCCCTTGAGCAGGGCCGCGCCGACATTGCTCGGCGCAGAGCCCGCTGGAAGGCCTGGCAAGATCGCTTCGATCCGAAGCGGCTCGTCTTTATCGATGAGACTTGGATCCGCACCAACATGGCGCCATTACGTGGCTGGGGGCCGAGGGGCAAGAGGCTGGGCGGCTTTGCTCCGCATGGCCGCTGGCGCACCTTGACTTTCCTCGGCGCCTATGTCCGCCAGCAGTTGATCCCGACCCTCAAGCCCGGCGATATCGTCATCCTCGACAATCTCGGCTCGCACAAGGCCAAGGCCATTCGCGATGCCATCAGGGCCGCCGGCGCCAGACTATGGTTCCTGCCGAAATATTCCCCCGACCTCAATCCGATCGAGCAGGCCTTCGCCAAGATCAAGCACTGGATGCGCCAGGCTCAAAAGCGAACCATCGAGGAAACCTGGCGCCATCTCGGCTATCTCGCCGACACCATAAAGCCAGACGAATGCGCCAACTACTTCTCAAACGCAGGCTACGCTTCCGTCAAAACTTGAAACGCTCTAAAGACGATAATCCTCCATCGGGGGTTCCGATGATGCCATCGTTTTTCTCCGTTTCACCTTCTTGCGCAGCTTTGCGAATGTTCGGCCGTGGTCATCACCTGCTGGAATGAAAGACATGGCAATCACTGCAATTGCGAATTCGAGGATTCTTATTGTCGGCGGCAGCTCCGGAATGGGGCTGGCGCTGGCGAAACGCGCGCTCGCCGCCGGGGCCGAGGTCATCATCGCTGGACGGAACGCGGATAAGCTGAAACGCGCTTGCGCGGAACTCCAAAGCCCATCGGTTTCCATCGAGACAGTCGATATCACGCAAGAAAGCCAAGTCGCCGATCTGTTTGAGCGCATCGGCCGGCTCGACCATATCGTAAGCACCGCCGCCGATATCGAAGGTGCTTATGAGTTGCTGCCTTCGCTGGATCTTACGGCTGCGCAGAGGGTCGTGGAAAGTAAATTCTTCGGCCCGCTGCTGCTTGCGAAATATGGATCGCCCTTACTCTCTGCCACAGGCTCTATTACGTTCACATCAGGCATTGCCGCCTATCGTCCGGCCGCACGAGGGTCGGTGGTTGCCGCCGTCAATGCTGGTCTGGAGGGATTGGTTCGCGCACTCGCAGTCGAGTTGGCGCCTATTCGCGTGAACGCCGTTTCACCGGGCTGGGTCGATACGCCCATCTGGACGCTTGTTGCCGGAGAGCGGAAAGACGAAACATTAGGCGCCATGGCAAAAAGGCTGTTGCTCGGACGAGTGGGACAGCCGGAAGACATCGCCGATGCTATCGGCTTCCTGATGGGCAACGCCTTTACAACGGGGACGATACTGCATGTCGAGGGCGGACATCGGTTGATTTAGCGGACGCAAAGCCGGCGCTCGCGAATGCCAGGAACAGCTTCAAAGCTGGCGGCTGGACACGCCTACGCCGCCAAATCATCACAAGCGAGGCTGTCCGCATTGGCCCCGGCCAGGGCATTTCGTCGATTTCTCCACGGTGAAGAGCGTCCGCGACGGCAAACCGCGGAACGAAGCTCGAGCCCGTACCGGCTGCCACGAGCCGAGCAATGGTGCCGATGCTACCGACTTCGGCAGCGAGCTTCGGTGCGGCGGTCCCTGCCGTCTCGAATGCCTTGTCGAACAAGTGCCGATAGATGCAGCCGGTTTCGGTTGCCACGAAGGTCATCGAAGCAAGTGCTGCCAGATCGCTTGTCTTCGCTGATGTCTTCTGTGCGGGAGGGGTTATGAGGATCAGCGGCTCCGTCGATATCACGCGTTGTGCAAGGTGTTCATCGACTTCGCCCCGGTCAAAGCAGAAGGCGACATCGATCTCACCGGTTTCGAGCTTACGCAACAGATCGCCACTGCCTGCAATCTTCACCCGCAGATCGATATCGGGATGACCACGCTGAAAGGCAGGCAACAATAGCGGAAGTTTCATGGAAGCAATGGCCTCGAGCGCGCCGATCGCCACCGTGCCAGCCTCAGCTGCCGAGACTGCTTCAACGGCCGTGCGCGCCTCGCTGGCGATTGCCAATATTTCTTCGGCATAGGGTCTCAATGCCTCGCCGGCCGCCGTTAGCCCCAGGCCCGATCTCGACCGGATAAAAAGCGCAGCGCCCAATTCGGCTTCGAGCGACTGGATCTGATCGCTCACGCTCGATTGCGCGAGATGGACCTCTTCGGCTGCGCGGGTGAAGTTCCGGTTCCGCGCGACCGCTAGGAATGTTTTGAGTAATCGGGGGTGCATCAAGCCATGCCGAACGAAAGTGACAAGCGCTGTCAAAGGGCGAGACGACGCCCAATACCGATCAGGCTGACACATCGTTCATAGCGCCGTCAATGCATTGCGGGCTGGTCGCTGGAAAGATCATTAAAAAGCGGGCGATCGGTACCCTGCAATTTTTCAGGTGGCACCCTCGAAAGCGCCTGCCGCATGACCTTGATTGCGATGCCCTTTTCCGTCAAGTCTTCGACGCCATGCCGCGTCGTTCCAGCGCGGTCTTGCGGATAATCTCGGCGATCTCCGGACTGCTGCTCGACAGCATCTGGAAATCCGACGAGTAGAGCGACAGCAGCGAGACCTCGGTCGCGGCGCTGACGGTCGCAGAGCGAGGCTCGCCGGTGATCAGCGCCATCTCCCCGAAGAAACTGCCGGAGCCCAGTTCCACCGGGTTTGGCGTGGCGACGCTGACGCGGCCCTCGACAATGAAATACATCTGGTCGCCGGCCTCGCCCTTGCGGCAGATGATGCCGCCGGCCGGCACCACACGAGGTCTCAGCGCCCGTACGATCTCGATGAGGGCGCCCGAACCGAGCTTCTGAAACAACGGCACTCCCGCCACCAACTGCCAGTTGCGCACGAAGTCCTGACGGCGAACCTCCTCGTAGAAGCCGGTGGCGAGAATGCCGGCCCATAAGGCAAAGATGCCGATCCCGCACATCATGACCAGTCCGGCAAGAATGCGGCCGGCGAAACTTTGCGGAATCTCGTCGCCATAGCCTGTCGTCGACAGCGTCGTCACAGCCCACCACATTGCGAGGGGAATGCTGCCGAACTTGTCGGGCTGGACGTCGCGTTCGATGATGTAAGCGGCAAGCGCTGCGGCGAACAGAACGATACCAAAGATCGAGGTGACGCCGATCAGGTTGCGTGCTTCCTTGGTCAGGACCCTGCCCAGCAGCCGGAAGAAGATCGAACCCCGCAGCGGCTTCAAAAGCCAGATGGCGCAATAGAGGCTTTGGTCGCGCCCGCGGATGAGAAGGAATGCGGCCAGAGGGACCAGAACGGCCAGCACGTCGACAGCGATTTCCGGTGCCCTGCCTCGAACGTCTTTTGCGCGATGTATGATCAGCGTCTCGATCAATTGCAGAACATAGACAGCCCAGACGCCGGCAAGCAGGACTTCCAGGATGAACCTTGTCTGTCCGGCTATGTCGGGCGCCGTAAGCACCGCCACTATCAGCAGACCGATGGCTGCCAGAAGTGCATTCAGCGATGAGGAAATCTTCGAGAAAGAGAGCGCCGACATTCAATACCCCGAGGCAATACCCGGGGTGGGCCGCCACTTGCCCGAGAATAGGATGGCTTCGATCCAAACGTAAAGAGCTACATGGGCCGCGCTATCTCCTCGATACTGCGCGTGATGCGCCATGCCCCGCACCGTTATCGTTGGCCGACTTCAAGCGGAAAGCCCTTGAACGGCTTGATTTCCTTCAGCACGAATGTGGTCTGCATCTCCTTGATGCGCGGCAGGCGGCGAACGACCGCCATGGCGAAATCGGCATAGCTGTCGAGATCGGCGGCCACGACTTGCAGCAGAAAGTCTGCGTCTCCCGCGATGCTGTAGCAGGCGACGACCTCGCTGAGCTTCAGCACGTCACGGGAAAATTCCTCGGCTTCCGCCTCGCTGTGGCTGTCGATCTTGACCCTGATGAAGGCGAGGACGCCGAGGCCGATCTGGCGTCTGTCGAGGGTGGCCGTATAGCCCTGGATTACGCCGGTTTCCTCCAGCTGGCGCACGCGCCGCCAGCATGGCGAGGTCGAGAGCCCGACTTCGGATGAAAGCGCCTGGTTGGTCAGGCGTCCGTCCTTTTGGAGTGCGCCTAGAATCTTCAAATCGATGGGTTCAAGCGTATCAGGCATGTCCGACCTTATCTTTGCGCGATCGAGGTAGCTCTTACCATATTTGCCGATTTTCTGGCAATAAAAGGCAAGATTATCCCTGGTGCGAGAGATATCCTGCGCTCTCTTTCGTCAACAGCAGCAGGTCTCCATGCTTCCCGATATTCGTCTTGCCATCGTTATCAATCCGACACTGCCACTTGGGCTGATCGCCAACACGGCCGGCGCCATCTCGATCGGGTTGGGCGCGAAGTTTCCCGTGCTCGCAGCCAGGCAATTGACCGACAGAGAGGAGCGTACCATCGACATCAGCTCGAACATGCCCGTTCCGATACTGCAGGCGGATGCTGAAACCATACGATTTCTGTTGCTGAAAACCTTGCCGGTAGAAGACGACCGCGCGATCATCCCTTTTCCCGCTTTCGCCCGCTCGCTGCACGATTACAGGGAGTACGAGGCGACGTTTCCAAATCGCGATCTTGCCGGTGAGGCGATCGACGGTCTCGGGCTGGCCGGCCCTTCGAAATGGGTGAAGTCGCTCACCGGTTCTCTGAAGTTGCTGCGATAGTGCCGGCTAAGAAAAAGGCCGGCTTGCGGAGATAGAGAGATCCGCTTCGCCGGCCGAGCAAGGACTGAAGAAGAAGGGACGATACACTTCAGTCATCGGACGATGGTGTTCCGATGATTTGACGATAGGCCCGCCAGCCTGAACGGGTCCCGAACCAGCCGTTCATCTGCGGTTCACGCAATGATTTTCTGCAGAACGGACGTGACAGTGCAGGGGGCTTGAACTGCAGAAAAGCGATCCCCATCTCTTTTTCGCGGGTGCCAAACGGGCTCGCGGAACCGTCCCGAGACCGCCCGGAGTGGGGTCAATGGGACAAGAACTGTAATCGCAATTGTCGCTCACAGGAGGACTTCCATGCGTCACGTAGACTTCTCTCCCCTTTACCGTTCCACCGTCGGTTTCGACCGTCTGTTCACCATGCTCGATAGCCTTGGTCAGCCGGATCAGGCTCAGACCTATCCGCCCTATAATATCGAGCGCACGGGTGAAAACACCTATCGCATCACCATGGCCGTTGCCGGTTTCGACGAAAAGGAACTGAGCATCGAGGCACACGCCCATGTGCTTCAGGTCAAGGGTGAAAAGAGCGAAGAGCCGGCTGAAACGAGCGAATATCTTTATCGCGGCATCGCCAAGCGTGCCTTCGAGCGTCGTTTCCAGCTTGCCGACCATGTCGAGGTACAGGCTGCTTCACTGAAGAACGGTCTGTTGCACATCGATCTGCTGCGCAACATTCCCGAAGCCATGAAGCCGCGTCGTATCTCCATCGCGGCAGAGCCGGTGGAAACCCCGAAGGCCATTGAGGCGCACATCAACTAAGAGTGGTTGGCGGTCTGGCCGTCAAGCCCGGGCTGACGGATAAGCCGTCAGGCTCCTGATCCTCCCAAGATTAAAAGAAGCGGCGCTCCATCGGGGCGCCGCTTTCGCTCTGTGTGGCGTCGGAGGGCTCAGGCCGCGTTTGTCGCTTTGCCCGCTTTCGTTCCCGCCTGGGCCTTCGCAGCCTCGCGTCGCTTTGCGGCATCGGCGTATTTCTGGGCAATCACGGCACATGCCATCAGCTGGATCTGATGGAACAGCATGAGCGGCAGCACGATGGCACCGATACTCTGGCCGGCGAAGATGACATTGGCCATCGGCACGCCGCTTGCCAGCGACTTCTTCGAGCCGCAGAAGGTGATGGTGATCTCGTCGGCTTTCCCGAAACCGAGAGCACGGCTGCCGAACATGGTGATGCAGATTACCATCGCAAGCAGCACCATGTTGGCCACAATCACCGTTGCGATATCGATCACCGAGAAGGTATGCCACAGACCCTCCACAACGGCCTCGCTGAAGGCCGAATAGACGACCATGAGGATCGAGCCGCGATCGACCGGCATGAGGATCTTTTTCTTGGAGCGGATCCAGTCGCCGATCCATGGCTGCAGCAATTGACCGGCGACGAAGGGAGCGAGCAGCTGCAGCATGATCTGCCACAGAACATCCCAGGAAAAGCCGCCGCCCTGGCCGCCAACCGAAAACAGGATGCCGACCAGCAGAGGCGTCAGGAACATGCCGAAAATGTTCGAGGCCGACGCCGCGCAGATCGCCGCCGGCACATTGCCGCCGGCGATGGAGGTGAAGGCAATGGACGATTGCACAGTCGAAGGCAGAACGCTGAGGAAGAGCAGGCCCGTATAGAGCGACACGGGCAGGATGCTGTTCGGCACGATATGGCCCATAGCCAGCACCAGCAACGGAAAGATGCCGAAAGTCGTCAGCAGGATGACGAGATGTAGACGCCAGTGCAGCATGCCGGCGATGACGACATCGCGCGAGAGCCGCGCGCCATGCAGGAAGAACAGGAGGCCGACGGCGAAGTTGGTGGCAATGCCGAAATAGTGAGCGCCAGCCCCCTGCACCGGAAAGAAGGATGCCGTCAGAACGGTGAGCACCAGCAGCATGGTGAAGGTGTCTGGAAGAAAGCGGCGCATCGTGCCTACCCCAATCGCATTTGCAAGTCTTGATGATACTCCTTGCAGATAGACCTATTGTGATCCACGATGCAAGGAATAACAGTTATCGCGATACAGGATAAGCCATGCTTGATCTCACGCAGTTGCGCAGCTTCGTCGCCGTCGAGCAGATGGGCAGCTTCACGCTGGCGGCGGAGCGGCTGGGTCTGGGACAATCAACGGTCAGTCAGCATATACAGCGGCTGGAAGCGGAACTCGGGCGAAAGCTCTTGGCACGCGACACGCATCGCGTAGTCCTGACCGGGGATGGCGAGGCGTTGCTCGGCCATGCGCGCCAGATGCTGTCGATCGAAGGGGAGGTGCGGCAGCTTTTTGCCGGCAACAGCCTGCGCGGCAATCTTCGGCTCGGCGTTTCAGAGGATTTCGTCACCAGCCAGCTCCCGGACGTCCTGGAGGAATTCGTCCGCTCGCATCCATCGGTCGATCTCGAGCTGACGGTCGCGCTTAGCGGCGTGCTTTATGAAATGCAGGACAATGGCGATCTCGATCTCGTGCTCGCCAAACGCCGGCTCGGCGATGCGAGAGGCAAGCTCGTCTATCGCGAGCCGCTGATCTGGCTCGCACGCGATCCGGATCGCATCCGCAAACTTGCGGCACCGCTGCCGCTGATCGCCTTTCCCACTCCGAGCGTTACGCGCGCGGTTGCTCTGGAAGCGCTGCGCCGTCAGCAGATGCCATGGCGGATCGTCTGCACTTGCGGCAGCTTGAGTGGCCTGACTGCGGCGGCGCGTGCCGGCATGGGCGTTCTCGTCCAGCCGAAAAGCATGGCGCCGGCAGGGTTGACGGAGATCGCGCCGGGCTGGCTGCCGATCCTCGAGGATGTGGAATTCGTCCTCGTGCCGCGCAAGGGCGCGGACCAACTTCTGGTTAATGCGCTCTCGGACGACATACTCTCCAAGGTCCGAGGGCCGCGATCAGGCTAACGATGAAATTGTCTATCAGCCATCGTTGAAAGTCGTTTTCCATCATGCAGATGAGATCCAAATTTATTTCGCCGGCTCATTTTTTACTGCGCTCTTTTTCAGGCGGAAGTCAGCTTCTTCTGCTATCTCAGGTGGCGATAGGGGGAATTGCGGAAGAATGATATGGTGCCATCTTCATTTGCGGGCTTGTCGCCTGCGTCATGGCAATGACGATGATTATACATAACGCACCGGTATCCGATCGCGACGATCTATCGAACTTTGCAATAATCGCCCGTCGCAATCAAAATTGATCTCTTGCCCCTTGTGAGCGCCGTCCGGCCCCGAAGTTGGCTCCGGCGCTCTTTTTCATGCGGGCTCAGGCCAGGCAGGCAAGGAAATTTGCCACATCGGCCTCGGTCGTGGCGAAGCTGGTCACGAGGCGGATCAGTGTTTCATCGCTGCCGACGAGATCCGGCTGCGACTCCGGGATCGGCCATTCGTAGAACTTTGCGCCCTTGTCCTCGGCTATCCTGGCGGAGGATTTCGGGATGATCGCGAAAACCTCGTTCGAGACGGTCGGCCAGGCGAGGCGGGTGCCGCGGATCTTCTCCAGGCCGGCGCGCAGCCGATCGGCCATGGTATTGGAATGGCGGGCAAGGTCGAGCCAGAGGCCGTCCTGGAAATAGCCGTCGAACTGGGCGGCGATAAAGCGCGATTTGGAGAAAAGCTGGGCGGCGCGCTTGCGGATGAAATGCATCTCCTTGGCCTTCTCCGGATCGAAGAAGACGATCGCCTCAGCGCACCAGCAGCCGTTCTTGGTGCCGCCGAAAGAGAGGATGTCGACGCCGCGTTTCCATGTCATCTCGGCCGGCGTGGCGTCGAGCGTGACCAGGGCGTTGGCGAAACGCGCGCCATCCATGTGCAACGGCAGGCCATTCGCCTTGGTGACGGCGGCGATGGCATCGATCTCATCCAGCGAATAGACCGTGCCGATTTCCGTCGCCTGGGTCATCGTTACCGCAGCGGCGCGGCCATGATGGACTGCATCCTGCGGGAAGCGGGCGATCTTGGCGGCAAGCGCCTTGGGATCGATCTTGCCGAGAGCGCCCTCGACGGTCGCTAAACGTGCACCGCTGAAGAAATCAGGCGCGCCGCATTCGTCTTCGGCGACATGCGCCTCGGTATGACAGAAACTGATGCCGCCTGGTTTCTGGACGCTGGCGAGCGACAGCGAATTGGCGGCTGTACCCGTTGCAACGAAAAAGACGGCCACCTCACGCTCGAAAATATCAGCGAATTTGGCTTCGACGCGCTGGTCGAGCTCGCTCGTGCCGTAAGCGGAGGCAAAACCGCTTGATGCAGCAAGCAGACGTTCGGCGACTTTAGGATGGGCGCCGGCCCAGTTATCGGAAGCAAAGAACATGGAGATGCACCAGATGAAGGATGAAATTGCGGTGAGATTAGATAGGATCGGCGGGACATTACGCCAATGCAAAAACCTATCAAGAGCATGAGTTTGAAGAATGCATCACAGAAATTGATCTACGCAATCAACAAATAAAATGATGCGCCGCAGCGAAACTTTATTGCTTCATTTATGCGGCAAAGGCAATCTTCCGTCTTTCATTGACGAATTTTTGCCGTTTTGCTCTTGCGAAGGCGGAAGCTTTCTGGCATAGAGCTGATGAATTAGGACAGGGTTGCTGTCCTATTTTGGCCGCCGAGGCCGAAGATGCGCTGGAGGGTCCTGACGATGTCGGGATTTCGAGCTATAGTTACCGGGAGCATGCCCTTCAAGCCTTTCAGGCAGCGGGCAATGCGGCGGTGGAATAGCAAGGCGCGGAACGCTGACGACGGGCTCCATTCGAGGGGCCATGGTTCGCGGCCGGATCTTCACAATGCAACAGAGCTGTCGCGCGTCGGCCCCGGAAACGGACCGCGCGGGACGAAGGAGCGCCCGCGACGCGGGCCTTACCGGAGGGAAGACCATGACGAACAGGACGACGTCCACGAGTTTTGACCAGATCGCTGCAGCCAATGCTGCCGCTACGGCCAAAACGTCGAAACGCGCCAATCGTCCCGGCCTCCCCCCGAAACAGGGTCTCTATGATCCGCGCAACGAGCATGATGCCTGCGGCGTCGGCTTCGTCGCGCATATGAAGGGTCAGAAGTCGCACCAGATCGTGCGCGACGGTCTGTTCATCCTTGAAAACCTGACGCATCGCGGCGCCGTCGGCGCC
>JBCNPI010000220.1:0-10449 GCA_039593415.1 Rhizobium sp. | reverse complement strand
TGGTGACAGGCTTTTCCGCCATCCTTGCCGGCTTCGTTACCCTGCTTTATCTGCCGGACCTGCCGTCCAAGGCGACGTTCCTTGACGATACGGAAAAGAAATGGCTGAAGGACCGGCTCGCGGTGGAAAATTCGGGCATGGAGCAGAACGCCGCCGACGGCTTCAAGGCGCTTGTCAATCCGCGCGTGCTGCTGATGGCGCTTTGCTATATCGGCTTTCCGCTTGCCGCCTATGGCCTCAGCTACTGGCTGCCGACCATTGTCAAGAATTTCGGTGTCAGCAACACGACGAACGGCTTCTTGAACATCATTCCATGGCTTCTGGTCGCAGTCGTTCTTTATGCCGTGCCCGCGGCTGCGGACGGGGCCGAGTCCAAGACCCCCTATATCGTCATTCCCGCGCTGGTGGGCGCCGTCAGCCTGGTTTTATCGGCCGTTATTCCCGACCATACGCTGCAGTTTGTTTTCCTCTCCATTGCGGCTGCCGGCATCTTCGCAGGCCAGCCGGTGTTCTGGAGCCTGCCGTCGCGCTTCCTGCAGGGGGCAGGGGCTGCCGCGGGTCTTGCCGCCATCAATTCGGTCGGCAATCTCGGCGGTTTCATTGCTCAGAACGTTGTGCCTTGGATCAAGGATTCCACAGGAAGCACGATCGCACCGATGTTTTTCCTGGCCGCCTGCCTTGTGATCGCGGTGCTGTTGGTCCTTGTGATCGGGCGCATGGTGCCGCGCACGCCACGCCCTGAAGATCTCGGCAATTCAGGCGCAGCCCGCGTGAAATGATTACTCCCATACGAGCAAAACTATCCTTCAAATGAAAAGGGCGGCTTGGTGGCCGCCCAATTTTTCAAGTGGTTGCTGATGCGAGCTCATGCAAAGGCGTAGGAACCGTCCGGGCGCTGAGGCACGCGCCGCTGCCAATGAATATAGCCTTCCTCTTCCATGGCTTTCTCATCCATGTCGACGCCCCAGCCCGGCCGGTCGGGCCTGAGTTCGAGATAGCCGTCCTTTGGCAGATAGGGATCGACGACGTAGCGGGTTTCGCCCTGCCGCTGCTCGACCTCGTTGCCGCCATAGACATAGGCTTGGCCCTTGGGCAGCCGGTATTCGAGTATCTTGAAGTTCTGCGCGGCGGCGGAGAAGTGCACGTTGACGGCGGTTGCGAGCGGCCCCATCGGGTTGTGCGGAGCAACGCCGACGAAATGCGCCTCGGCGATCGTTGCGATGCGCCGCATCTCGCTGATGCCGCCCACCACGCAGATATCCGGCTGGATGAGGTCGGCACCCCTAACCTGCAGCAGGCGCAGGAACTCGTTGCGGTTATAGAGGGATTCGCCCGTCGCCAAGACGCAATTGAGACCCTGTTTCAGCTCGCCCCACATCTCGATATTTTCCGGGCGCAGCGGCTCTTCGTAGAAGAGCGGGTCATAGGGTGCCAGCGCATTGCCGAGCTGGCGGGCAGCGATCGGTTCGAATATCTTCGCATGAGCGTCGAAGGCGATCTCATAATCGTCGCGTACGGTCTCGCGCAGCGAACGGAAATAGTCGGCCGATGCCTTGACGACATTGCCCCAGCGATGGGCATGCATGTCGATGCGCCAGGGGCTGAGCTTGAAGGCGGTAAAGCCCCATTCGGCGTTCAGCCGGTCGAGCTCGTCGCGCGCAGCCGGCGCATCCGGTGCGGTGTAGACGCCGGCATAGACCTTGATGCGATCGCGCACCGCGCCACCGAGCAGCTTGTAGACCGGGACATTAAGCGCCTTTGCCGAGAGGTCCCAAAGGCAATGGTCAAGCGCGGAGATCGCCGACAGGCCAAGTGCGCCCGGCGGGAAGCGGCTCTGCTGGATCAGCAGGTTGATCAGGTAGTCGGTCCGGCTCGGATCCTGGCCGGCGATGAAGCCATAGAGATAGTCGAGGATTGGCGGTAGCGCCAAGTCGGGGCCGTGGTTGTAGCACTCACCCCAGCCGGTCAGTCCGTCATCCGTGTCCAGCGCCACGATGACGCGCGGTCGATCTTTGTCGCGGGTCATGAATACCCGCATGCGGTCGATCTTCATCTTACCTTCCTTCTATCGATTGACATGAATGCGGCATGGGAGGTGCCGCAGGTGGGGAAAGCCTTGCCGCGCCACGGTAAAATCCGATGCGTGGCAAACGGGCGTTCCGGCGGTGTCGAATAAGGCCATCATGCAGCGCTCCCGTTCTTTACGGGATCGGGCTCGACATAACGGAAACGCCGCGAGCGATCCCGATCCCGAGGATCGGGGCGTGGGATCGCCGAAATCAGCGCTTGCGTATAGGCATGTTCCGGTGCGTTGCAGACTTTGTCGGCATCGCCGACTTCGACCAGGCGCCCCTTGTACATGACGCCGACGCGGTCGCACATGTAGCGGATGACGCCGATATCATGGCTGATGAAAATATAGGCGAGGCCAAGTTCGTCCTGTAGGCGCATCAGAAGATCAAGCACCTGCGAGCGCACGGAGACGTCGAGAGCCGAAGTCGCCTCGTCGGCAACGATGATGCGCGGATTGAGCGTGATGGCGCGGGCAATGCCGATGCGCTGGCGCTGGCCGCCGGAAAAGGCATGGGGATAGCGCTCTCGCGCTCTCGGATCGAGGCCGACTTGCTCCATCAGATGGCAGACGCGCTCATCGAGCGCACGGCCCTTGGCAATGTTATTAACGAGCAAGGGCTCGCCAATGATCTGCGAGACTGTCATGCGCGGATTGAGCGAGCCGAACGGGTCCTGGAACACCATGCGCAGTTCGCGGCGTGCTGCCGCAAGAGCCGTCCCCTTTGCGGTTGCCAGATCGGTGACGTCGCCATCGGCGCGGCGATAGAGGATCTCGCCTGCACTCGGTTCGATGAGGCGCATGATCGAACGGCCCATCGTCGTTTTGCCGGACCCGCTCTCGCCGACAATGCCGAGCGTTTCGCGCGGCAGAAGCGAGATCGAGACATCGTTGAGGGCGTGAACCTCGCCGAACGCCATCGACACGTTGCGCAATTCGAGGATCGGTGCTGCGGTTCTGTCGAGCGGCGGCCGCGCCAGCCGGATTTCGGCTTTCCTTTCGAGCTTCAAAACCGAGCCGATCAGCATGCGGGTATAGTCATCCTTCGGCGCATGGAAGATCTGCTCCACGGGGCCATATTCCTTGACGACGCCGTTGTGCATGACAAGCACGTCGTCGGCGATCTGAGCGACCACGCCCATGTCGTGGGTGATGAACAGCACAGCCATGCCGTTGGCCTTCTGCAGCCGGGCGATGAGGTCGAGGATCTCGGCCTGTGTCGTCACGTCGAGTGCCGTCGTCGGCTCGTCGGCGATCAGCAGCTGCGGCTTGCAGGCAAGCGCCATGGCGATCATGGCGCGCTGGCGCATGCCGCCCGAATATTGAAAGGCGTATCGGTCGATTGCCTTTTCAGGCGAGGGGATTTCCACCTGCTTCAAAAGCGAAATCGTCTCGGCGCGCGCTTCCGCTTTGCTCATGCGCGTATGAAGACGCAGCGCCTCCATGATCTGATCGCCGACCGTGTGGACGGGTGAGAGCGATGCCATAGGCTCCTGAAAGATCATGGCGATGTCGCGCCCGCGGATCGATCTGATATGGCGCCCGCGCGGATTGAGCTTGACGAGATCGACCGAACTGCCGCTGGCGTCGTTTAAAATGATCGAGCCGCCGGCGATGCGGCCGGGCGCGTCGACGATCTGCAGGATCGAGCGAGCGGTCACGGATTTGCCCGATCCGCTCTCTCCGACGACACAGAGCGTCTTTCCCGGCTCGATCGCAAAGGAGAGATTGTCGACCGCGCGAAAAATACCCGTTCGCAGAGGGAAATCGACAGTGAGGTTCTTGACCTGAAGCAGCGGACGGACAGCGTTCATGGAAATGATATCGGTCATGCCCGCCTCATTTGTTGTAGGGATCGGCAGCGTCCCGCAGGCCATCGCCGAGAAGGTTGAGAGCCATGACGGCTATGACCACCGCGACACCCGGCAGAAAGAGCCATGGCGCCGTTGCGATCGAGCGGATGTTTTGCGCCTCGCGCAGCAGCACGCCCCAGGAGATGGTTGGCGGCTGCAGGCCGAGCCCCAGGAAGGAAAGGGAGGTTTCAGCCAGAATCATCGCCGGCACGGCAAGCGTGATAGAGGCAATGATATGGCTGGCGAAACTCGGCAGCATATGACGGAAGATGATGCGCCCCTCGCTGGCGCCATCGAGCCTTGCTGCGGCGACGAATTCTTCCGTCCGCAGCGACAGGAAACGGCCGCGCACGACGCGGGCAAGCTGTGCCCAGCCGGTGAGCGATAGAATGATCGTGATCATCATATATTGCAGCGATGCCGGCCAACCCTGCGGCAGAGCCGCCGCCATGGCGAGCCAGATGGGAATCGTCGGCAGGGAGAGCACGAAGTCGATCAAACGCTGGATGAAGAAATCGAGCTTTCCGCCGTAATAGCCTGAAATACCTCCCAGAACGACGCCGAGCAGGAGCGAGAAGAACACGCCGACGAGACCGATCGACAGTGAGATCTGGGCGCCCTGGACGGTGCGGCTGAAGACATCGCGACCAAGCCGATCGGCTCCGAACAGGAGCAGAGGCGTCGACTTGTCCGAGGACGCCAGCAGATGGATGTTGCTCGTGAAGAGGCCGAGCACGGAATATTCGTAGCCGCGCCCGAACAGGCTGATGGAGACACGCTTCGTCGTGTCCTCCTTGAAGATCGCCGCCAGCGTGTCGGGATCCCGGCTCAGCTTCAGCGGGTAATAGTGCAGCCCGATGGAGAAGCCGTTGTCGGTGTCGATGAAATGAACCCTTTGCGGCGGGTGGAAGGTCGCGCGCGCATTTTGCTGATTGGGATCGTTGATCGCGAAGAACCCGGGTACGGTGGCAACGATATACATGAGCACGGTGACGACAAGGGCGATCATGGCGAGCTTGTGGCGCCGGAAGGCCCACCAGATCAGCTGCCATTGCGAGGCGACCGCGTTGCGATCGGGACGCAGGTTTGTGACGGCGATATCAGCCATGGGCTGCTCCTATTCCAACCGGATGCGGGGATCGACGAGGGCAAGCAAAATGTCACTGATGAGTGACCCGATCAGCGTCAGTGCGCAGATCAGAAGCACGAAGGCACCGGCAAGATACATGTCCTGCGCCATCAGCGCCTGCAGCAGCAAAGGTGCCGCCGTCGGTAGATTGAGAACGATCGCTACGACGACAGAGCCGGAAATAAGATTGGGAAGCAGCCAGGCGATCGTCGAGATGAAGGGATTGAGGGCGATGCGTAGCGGATATTTGACCAGCAGCCGGAACTCCGACAGGCCTTTCGCGCGAGCGGTCGTCACATAGGGTTTCGGCAGCTCGTCGAGCATGTTGGCGCGCATGACGCGGATAAGGCTTGCCGTCGAGGAGACGGCGAGGATGACGACAGGGAGCCAGAGATGCGACAAGAGGTTCAGCATCTTGGCGATGCTCCAGGGCGCGGTTTCGAACTCGGTGGAAAAGAGGCCACCAACGTCCTGGCCGAACTCAACGGCCGCGACATACATCAGCACCAGCGCCAGCAGGAAAGAAGGAATGGCGAGCCCAAGAAAGGTGAGGGCGGTAAACAGATAGTCACCGATCGAATATTTTTTTACGGCGGAATAGACCCCGATCGGTAGTGCGATCGCCCAGGTGGCAATCAGCGTTGCCAGTGCCAGGACGAGCGTCAGCGCCATACGCTCCCAGATCAGACCGGAGACAGGCTGTTGCCATTCGAACGAGATACCGAAGTCGCCGCGCGAAACGATGTTCCATATCCATTTAAGATATTGGATGAGCATCGGCTGATCGAGGCCGAACCGCTGGCGCAATTCCGCAGCCATGTTCTGGTCGATCACTTCATTCGAGGAGGCGAGCGTAGCGATATATGTCGTCACATAATCGCCGGGCGGAAGCTGGATCAGCACGAAGGCAAGGAAGCTGATGGCAAATAGGGACGGGATCATCCACAAAAGACGTTTACCGATGAAAACCAACATGGCTATTTCTCGCAGTGAGCGCTGCCATGGGCAGCTCCGCATGAAGGAAAGCGCCGTCCTTTACGGACGGCGCCGGATTGGCGTGATCAGCTCGAGAAGAAGAATTGCTGCGGCATGGCCGGTCCCGGATTGGGCCAGGACCAGCTGTCCGGCTGCTTTTCCGGAACATTGTGCAGATTGTTGCGGATGATGCCGAAGCCGCCGACGGCGAGGCAAAGCCCCACGGTTTCAAACTCTTCGGCGGCAATGTCGAATATTTGCTTCATGACGGCGCCGCGCTTGTCGAGATCGGCCGTCGAGCGCGCCTCGTCGAAGAGTTTCATGCGCTTCTTTTGACTTTCCGGCGGCTCCTCGCCCCGCTTGCCGTTCGAGGTGTACCAGACGGACCAAGGGATCGCGTAGCGCGAGCCCTGCGGGTGGAAGGCAAAGAAATCGCGCGGATCGAGCATCGGATCGAGGCCGCCAGGCCCCGGCCACACCTGGGCGTCATGGGCATTGTCGTCACCACGGGTATAGTAGAGCGCGCGCTCGATGGTGTTGACCTTCATGTCGACGCCGATCTGCGCCCAATGTGCCTTCACCAATTCCAGAGCATCGACCAGATCGGGATAAAGGGTCGGAATGACATCGACGGTGAAAAACATCTTCTGTCCGTCCGGCCGCAGCCGGAATCCGTTCGCATCCTTCTTGCCGTAGCCTGCCTGGTCCAGCATGGCGCCGGCCTTGTCCGGATCGTAGTCGGTGAACTGGCGAGCATATTTCTCGTTGTACCAGGGATGCTCGGGTCGCGGTCCAGCCTGGTAGGGCTGGCTTTGACCGAAATAGACGATGTCGATGACCTCCTGCCGGTTGATACCGAGTGAGAGCGCCTGCCGGACCGATTTGTCAGCAAACATCTTGCGCATGGCCGGATCTTTATGGGTGATGTTGAAGTAGATTTGGCATTGCTGCGAACTGGAAGGAATAAGAGTCAGAAGGCGATAGTCGCCCTTCTTCATGTTCTGCGAGAGCGTCGGCTTGTTGGCAAGCACGCTGATATGGCGTTCCTGGATGTCGATCTTGCCCGAGATGACGTTCAGCATCAGCGATTCCACATCCTGCGAGATGCCGAAATTGATCTCGTCGACATAGGGGAGCTGGTTGCCTGATGTATCGACCTGCCAGAAATAGGGATTGCGGCTCATGACGACGCGCGTGGCACCACCGGTATAAGGCTCCTTGACGACCCAGGGATCGAGCGTCGGTTTGTCGGGATTGCCCCAGCGGGTTGGAATTTCGATATCACCGCAGCGCGCGCGGAAAAATTCTGGCCAGCTGCTGACGCCGGCCTTCTTTGCGTCATCGGCAACGTTCGGATTGTATTTCGGCAGGAACTGGCTGCAATAGTGCTTCGGAAACAGCGTCGGATGCTGGCCGAGCGGCGTCGCGAGATTTTCCAGATAGAGTGCGTTCGGTGCTGCGAAACTGAACTTCACCGTGTAGTCGTCGACCTTCGAGACGTCGACAGCCTTGCCGGCGACGGTCAGTTGCGCCGGCACGGCGCTATAGAGGTCAGTATTCTTGACGCAGTCCTCGATGGCGAAAACCACGTCATCGGCGGTGAATGGATGGCCGTCGGACCAGCGTGCGCCCTGAATGAGATAGAAGGTAAATTGCGAGGCGTCGGCATTGACGTCCCAGCGTTCGGCGAGGTTCGGCAGGACCTGGGTGAATTCGAGATTCCAGCGCACCAGGCTCTGATTGCCCACCATACGCAGAATGCCGTTATGGTCGGAGGAGCCACGCAGGCCGCGCCGCAACGTGCCGCCATAGGTCCCGACCTTCTCGTAAGGGGTGACGACCATCGGCTTTTTCGGCAAGCGATCGGCCAGCGGCGGCAACTTGCCGTCCTTGACGAGCGCAGCCAGGGCGGGTGCTTCGCCACCCGCATCGGCGGCGCTTACCCGTCCGGCCAGAGACAGGGCCGCCATTCCCGCCATGCCTCCCAGAACGGCGCGCCTGCTCACGCCACGGGACAATATTTCATCGCGCATTGAATCCCTCCCATTTTTGACCTCGGCCGGACTTTGCCACCAGCCGATGCAGCAGGCTCCCAACCCGCCGTGATGCACCTGTCTGGCGCAGCGGCAAGACCATATTACGTTCTCAGATAATTACAAGAGTTGACAGATTTTTACAGATTTAGTAGCTCTGTCGCGCAGGAAATGCGCTATGGCTGTCTCTGGTCGACTTTCACAAAGGATGATGATGAAACTCTCTGCCGCCAACGATTCCGGTGCGGGTGCGACGCGCTTCGGCGATATCATCTATGAGAGGATCGTCGCCATGATCGCGGATGGAACGTTTCCGGTGAACGAGCGGTTGCCGGCGGAAGCCAAGCTCGCAGAAATGTTCGGGGCGTCGCGGCCTGTCGTGCGCGACGCTCTCGAGCGGCTGCGCACGGACGGTGTGATCGTTTCGCGCAAGGGGTCGGGTTCCTATGTCAGGCAAAGGCCGGATTCTTCGGTCCTGAAGATGGTGCCCGTGGGATCGCTCGCCGATGTCCAGCGCTTCTTCGAATTTCGCGCTGGACTTGAGGCGGAAGCAGCCGAGCTTGCGGCGCGCAACTGGCAGCCTGCCGACAAGGAACGGATCACGGCGGCACTCCAGAAGATCGAACAATGTCTTCGCGAAGGCCGCCTTGGCGCTGAAGAAGATCAGGAACTGCATGATGCGATCGCGATCGCGACCGGCAATCAGTTCCATATCACCGCCCGCGAACTGTTCAGGCCGCATTTCGCGATCGGGCACTCCGTGACCCGCAGTCTCAGCCTCAAGCGGACGCCGGAGCAGATCCGCAGCGTGCAGGATGAGCATGCGGTGATCGTGCAGGCGATCTTCGAACGGCGTGAGAGCGAAGCGCACGATGCCATGAAGCGACATATCTTGAATGCACGCGCCCGCATGTTCCAGGGCGTCTAGGACACTGGGTGAGGTGAGGGCGAGGCGACCGGCTTCTTGAAGCTTGCTTGCCCGCATCTCGATGGATCACGAAGGGTAGAAAGATGAGCATTGAAGTCATGCGGCAGGCATTGACCGGCGTTTCAGGTGTTCCGGTCACAGCCTATGATGCAAATGGTGAGGTGGAGCCGCGCGTGACCGCTCAGGTCTATCAGCGCGTGGCGGCTGCCGGCATTCACAACATCGTTGCGGCAGGCAATACCGGCGAATTCTATGCGCTCACGCCTGAGGAAATCCGCCGTGTTCACGAAGCCGCGATATCAGGCGTTTCCGGCAGGGCGCCGGTGACGGCGGCAATCGGGCGCTCCTTGCGTGAGGCGATCCGCATGGCAAGGGATGCGGCTTCAATCGGCGCATCGGCCGTGATGTCGCACCAGCCGGTGGATCCTTTCGCCGCGCCCGGCTCGCAGATCGATTATTTCCGCAATCTGGCGGAAGCATCGCCCCTGCCACTCATTGCCTATGTTCGTGCCGATGGCTTCAGCGTCGAGGACATGGTCCGTCTGGCAAGCCATGGCAACATTGCGGGCATCAAGTTTGCGACGACGGATTTGATGCTGCTTTCGCGCGCGATCGCCGCCTCCGATCCGAATGGTGCTCTGTTCGTCTGTGGTCTGGCCGAAAGCTGGGCGCCGACATTTGCGGCCGCCGGTGCGCGCGGTTTCACCTCCGGTCTCGTCAACGTCGCGCCAAAACTGTCGCTTGCCGTGCACGCGGCTTTGGCCAAGGGTGATTTTGCCGCCGCCCGGGCCATCGTCAATAAGCTCGAACCCTTCGAACGGATGCGAACCAAATTCCGCAACGGAGCGAATGTTACGGTCGTCAAGGAAGCCGTCACCTATTCCGGCTTGGATGTCGGTCCCGTCCGTGTTCCCGGGCTGCCGCGGCTCGATCAGAAGGACCGCGAGGAGCTGTTCTCTCTGCTTCGCGACTGGCAGGAAGCAGAAGAGCTTCGCGCCAATTAGTCTGCCTCCGCACAGTGTTTCTGTTTGGCAAGTGTTCGACCTTATATCGTCGGCCGGTCTTCGGCCGCCGCCGAGTACAGATTTGGTCGCGAAGCGAGGAAGTCGATGAAGGTGCGCACCTTCGCAGAAAGGTATTTCCTGCTGGGATAAACCGCATGCAGGGTAGCGTTGAATGTCACGGCTTTCGGCAACACCATCTCCAGTCGACCGTCGGAAACATCGTCTTGCGTCATCCACGTCGGCAGGAAAACCAGCCCCATGCCTTCGAGGGCCGCCAGATGCAGCATGATCTCGTTTTCGCTTTGCATGACGGGGCGGAAATTCACGGTTTGAGCGCCGTCCGCTCCAGCGACCGCTATGCTGCCGTTGGAGTTCATGCCGCTATAAGCCAGCAATGAGTGACCATTGAGATCAGCCACCGCGGCGGGACGGCCTGTGCGCGACAGATAGGCCGGT
>JBCNPI010000022.1:0-38168 GCA_039593415.1 Rhizobium sp. | reverse complement strand
TCCGGCGGTTGCAGATTGTGCTTCGGAATCAGTGGCATGAGCCCAAAGTATACCTGAAACCGCCGGGCCTTGCCTGCGTAAAATTCATATTCACATAATAATATCAATAAGTTGATGTTTGTGGACGAAAACTAGCTAGGGGAATTTGCTGGGCGTAGGCTTACCTGGTAACGCTCGACGACAGCGAAATACCGCCCCGGCGACATCCGCGCGGCAAGTTACACAAAGCGTTCGTCCGACGGCTCGCCCCCCCCTGGTGCCAGGCGGCTCGCGCGCGGCGTTGTCATTGGGCCGCACGTATCGTCGCCTCAATAACAAGCCACACGGTCGCCGCCTCGATATCTTTAAAAGCCATTGGGAGGAGGTGGCAGGGTAACTTGAAGAACCTCAGACCATGCCGCACTCGAACTTCTTGTCGAGCTCTAAGCTCGTTGTCCTGGACAATAGAACTTCCGACAGCTTCGCAGACCGCAAGGCGAGTAGGATGTGACGACAGCAAGCTACACAGCTGCTCATCGGGATGTTGGCAGACTGGCGCATATGTCGCACCAGATCTCTTATGTGGCGTTACGCAACAACATCCTACACAAGGCAAACCGTAATAAAATTACGTGAGGCAACACGTTTGGGTAAATTTCACGCGGTGTTGACAAGAGGATAGCTAACCGTGTCCGGTATTGGTAGAACAGCTCACGGGCTCCCAAATTGTTTTTCAAGCTTCGACTGAAACCGCCGTCAAAAGAGAGGCTTGCATCTGTCGTTGACGCATCCAAGGTCGTGCCGCATAAAATGATAAAAATGTTTCAGCCAATATATGCAGACCACATAGCGTTGGTGGATCCAGAATTTTTGCCGTTGAAATTGGATAATAATCGCTTTGCCGCTTGGCGCGAGATTCGAATTCTTGTCAATATGTACCGCCAAGGTTTACACAGGCACGCGGGATTTACCGGACTCTTCTCTCCGAAATTCTACCTGAAGACCGGCGTGACAGGGCAAGCTATTAAGAGTTATGCGGAACGGAATGCCTCCGCTGACGTAGTTCTTATTAATCCGTTCCCACACCTAGCGTTTATTTCCTTCAATGCTTGGATGCAGGGCGAATATGCGCATCCAGGCTTAATTGATTTGGCGGCTGAGTTGTGCGACACCCTTGATTTGAAATTAAAGCCGGATGTTGCGCGTCGACATTCTCCGAAAATATTGTGCTATTCGAATTTTTGGCTCGCAAAATCCGGTTTTTGGGAAGCATATGTAGGAGAAATTCTGGAGCCGATTGTCACGTGGCTGGATCAACACCAGGATCATCCTTTAACACAGAGACTTTTCTCCAATACACTTCACACGGACCCAGCCCCATTTCTTCCATTCATTATCGAGAGAATGTTGACCACATATCTTGACGCATCGGAATGGATTGTTGCTGCTTACGAACTGCCGCTACTTTCGAGATGTCTAAATGAATTCGAAAAAGAGATCGCAGTGCATTTCCATGACGAAGTCGCGAAAGCTGATCGTCAGAGCTATTTTTCGGATGATTTGCGTAAGAGAATGGATCTAGTGACTAAATTGCGCCAGCTGTATTTTTGGGAGAAATACAATAACAACTCTCACCCTCATATCATCAAAAAGTAGAGTTTATCGTCTTTATTTTTGAATATATTTTCAGAGAGTCTCTGTAAAATTCAATTGTTGTGAGCGATGCGTTGTCGATAAACGTGAAAGGAAATTTGGAGATTTCGATAGACATTGTAGCCAATACTATGAGCGCTATAATGCCGCCATGTGTGACAATAACAACGTTTTCCTGTGGTGCATCCAAATACGATTGGAGCGCCTGAATTGCACGTAGCTGGGCTCCAGCGTATGATTCACCCTTGGGGAAATGAGTGAACACATCCACATTGGGTGATATCAATTTTTTTTCGATAGCGTCGCGCCAACTGAATCCTTGAAGATCGCCTGCATCTACCTCAAGGAAACCAGCGTTGCTTTCAAAAGAAGCTTCGCCGAAGACCAGTTCTGTTGTAGCGGTCGCGCGGGGAGCGGGGCTCGAAACGATCTTTGTGGCGGCCGATAGAAACAACGAAGGATGCCTCTGTCTAAGCGCAGCTGCCAACTCTTTCGCTTGCGTTTCTCCATTCATCGTCAGCACGGATGCCGATCGACCGTCTACCATCCCCTCTGCATTGAGTGTAGTTTCGGCGTGGCGGATCAGATGCATCGTCTTCCATGCCTTAGCCTCGGATAGCCGTTCAATTAGGCCCGGCTCACGACCGAATTGATAACCTGTTCCCATGCTGCAGCCGCTCTTTCTAGCGTATAATGCTTTTTGGCATCCTTGTAACAGTTATTTGCCAAGCGCTCGCGAAGCTCAGTCGACGAGGCCAGTGAATTCAGAGCTAGCAGCCAGTCGTCGGTTGTATTGTCAACAAGTAATCCGGTCACTTTATTGGTGACAGCCATTTCATAGACTGGGCTTCTAGAAAAGATCGCGGGCAGGCCGGCCGCGCTATAGTCCACATACTTCACAGGTGATTTACATGCATTGAAAAGTATGTCGTCCGAATCTTCGTATCCCGATAACGGGACAATACAAAAATCGTAGTTTCTTCTCGATAGAATTTCCCGGTATTCTTTGTAATCTATGGGCTTTTTAACGCTTATTCTCTCGTGGGAGAAAATTGAAATGTCGAAGTTTTCGCAATAAAAATCAAGCTGCCAGTCTTCATTCCGGCTCAGAAACTCCTTTATTGCCGCTGCGAATGCAGCTGTTTGTGAGCCAAGCTTCAGCGTAAACATTGAAGATAACAATATAGACTTTGTAGATTCCTGATGAAGGTAAACATCCTCCTCGCAGAAATCAGTCGCATAGGGTATGCAATACGTCGGCCCTCGATAGGTCGGGGAGATCGCTTGACGGAAAAATGAAGTTGGTACCACAACGCAATCAGCTAGGGCGTAAATATCGGAAATGATTTGCGGATCAGCACTCTTAAGTAAGTCCCTGCCGTAACTTGGGTTGCCGTACATCCAGTCGTCAACGTCAACTATGACCGGTATGTTAAGCGCCTTAGCCCGAGATGCAAGAGCGGCGCTTGGGCTGGAGAAGGGCCTATTCATTATGAGGACATCGAAATCGAGAACAGCCTGCTCTAGAAGTCTCTGAGTTGTTTCGATTATCAGCGAAATCGGCTTTTGCGTGCTGAATTCGCGCAGAGGTCGAATTATGCGCAGAAACACCGAAAGCGAGACATCGTGCCCCACAATGGTTGATCGTCGAGCCTCTACCGCTATACGTAGCATCCTCTGTTCCGGCATGTGTTGTGCTTGCAGACAATGCGAAAATTCCCTAGAGGAAATGGGCCGGTCGAGTCAAGGCCGAAGCCGGGCTAGGAAGACGGCTTCCCGAATGCAGTTTTACAGAGGTTTATTGATGCTCCACCCGAAATACAAAGGCGTCATTCTGGCAGGTGGAAAAGGGACGCGTCTTTACCCGGCCACTATTCCGGTTAGTAAGCAGTTGCTTCCGGTCTACGACAAGCCTATGATTTACTATCCGCTTAGCACGCTAATGATTGCCAACATAAAGGAAGTGTTGGTGATTTCTACGCCGAGCGCACTTCCGCTTTATCAGGAGCTTTTGGGTAACGGAGAACAGCTCGGCATGCGCTTCGAATATGCCATACAGGCGGAAGCTCGAGGTCTGGCCGAAGCATTCATTATTGGAGAGCGTTTTATCGGTGAAGCCTGCGCTGCGCTTGCGCTAGGTGACAACATTTTCTACGGCACTGGCGTTGGCACGAGCGTGCGCAACGCTGCTGAGCGCAGTTCGGGCGCCACCGTTTTCGCTTATGGTGTCAGTGACCCGGAGCGTTACGGAATTGTCGAATTCGGGAGCGATGGAAATACGCCGATTTCAATCGTCGAGAAGCCTGCCAAGCCACGCAGCCACTACGCGGTTACTGGCCTGTATTTTTACGACAACGATGTCATCGAGATATCGAAGAGCATTAAGCCCTCGGAGCGCGGTGAACTAGAGATTACGACTGTCAACGATGTCTACCTAAAGGCTGGCAAGCTCCATGTCGAAAAACTCGGCCGCGGTAACGCCTGGTTCGACACCGGAACCCATGATAGCCTTCTTGAATCGGGCCAATTCGTACATACGATCGAAAAACGCCAGGGCCAGAAGATTGCATGCATTGAGGAAATCGCCTGGCGAATGGGCTTCATCGATGACGAGCAGCTCGCACAACTGGCTCATCCACTTGTGTCGAGCGGCTATGGAAAGTACCTGCTGAGCCTAATTCCGCGATAGTTTCTCTATACGCGGAATTGGACTGGTCTGCCGTCTAGTAGCTGAAATCGTGATCGACGTCAGCAAAGCGCGTGGCAGTAGCATCCTTTGGCGAAAGCAACACGGCAAGTTTGGGCCAATCAATCGCGACGTCAGAATCGTTCCATAGGAGCGACCGCTCGGACGCAGCATCCCAGTATCCCGTCTGGCGGTAGGAAACGAGGGTATCATCCTCCAGCGCCATAAAGCCGTGTGCGAAGCCCTCTGGAACGTAAAACATGTGGTTGTCTGTGCCGGCAAGCTCAGTACCTGTCCATTTACCGTAGGTCGGCGATCCCATCCGCAGATCGACTGCAACGTCGAATATCCGCCCGTGAACGCAGCGGACTAGTTTTCCCACCGCATGAGGATTGACTTGGTAGTGCAGGCCGCGAACGACTCCTTTTGAAGAGCGTGATTGATTATCCTGTACAAATTGCGGCAACCCAAGTTCCTGGAACACGGAGGCGCGAAACGTCTCAGTAAAGGAGCCGCGATCGTCTCCGAATTCCCTGTGTTCCAAGAGCAGGACATCGGGGATAGCCTGAGGAATAGCCTTGAAGTTCATTTTTTTCCTTTCCTGGAGATCGCGGTCACGCTAGCAGCTTTGACGTCGATCAAGATCCGATATAGGGACACTCCCTTGAGTACAAGGTAGTGCGGAGAGCTTTCATGCGCAAAACAGCAATGGTCACTGGTGGAGCAGGCTTTATAGGATCAGCAGTCTGTCGATATCTCATTGGCGAAACAGACTACGATATCGTCAATCTGGATCTGTTGACGTATGCTGGTGATCTTCGCTCGCTCGACTCCATCAAATCCAGTCCGCGCTTCTCGACCATACAAGGTAACATCGGTAATAGCGAGCTGGTGGGTGAAATCCTGCAACGTCACCGCCCGTCGGTCATTCTGCATCTCGCGGCGGAGTCTCACGTTGATCGCTCTATCGACGGGGCGGCGCCATTCATCGAGACCAATATCGTCGGCACCTTCCGGCTTCTAGAGGCCGTTCGCAGCTATTGGTCGGCACTCCCAGCGGCCGAGCAGAGGCAATTCCGCTTCCTGCATGTCTCGACAGACGAGGTGTATGGTACGTTGGGTGACGAGGGACTTTTCTCGGAAACGACGCCCTATTCGCCAAACTCACCTTATTCCGCATCGAAGGCTGCATCGGACCATCTGGTCAATGCCTGGCATCATACCTACGGCCTGCCGATCGTCATTTCGAATTGTTCAAACAATTATGGTCCGTTCCAATTTCCGGAAAAACTCATCCCGCGCATGATTACAACTGCGCTGGAGCATGGCTCGTTACCGGTATACGGCGCCGGAAACAATGTCCGTGACTGGTTGCACGTGGACGATCATGCTTCCGCTCTGTGGCTTGTAGCGACCAAGGGGCGCCTTGGTGAAAAATACAATATCGGCGGGCGCAACGAGCGCCGCAACGTCGATGTCGTTCGCACCATTTGCTCCCTGTTGGACGAGTTGGGACCTCCTGCGCCGCAAGGAGGATATGAGAGCCTTATCACCTACGTAACCGACCGCCTCGGTCACGATCACCGCTATGCTATAGATGCAACGAAGATCGAAACCGAACTCGGCTGGAAGGCGAAATATGATTTCGACAACGGTCTGCATGCCACCATCTTGTGGTATCTTTCCAACGAGTGGTGGTGGCGGCCGCACAAGGATGCTGCCGAGGCCCTCTATAAGGCAAAAGCCAAATGACACTCTTGATCTTGGGTAAGAATGGACAGGTTGCGACAGCCCTTGCGGAACTCGCCGAGGAACGCGGCCTCGAGTGGGTTGCCTGGGGTCGGGCCGAGCTCGACCTTTCGGATCTCGACCAAACATATGCGGCGGTCATGAAGTCGGGAGCGTCGGCCATCGTAAACGCTGCGGCTTATACCGCTGTGGATAAAGCGGAAAGCCAGGCTGCGTCGGCGATGCGTTTGAACGCGGATGCCCCAGCGGTCGTCGCGCGGGCCGCAAGGGAGCTCGATGTCCCCTTTGTGCATATCTCCACAGATTACGTCTTTTCGGGCGACAAAACGACGCCCTATACCGAAGACGATGCGATATCGCCGATCAGCACCTATGGCCTAAGCAAGGCCGAAGGCGAGAAGCGAGTGCGCGAGGTCTATTCGGCAGCCACCATCCTTCGTACTGCCTGGGTTTTTCACGAGAGCGGAAGCAACTTCGTCAAGACCATGCTTCGCCTCGGCGAGGAGCGCAAGGAGCTGCGTGTAGTCGCCGATCAGCATGGCAATCCGACCTATGCGGGCGATATTGCCCTAGCCTGCTTGAAGATTGTTGAGATAGCGAAGGCTCGCTCGCGGAACGTCGCGGGCACGTTCCATTTCGCCGGTCGCGGATATACGACTTGGCATGGGTTTGCCGAGGCAATCTTCGCCGAAGCGGCAGCGCATGGATGGGCAGTGCCCGACCATGTGACGGCAATCTCGACCGCCGAATATCCGACGCCGGCAAGACGGCCAGCCAATTCACGTTTTGATTGCAATCGGATCACCAGCACGCTGGAAATTGAAGCTCCGCACTGGCGCGACTCTTTAGCTCACTGCCTGCAGCGGCTGGCGGTGATCAGGAGTTAATCGCTCCTGCATCAAGGCAGGAAAGCCTAGGCCTTCTTTTGCTCCCATTTGCTTACTAGTTGGAGCTTGTGGGATAGACGACGGGATGCTTTTGATCTCGAGAAGAGGATAATTGATATGTTAGTTGAGACACAGGCGACGAGCCCGTTGAATCCGTCGTGGTCTGAACCGACTGAGTCCTTGCGGATACAGAAATCGCCGCCTGGGATGTATAACAACATCAAATTGGCCTATTTCCTGGCTTGGTACGATGTGCGGCACCGTTATGCCCGATCGGTGATTGGCCCTTTTTGGATTACGCTACAGACGGCAATTTTCGCTGGCTGCATTGGCTTTGTCTTTAGCGCTATATCGAACGTCTCCGTTCCTGACTTCTTGCCGTATTTTGCAGTTAGTTTCGTTATGTGGAACTTTTTGTCCGGTGCAACCAACAATGCGACGACGACGCTGCTGGGTGCGGGTGGATTCATCAAGGATCGGGGGCTGCCTGCCTATGTCTTCTATGTCCAGTGCTTTTTCCGGCATCTGCTGTTCCTCGCCCATAATATCGTCGTTCCAATTATTCTTTTCATCTTTCTAGGAGGGGCTACGTTCCTCGGTCTACTCATGGCTATTCCAGGGCTGATCATTTTTATGGCGGTGACACTCTGCCTATCGCTCGTGGCAGGAACGCTTGCCACGCGCTATCGAGACGTGCAGCCGTTGGTAGAGTCATTTATGAACTTGGCCTTCCTTGCCTCTCCGATCATGTGGAAACCGCATGTGGTCGCGGGTCGCGACTATCTACTGCACTATAACCCCGTGGTGCATTTGCTTGCGATCTGGCGAGAGCCATTGTTGAACGGCGCGATGCCCTGGCATAGTTTTATCGTGTCGCTGGTACTTCTCGCAATTCTTGCCCTGTTGAGCTGGTTTGCGCTAACGCGCCTGCGCAACGCGGCTTTCTGGATCTGAACAATGGCTACGATCACGCTTAAGAAGGTCACGCTTGACTATCCGATCTACGATCTGAACGACAAGTCTTTGAAGAGGCTTTTGCTATCCGCCGCGGGCGGATCTACAGAGAAAACAACAGTCATCCGCGCGCTTCACGAGATCGACTTCGAGGTTAAAGCTGGGGAACGCATTGGGCTGTACGGACCAAACGGTTCCGGCAAGACGACGCTGTTGCGGACAATCGCGGGTATTTTTCCAATATCCGGCGGCAACATCTCCGTCACCGGTCAGATGACGCCTTTGCTCGGGCTTGCGATCGGCGCCAATATGGAAATTTCGGCTGAGGACAACATCAGGCTCTTGCTCCGCGTGGACGGTATCAAACCGACGAAAGAGCTTGTTGATTCGATCTGGGAGTTCACGGACCTTGAGGACAAAATGCGCCGCATGCCCTTGCGCACGTTCTCTTCGGGCATGCTGATGCGCGTACTTTTCTCAGTCTCGACGGCGTTCTCACCGGAGATCCTTCTTCTGGATGAATGGCTAAGCGTCGTAGATGAAACCTTTTCCAAGAAGGCTGAGCGGCGCATGGAGGATTTGGTTTCCCGTTCCAAGATCCTCATCATTGCATCCCACAACATGAAGATGCTTGAACGTGTCTGCACACGCATCGTGCGGCTGGAGCAGGGGCATATCAAATCCGATGAAGCTGTCGTGCCGGCGCAGAAGATTGATAGTGCGGAAACGCCTGCACCTGCGGTCAGCTGACCCACAACACAGAGAGAACAGCGTTGAGCACAGTGCACATTCATGCCCGAGATATCGTTTTAAACGATGCTGTCGGCAGCTTCGCGCGGCAGATCGCCATTCTGGCGGAGAAAGCAGGGCACCACGTTCGGCTTTGGGCTGAACATACAGACGTTCAAGAGCCTCATCCTGTTGAAGGCCGCTCGGGATTCTGGACGGCAGTCCAGCCGCAGGATGTCATCTTTTTCAATCATTCGATCTTCGATCCTGCGCTTGAGGATATTATCGCTCTACCGAATCCTAAGATTGTCTATTTCCACAATATCACACCGCCTGATCTGATTGATCGTGCTGACGAGCGAACAATCGAAAACTGCCGGCTGGGCCTTGAGCAGCGTCGACTTCTCGCTAAGTTCGACATCATCATGGTCAATTCGGAAGTGACTGCTAAGTGTCTGCTCGAGGCGTTCGATGCGGATGCTTTAGCGCATCACAAGGACCGGATCGTCATTTGCCCGCCGCTCATCGGCGCGGACCGATGGAATGCTGTTCAGGCCGAAGCTCTCCGAGCTGCGTCGAATAAGCGAAATCTCCTCTACGTCGGGCGCATCGTTGCACATAAGGGCGTCCTCGACATTGTCGATATCGCCGGAGAATTAGCGGCGCTGAAGATGCCGGTTGCACTCGATATAGTCGGTGGTCCCACAAACGGCCCCTACGTCGATCTTGTCAAGGCACTCGCAAAGACGATCGAGGAAACTCATGGCGTGCCTGTCACCTTCCATCATGGGATATCGGATCGCCAATTGAAGGCGCTCTATGAAATGGCGACAGCCTGCATCGCACACTCTTCTCACGAAGGGTTCTGCGTGCCTGTCCTCGATGCGCTGGCCTTTGATAAACCGATGTTCGTCACTCCTGTCCCCGCAATATTGGAAGTATTGGGGTCTGCGGCATTGCTAATTCCGGAAGATGACAAGGCAGCGGCCGCCGCGACGATTGCGGCTTTTCTTATAGATGGCGACCATGCTGGCCACGCCTCCTTGAGGAAGAAACGCCTTGAGGAACTGCGGATAAAGGCTGATGGCAGGCTTATCCTGGCTGCTATCGAAGGTTTGGGAGCGGCCTGATGCAGATCGTCTATGCCACTTATCCTTGGGCATTTGAAACACCGGGCGGTGGCGAAATCCAGCTGCTGAAATATGAACAGTATCTGCTGAACGCCGGCGCGGATGTGGTGCGGTACGATCCCTGGCGTGGCGGCCTCGAGAAGGCGGACATATTCCATTTTTTCTCGTGTATGGGCGGCTCCGTACATCTTTGTAACTACGCGAAGGCGCGGGGCATTCCTCTCGTCATTTCCGCCAGCCTCTGGCTGACGGAAGAAACCACGCATCTCTACCCGATCGCCGAAATCGCCGCGCAGCTTTCCTTGGCCGATGCGATCGTTACTAATGGCGATGTAGAGAGCGACCGTATCTCGACCATACTCGGTCTATCGCGTGAACGCTTCCATACGGTGCGCAATGCCTGCGATCCGTGGTTCGGAGAGCCTGTTGACCCTGGACTTTTCCGCTCCGCCTACGAGGTTCACGGGCCGTTTGTGCTCAATGTCGGGAATATCGAGCCACGCAAGAACCAGTTGGCTTTGATCCGCGCAGCAAAGCAGGCTGGCAAGCCATTGGTACTCCTCGGTCATATACGAGACGCAGAATATGGTAAGGCTTGTCTCGCTGAAGCCGGTCCGAATGTTCGCCATTTGGGCGCACTTGATCACGATAGTCCGCTGCTGCGGTCTGCATATGCTGCCTGCGAAGTTTTCTGTCTGCCTTCAACGTTGGAAACGCCAGGCCTTGCTGCTTTAGAGGCATCGGCAGCAGGTGCGCGACTCGTGATCACGGGTGAAGGCTCCACCCGCGAGTATTTTGGAGATCATGCTCTATATGTCGACAGCGACGATGTAGAGGGGATTGCCGCCGCGTTGATAAAAGCAGGAGAATCGCTGCCATCGGAGCAGCTGCGGCACCATGTGAACAAGAATTTTACCTGGAATCGCGCCGTCGAGCCGTTACTAGAACTCTATCACAGGCTTGCGGCTGCGCGTTGACAGGCGAGTCTATTTGCCCTTACCAGAGCGCATTTGACGCGGAATTTCAAAGGCTGAAAGACAATGATTTTTAGCGCTCTTCGGAACGGCATTCGCGGGGCCTTGGCAACGACCATCGTCTACCCCCTCACAGAGCGCTATGAAGCCCGCGATATTCGCGGCAAAACGAGATGGGTTAGAGAAGAGATCGACCGCCCGTTTGCAGAGCGACGTGCGCGTGCGGTGGCGCGCCTTGCCGAAACAGTTGTCTTTGCCGGCGCCAAGGTGCCGTACTATCGTGATCTGTTCAGTTCGATCGGCTTCGATCCGGTGAAGGTGGCTGCGGACCCCCGATATATCGAGGATTTGCCATACCTAACGAAGGATATCATTCGCGAACAGGGTCAAAGGCTGATGCGCGAGGACCGGGACGGTATGCGGATTCATGTGGCCAAGACTGGTGGTTCGACTGGACCGTCCGCTCATATTTATTATGATCAGGAGGCGGCGGACTGGTCTTCGGCCATCACCCAGGAAAGCCGCCGTCGCGTCGGAAACACGCACTGGCGTAGCGAGCTGCATTTCGCCTCGAAATTTCCGGAGGTATTTCCGTGGCGGGACCGCATGCGTGAGCATGTGAAGTGCTTTGCCATGAATCGCGACAATATCTTCTTCGCAACATTCGCAAGCGAGGAACTCGAACAGATATGGCGCAAAATAAAGTCGATCCGGCCACATTTGGTGCATGCCCATCCGTCTACCGCCGATCAGATCGCAGCCCACGTCGAGGCGACCCGCGGCAAGGATAAAGGGTTCCAGATCTTCGAATCTTCCGGCGAGTTGCTCGAGGCGCGGCAGCGAGAGCGCATCGAGCGGGTGCTGCAATGCCAGGTGATTGATCGCTATGGCTTGGCGGAAGCCGGCGTGATCGCCTACCAGATCGATCCTAAGAGTTCCGATATGCGATTTTACGAGTTTTTCGCATGGCCGGAGTTGCGGACGGAAGAGGAAACAGGGTTGGCGGATATCCCTGAAGGTGCTCGCAGTGGTGAGTTGGTGATAACTCCACTTTTCAACAGGATGATGCCGCTGTTGCGCTATCGCACCGGCGACAACGCCATCCTAGCGCAGCAGCCAAATGGTATTGTCATTCCCCGTATGGTTGGCCGCGTTCACGACGTGATCATGTTGGGCGGCACGCCACTTCCCACCCACTTTATCCAGGACGTGCTTGATCGCGTCGGTGGCATTCGCGAATTCCAGATTCAGATGCTCCATGGCAAACCGGTGTTTCGGCTTGTGCCAGAGGATACCGCCGACACAAATGCAATCCGTGAACGCATTGCCTCGTGGTGGTCCGACAATGTCGAGGTCGAATTCATCACGCCAGCTGACCTGAAGTTGGTCGGCCTGCGCCAGAAATTCAGGCATTTCGTACCAGAGGAGGCATCGGGGCAATGATCACCGTATTTGCAGGTAGACCCGGTGATTCCGCCACCGAGATCGTCGCGGAAGCATTCCGCCGATCGGTAACCCGGGGTCTGGTAACGGTAGTATCCGACGATCCCGTGCCGACAATTGGAGACGGAAATGTTTATGTCTTCATCTCCCCCCGGCTGGATCAAGCGCCCCTTGTCGCTGCGGCTTCTAGGTCAAACGCCAAGGTGCTTCTATTTGGTCACTTGCCCGACAAAGTCGCGTCTCTGGCGGGACTGGCTGCGCCGGAACCTCTAGCTTCCGGATGGGCCGATGCGGTGGCGTGCCCGCCGACGCCAATTTATACGACAACGCGATCATCGGCGGTGGTCAGCTGGAACAAGCATCCCCTGGCGAATGCATCACCATTTTCGTCGCGACCTTTCTTACGATTTGACTATGCCGACGAATGGAACAACTTAGGATACGGACGGATTACGGCCGATGGTGGGTCATGGTCTATTGCGATGACGAGTGAAGCTCTCGGCGCAACGATGCTCGCGGTCGCTTCTGCACCGGGTATTGCGAAAGATCTCCCGTTCGTCACCTTACTGGAAAACGAGACGGCGTCCATCCTCTGGTGGAACCGTCCAGTGGGTCCAGTCGACAGCGCCGAATGGGCCGTGATCGAGACATTCCTCGCGGATTGGCGGCACGAGGACAGGCCGTGCATTCCGGTCATTGGGGAAATTCCGCACGGATATGACGCTGCAGTGACGATGCGCCTGGATTGCGATGAAGACATTGCATCGGCGCGGCCATTGTTCGAACTCTATCGTTCGCGCGGCTTGCCTTTCTCGGTGGCGATCAAGACTGCTCAGGAAGACAAGGACGAGCACGTCGCGCTGATGAAGGAGGTTCTGGATGCCGGCGGCGCCGTTCTCTCGCACTCTGTTACGCATGCACCCCGCTGGGGAGGCTCCGGAGAAGCCTGCGAGATAGAAGCTCGAACCTCTTCAGACTGGCTCGAGCAGCGCCTTCCGGGCTTGACCGTGCGCTATGCTGTATCGCCCTTCCACCAGAATCCCGCCTACGTGCCAGAAGCGCTGAAGCGCGCGCGGCTGCAGGGTTTCGTTGGTGGTATCATCGCTAACGATCCGGAAATGCTAATGGCCAAGGGGGGAACGATACCAGGTGACGGGTCGGGAATCGTTACGCACAGCCAACAATGTATGTTGCATGGTGATTGTATTCTGAGGGAGGGGGATCCTTTGGCGATCAACAAGCAGGCGTTCATGGTGGCGGTTGCTGCCGGAAACCTGTTCGGCTATCTCGATCATCCATTCTCGCCGCGCTATGACTACGGGTGGGGATCTGAGGAACATCGCCTGTCGCGACATAGTGAGTTCATTGACCATATCGAATCGGAAATGGCGGGTCGCCCAATTCTTTGGCTCAATGAAGAGGATACCTTGGACTGGATCGCGGCCAAGATGCGCCTAACGATGCGAGAAACGAATAATGGCTTCGAACTGATCGAAGGTACCGCGGTTGGAACCCCGTCAGGTCTAGCATTCTCCGTTCGTTGGCACGGCGCCACGGTGGCGTTGGCGGATTTTGTCGATGGCTGAAATCGGCGTGCGTCATGTCATGATCATTGTAGGCACGCGTCCCGAGGCAGTTAAGATGGCGCCGGTCATCAAGGCGCTATACGCGCGGCCAGAGGCTTTTCGCTGTACGGTGGTCTCAACGGGACAACATCGTGAGATGTTGCGCCAGACATTGACCAGCTTCGGGCTGTCCGTGGATGTCGATCTGGACATCATGCAGCCCGATCAAACGCTTGCCTCGTTGACAGGAGCTGCGATCGGAGCGTGCGAAAAGATCTTTCAAGCTGCAAGACCGGACGTCGTCCTTGTGCAGGGGGATACGACGACGGTTCTTTCGGCGTCATTGGCTGCACATTACGCCCAGATTCCAATTGCTCATGTCGAAGCGGGTCTGCGGACCTATGAGCGCTACAACCCATTTCCGGAGGAAATGAACCGCAAGCTCGTTACGTCGTTGGCTACCCTGCATTTTGCGCCGACAGAAGGATCGGCACGACAATTGCGGAAAGAAGGCGTCTCCCCATCCAAGATCTTCGTTACCGGCAACACCGTCGTCGATGCGCTGGAAGAGCTTCGAGGCAGGGTGACCTCCGAGAATATATCGCCCGACGTCAAGGAATTGGTAGCGCGAAGCCAGGGACGGTTCGTGCTTGTAACGTGCCACCGCCGGGAAAGCTTTGCGCATGACCTCAATGTCATTGTCGAGGCGATCGCCACGCTGGCCGACCGCTTTCCAGATCGCACGTTCTTTTTTCCCGTGCACCTAAATCCAAACGTTCGCGCGCTAGTGATGCCAAGGCTCAATGAGGTTAAAAATGTCGTGCTGGGGGATCCGGTGCCCTACGCAGATATACTATTTTGTCTCTCCTCTGCGGAGCTGGTGCTGACGGATTCGGGAGGCTTACAGGAAGAGGCTCCTTCATTCGGCGTGCCAGTCATCGTGTTGCGCAGGACGACGGAGAGGCCAGAAGGGGTACGCGCCGGCTTCTCTCGCCTAGTGCCGATCGCACGGGAAAATATTGTCTCCCTGGCTAGCTCCTGGCTGAGGTCTCGTCGCAAGACAAAGCTGGCTGGAAGAGCCAATCCTTACGGAGACGGCAATGCCGCCGCGCGGATCGTCGACATACTGTCGAAGGAGCCGTTGCCGTGACCGGTGACGATAAGCGAATGACATTCGTCATGTTTTCGACAGCTGATTGGGCAGCACCTTACTGGACGAACAAGCAGCATATCGCCGACCGCTTGGCCAAGCGGGGCCATCAAGTTCTCTATATCGAGTCACCCGGAATTCGTTCCCCTAGAGCCAATACGCGTGATCTGCTCCGCATATGGGACCGCCTGAAGAGAGCGTTCATTCCCCCAAAGAAAGTTGACCAAACGCTCTGGGTCTACGCGCCGCTGACAATTCCATTCGGTCATAAGAGCAGACTTGTCCGAGCTTTCAATCGGTGGCTGCTTGGCTCGGCGATCCACAAATGGCTGAAACGCAACCGCGATGGTGATGATGTTATTGTATGGACCTACCACCCGTATATTGACGGCATCATGGATGGTTTGCCGGTACGGTCTACAATTTATCACTGTGTCGACGATCTTGCTGCCATCCCTGGGGTGGACGCCGATTCGTTTCGAAAAGCAGAAGTGACGCTTCTCGAAAGAGCGGATCGTGTATTTACGACAAGCCCTTATCTTCAGTCTCACTGTGCGGCCGTGGCTGGAGAGCGCAGTGTCTACGAGCGCAACGTCGCCGATATCGAGCATTTTTCGCAGGCGAGGCATGCTGGAACAATCCCTGCCGAGTTGGCTGAAATTAGTGGACCGAAGCTCTGCTACACAGGAGTTTTGTCCGACTACAAGCTCGATTTCTCGCTCATTGAACAGTGTGCCGTTGCTCGGCCCGGCTGGAATTGGATCTTCATCGGAGACGAGCCGGAGGGCCAGAAAAGCCCGGCCGTTAGCCGCTTAAGGGAACTGCCCAACGTTTATTTTTTTGGGTACCGGTCCTATGACACTCTGCCGAGCTATTTGCGCGGGACAGATATTGCAGTTCTTCCCAACCTAACAACAGGTTACATGTCGGGCGTTTTCCCGATGAAGTTATATGAGTACATGGCAGCAGGAAAACCCATCATCTCCACAGCGATAGATGCGCTCGATGATATCAAGGATCAAATTGCCGTAGCGCACGATCCAACGGAATGGATTTATAGCGTCGAGAAATTACTTACCGCACCACCTGAGGCGATTGGACTGCATGATCCAAGGCTTCTAAATTTTAGCTGGGGGGCGCGGCTCGACCGAATGCTTGCATGGATATGAAGAGAATCTCTCTCAGCCGCGTTGTCGATTTTATTCCCGATTTCAATCGGCGAAAGGTTCTTTATCCCTTACACTCGGGCGGCAAGGACATTGACATGCAACGCTTTGACATCAAGGTTGGACCCGTAATCGGAACTTTGATCTGTGCTGATGATCCTAACTCGCCACAGCGTAGCGGCACGACCTGAGCTCACGGCATCTGCCACTGCTCCGCACAAGTACCCGACTAAGCCCTGTGTACAGCTTATCCGAGCACCCCATCATTTACATAGGTCCTACCCTCAAAGATGCCAAACTCCAAGTAATGCACAAGAGGGTCGATGCCGGCAGCGGCGACATCCGGGTAAAGTTTCAAATATCCCGCAGTGTCAAACTTTGCGGAGGGATCTCGCCCCTCATGCCAACCAAACTCCAAGTAATGCTGGAACGGGTTGATTCCAGCAGCCGCTACGTCCTTGTACCTGGCCAAATATGCTGAGGTGTTAAAAAATGCGTCGGGATCTCGCCCCTCATGCCAGCCGTACTGGTTAAAGTGCTGCTGTGGATCGAGATGGGCGGCCGCTACATCCGCATTATTCTGGTAGTAGAATTGTCCATTAATTAGCAGATCATTCGCCGTGACAGCACGCCCCTCATACATACCGAAATGCAAATAATGCTCAAGCGGATCAATCTTTGCTGCGGCGACATCTGGGTTGATCCGCAGATATTCCTTCGTATTGAACCGGTCAGAGGGATCTCGCCCTTCCTTCCATCCGAATTGATCATAATGCTGTAAGGGGTCGATTCCCGCAGCCGCAACATCATGATATTTCGCCAAATATTCGGACGTGCTAAAGAAACTGTTCGGATCACGCCCTTCCTTCCAACCAAGTTGATCATAGTGCTGGTCCGCATCAACGCCGGCGTTGAGAACATCACGATTGTGGGCGTAATAGAACATATCATCGACCAGGCTGTCACTTTGAACAACCGCTCTATCGGAAAACTGTAGCTTCTCAATTGAAACCAAGCTCTCCACCGCTCCGCCACCCTTGACTATCATGGCGCGATAACCGTAGTCGACCGTCGCCTGTGCTAGACTGAAGTCAAAGACGGCCGTGTCGAAACCAGCTCCGCCGTCCAGCCAGTCGTTACCGGTACCACCCTTTAGCGTATTATTTGCGGCATTGCCGATAATCGTATCGTTGCCGGATCCGCCAATTGCGTTTTCGATCAAGGAGCGGCTATCGCCATGATACTGCAGGGCATTATAGACATTACCGTGCGCGAAGTTGCCATCCCCGAGGTAGGCGGTTTGTGCAGCAGACATCAATGACCAGCTACCCGGTCGTAAATCTATAGATAGATTTGTTGTGTAGTTCGAGAAATCATAGGTGTCGTTGCCACCACCATCCCAAATGGTGAGAAAAATGCGATTGTCGCCGGGCTTTCCTTGCCCGACGCCATCAATGAACATTTCACCGGTCGTGGGTGAAAAGGTGTAAGTCGTATCTCCGGAATGCGTGGTGAAATTGGCACCATATAGCTTCTGGATCGCTGCAATGTCATACATCATCAGCGACTGCGCAAAGCCAAAGTGTTCGTTTGTAAGGCCAGCGCTCGTCGATGCCGCAAAATAGGAACGGTAGCTCATGACAGTGAATTCCATGCTGTCATGCCAAATACTCATCGTCGAGGAATTATAGGGTGAAGGCTCAAAAGAATGCTTGAGTCCAAGTGCATGTCCGATTTCGTGGAGAGTGGAGATCCAGGCGTAATTGCCTTTGATCGGGTCGGTCATCGCGCTTATACCGGTCTGCGTACCAAACCAGACGTCACCACCCTGATCAGAGTTCGATGGCAAATATGTGTAGGCGGTATCTTGCGCCTCATCCGACATGCCAAAACGAATTGTGGCACTTCCCGGATCTGCTTGTTCGTTGAACGAAAGATTCGAGACGGAAGCATATTGTGCCAGCGCGGAATTCACGGCAGTCTGCATGGTGACATTGAGTGGCTGAAACGTCAGCTGCTCCCCGGTACTATAGCTGCCATACTGCGCACTGCTCGTCGGGAACGAAAAATCCAGTGAAGTTTGCGCCCAATACTGTCCATAGATCAAGCCGTCGGCATCGTCTCCAAATACCGAAACGGGATAGGTGATAGTAAGCATTCAACAAATCTCCCGGTGCATGGCGTCTCTAAAAGCCCTCTTTCACTGAGCTGAGTAAACGAGGAAAAGAAAGTATGCAAGTATGGGTAGCATCATCTTTGGCACAATCCTTGGTTCCCGCGCGCCGTCCATCTCCACATCGTTACTGTTCTTTAAACGCGCGAGCCACCTGATCGGACAACGGTTTTGCCAAATAGGCTAACATCGTTCGCTGATCCGTGTGGACGAATGCCTCCACCGGCATGCCAGCCATTGGCACCATATTACCCAATCGCGCCCATTCAACCGTAGGTATAGCAACTCTGATATCATAGTAGCCTTGCCCAGTACGCTGATCGGTTGTTATGTCGGCCCCGATACTCGTTATGCGGCCTGCTAATCCCTGCGTGGTGCGTTGATTGAAAGCCGAAAACCGAACCATCACCTCCTGCCCGACAGTTACTTGATCGATATCTCGTGGTGACAGTTTGAGTTCCGGCGTCAATGCATCCTTGTCGGGCACGATCTGCATGATCGCCTCGCCAGGCGTGACGACCGTTCCGGTAGCATGAACGACAAGCTGATAAACGATCCCCTCCTGGGGTGCGCGAATATCAACATGCTTCAGCTCATCTTCGGCAGCAACGAGCCGCTCAGAATATTCGCCGATATCACTTTCGGCCTGCCGCAATTGATCCGATATCTCGGTTCTTTGATCGTCATCGACTTGAATAATCTGCAACCGGGTTTCGGCGATTTTTCCATTGGTTTGAGCCGCGGAGGCGACCAGGCTGCCAAGCTGTCCAGTGAGATCAGCAGCATCACGCCGTAAGCTATAGACTCGCGTCGCGGGAATGATACCCTGCTCAAGCAGTGGCTGAAGACTGGTGAGTTCGGTATTTATGATATCGATCGCCTGTCGTTTACCTTCCTGTTGAGCGCCCAGCCCATCCGCCTCCTTCGAAAGCTGACGAACCCGTTCGGCCAATTGCGCCTTGCGGCCTATTCTGGATGAGCGCCGGTCTTCAAACAGCCGCCGTTCTCCATCAAGTATCGCCGCTACTTCGGCTATATCTTGTTCGTTTAGAAGGTCCTTCGGAAAAGTGATCGTTTCTTTCCCATCTCGCTCTGCCGAGAGCCGAGCTACACGCGCCGAAAGTTCCTTCAGACGCTTTGAGATGATGGCACGATTGGCGCGTGCCTGCGTATCGTCAAGATGTACGAGTATTTGGCCCGCTGCAACGAGATCGCCGTTTTTGACGAACACCTGGCCAACAGTACCGCCCTTTTGGTGCTGGACGGGCTTGACATAGCTGTCAACAACCAGCGTCCCAGTGGCGATAACGGCACCCTGAAGATGAATGGTGGCAGCCAATCCTCCCAGAACGCCGACGAGAAGGATAACGGCGGCGAGCGCAACCAGCGTCAGGCGGCGCACGGCGCGTTCGGCGAGGGGCGTAAGAGCGCCGTTCATTGTGCCATCTCCCCACCGCCGACAATCAGCCGGACGGTTTGAGGCTCCGGGGGTCCGGGCTGCGTTGTCCTCCTGAGAACTTCATCCTTCGGCCCGAAAGCCTGCATTTGGCCATTCGTCAACACGAGAACCTTGTCGACCGCAGCAAGCGCGCTAGGACGATGCGCAACGACTACGACAATGCCTCCTCGGGCCTTTACGCTCAGTATGGCTCGCGATAGCGCCAGCTCTCCATCAGCGTCGAGATTCGAATTCGGCTCGTCGAGAATGATCAGGAACGGCTCGCCATAGAGCGCGCGGGCCAGCGCAATGCGCTGCCGCTGTCCGCCCGACAACGCGGACCCTTGCTCGCCAATCTTGGTTTCAAAGCCTTTAGGAAATTGCAGGATCATGTCGTACACACCCGCCGCCTTCGCAGCAGCAATAATCTTGTCCGAGGTCGCATCCGGATCAAACCGGGCAATGTTTTCGGCGATGGATCCGCTAAACAATGCGACATCCTGCGGCAAATATCCGATATGTTTGCCAAGTGCATGCGGATCCCATTGCGACAGTGCTGCTCCGTCCAAGCGAACCGCTCCTGCAACCGGTGGCCAAAGGCCGACGAGCCCCCGCGCGAGTGTGGATTTGCCGGATGCGCTGGGGCCGATCACACCAACAGAATCCCCCGCCTGCAGCTCCACGGATATATTTCGTACGATCGAGTTCTTGGATTCCGGCGCCGCAAGATGCAGATTTTCAACTTTTAAGACTTTCTCCGGCTTGGGCAAAGCGACCTCTCGCCCATCGACAGACATCAAGTCGGCGAGCCTTACCAGGCGCGACCAACTATCTCTGGCGGCAACAAAGCCCTTCCACTGGCTAATAGCCAATTCGACCGGAGCCAATGCTCGGCTGAGGAGAATGGAACTCGCAATCATGATGCCACCCGAAGCTTCCTGACGAATGACGAGGATCGCGCCAACGGCGAGCACGGCTGATTGCAGCATCATCCGCAATATCTTCGAAATTGTCCCGAGGGTAATGGTTAGGTTTGACAAGCGTAAATGATTGCCTAGATAGCGGCTATTGATCTCATCCCACTTCGCGCCAAGCATATGACCGAAGCCCATTGCAAGCACAGCTTCGGAGTTTCTACGTGTTTCTTCCGCCAGCGCCAAGCGCTCCGAAATGATCTTGGCTGCCTCTTTTGCCGGTTCGCGAGACGTCCGTTCGGTCAAGATTGTAAGTCCAACAAGTATCAACGCGCCGGCAAGCGCCGTGATTCCGATCCAGATGTGAAAAAGGAAACACAAACCAAGATAAAAAGGCATCCAGGGAATATCAAATAGAGCAGTTGGCCCTGGCCCGGAAAGAAAGGAGCGTACAACGTCAAGATCCCGTACGGGCTGGAGACCGTCTCCTTGCATCTGCATGCGCGCGGGAAACAAGACAAGAGAATCGTACACTGTTGTTCCAAAGCGCTCATCGACTGACAGTCCTAAACGCACCAAGAGCATTGAGCGGACCACCTCTAAAAATCCTTGAAAGGCATAGAGCGTCGCCGCAATGATACCAAGGCCAACGAGAGTCGGCAGACTACGCGCCGGGATCACCCGGTCGTAAACTTGCAACATGAAAAACGAGCCGGTTAGTGCAAGGATATTGACAAGCGCGCTGGTCGCTCCGATCCCCAGAAAAGCCATCTTCAGTGACGATAGCACCGCCATCAGAAATGATCGCGGCGGCTTAATTGCGTTATCGAACACGTCTAAATTCCCCGCGAGCTGTTGCCGGGAGAACGTAAGCCACCCGACGGAAAAATTGCTGCAGCCAAACGGTCGAATAAAAATGAGTTATTCGCGTCCCCGAACATAAAGGATACGTGCCCCTCTCTCGTCACCCATATATTTCGGCGTCGCCCCAAATCAATTCAACAATTGACGTGGGGACCGCCGGGCGGACCAATTGCCTCAGAACAAAACGAGTCACCGGGAGAATGGATGTATGTGTTATAAAACGCTGTACCGGCTGCGTCATGCAGCATCCACGCCTGATCGTTATTCTACAATAGAATCCAAGCTTCACCGTACTATCCGATTCAGCACCAAAACTTCAAATCTTGTTGATTGCTCCGAGAACTGATCCCAGAGGTCGGCGCCCAGAATTGACTCGTCCTTAGGCTATCGCGCGCGTCGGTTGTCCTAATCAAGTTCTTTCTCCTCTGGATTTTCGTCTTGGGTTAATGTGCTGCGATGTTCTTAGCAAAAGCTGTCGTTTCCGGTCTCGAGGATATGACATGATAGGTGACGCGCCCCAGTAACACGATGATCATCTTGACATCACTAAAAACGCTGGCCCATTCACTGAAGCGAAGATTGGCGAGGATGATAATGCTAGGCTGTAGTGACTAATTAATTATTAGAGCCAGACCATTATGCTTGCGAGCTTGATAAGCTAAGGAAATTGGCGGCGAGTTGTCTTATCTGGTGACGTCACGTCTGGATGACGGTGCGTCTCTCGCCTCCTGAATGAAACAGCATAGCACTCCTTCCGCCTCACCGATGGAGGGAGCATTCATAACCAGAGAAGGAAGATGGCGAGAGAACAGATTCGTGTTGCGGGCCAAAGGGCCCGAGAGGGGGTGCTTGGTGGATTCACCGAGAATCACGTCGTACAGAAGGTCAAAGCTATGTATGCAGCTGCGCTTTTTTCGATGTAAGTTTCACAAAGCGTTCCATCAACTCACCGCAAAGATTGTTTTTAGCAATTATGGCAATTACGCAAAGTTGCAATCCACCTACAGCAATTTGGCAGACTGCACATGTAGACAATCAGAGCCAAAATACAGCAACAATCAGGCTTATGCACGTAAGCACCACAGTGACAACTGCCAGGGCGCTTTTCCATTCCTGTTCGATATATGGAAGATCCTCGTTCATCGCGTCCATCTCTGCCTGAGCGATGGTAGACAGTATGCCCTCAAAGTCGGGAGAGTCGAGTAAATAATTCGCCTAACAGCCGGACGGATACTGAATACGCTGGCTAGAATTTCGCCCAGCTAGGCAGAGCGTTTAAAACGTCGCTCCGTCTTTCGGCTTGGGATAGTCGTCCCTCGACGCTCATAGCAGTGGTATCGCGTTTCGCCCCCCGAAGGCGCCGCTCTCCTTCAGCCTGGCTCTGGGGACTCGTGATCGATGTGGACGATATCTATCGGGTCTTTAAGCTCTTTGGGCATCTAATTCAGATCGCCTCTTGCACCGCCACCAAGCGAGGGCGCAACGTTTGCCGTGAAGTTCTACAATGCTTCATAGAACCGGCAAAGCGCGTCGCTTGCGAGGCGCCGGCTGCTTCAGCCGCGGCCTAGAGATCGAGCGCGACACTGCCAAGCGCGTTTCGGATGAAACCCTCCATGTCGCAGGCGCTTGATGCTGGGCCACCGAGCAAATGGGCTATCAGCAGGTCGTGTTTCACGCAGCAACCATCTAGCTCGGCTACTCGCTTTCCTAGTCCCGACGTTTTGCGCAGGAACCGATCCTTGCCACAGGCATCAGGCCACCATTGACGCTAATCAATCTCCGAGACGACTGACAAATCAAACAAATTGACGCGATTTATAGAAAATCTGGCTGGGAAACCTGGATTCGAACCAAGATTAACGGAGTCAGAGTCCGCTGTTCTACCATTGAACTATTTCCCAACAGCCGCCGGGCCGAAAAGTGCCCCTGCGGGGAAAGCAGGGCCTCTATAATCGAATTTGCCGCGGATGCAAACACTTTAACGCAGGAAAATGCGATTTTTTGACAGTCACCCTCGCCCGCTATGATAGGTCACGAATCCGTCTGCCGCTTGCAGATTTTCCAAGCCGCGCTTCCCCAATGGCCCAAAGCTGCTGCCCCGGCAAACGGTCTCCCCAGTTTCGATGCCACGCGTTCGGTCGCCTCACCAGCGCAACAGGCGCTTGCCGAGAACATATCCGACAGCGGTCACCATGGCGATTGCGATCGGGTACCAGAGCATGACGAAAAGCGGGCTGTCGTCCGTGCAGTTGGATGCATAGAAGGTCGCGGCGATACCGCTGGCGGCTAGGCCCGCGACGGCGCCGGCGGCACCCGGTTTTTCCGGCGCGCCATGGCGCAGGGCGAACAGGAAGCAGGCAAGCGGCCCGATCGACAGGAGCGGGATAAGCGTCAAACAAAAGCGGGCATTGTGGCCGATCATGCGCGCGCTCCAGCTGTCGGCCGGCATGACGGCCATCTCGACGGCAACGGCGGCAAGCAGCAGAAGGGGTGCCAGGAGTAGCGTCCAGCCCCAGAGGCGCAGCGATACACCGGGCCGCCCGATGCGAAAGACGACGGCGCAGGCCGTGGCGGCAAGCGCGATAGTCACGACGAACTTGAACAGGAAACGGACGGTCGCCATCGCCGTATCGATATCGGCACGAAAGCCGATCGCAGTGAAGAAAATCCCGCCGCTGATCAGGATGCCAGCGATGACCGCCAGGGTCAGGGCCTTGCCGATCCGCGAGCGGACCGGCGCATCCTGCGCCAGAAGATTGATGAGCTCATCGGTTTTCACTGGTTTCACTCCGATACAAAGCCGCAAGCGCCTTTAGCGCGCGATGCAGCGCCACGCGCACCGCCCCTTCCGTCATCTTCAGCCGGTCCGCCGTTTCCCGGACGCTGCTTCCCTCGACGGAAATCGAGCGTACGATCGTTTTCTGCGGATCTTTCAGCAGCTCCAGCATACGATCGACATCGAACCGATCCAGGGCATCAGTATGCTCTTCCGACTCCAGAAAATCGATCACATCGTCGATCGGTACGCTCATATGCCGCCCGCGCCGCCTCAGACTGTCGATCAGCTTGTTGCGCACGATCGTGGACAGCCAGGGTCCGATCGGGCGGGATGGATCCCATGTGCCGCGTTTCAGGTGGATGGCCAGCAGCACTTCCTGAACCACATCCTCAGCCTCGGTTACCGGCGCACCCAGCTGATCGCAGCGCCGGCGCGCCATGGCGCGCAGATGCGGCGTCACAGCGGTGAGGAGACGGTGATAGGCCTGCGCATCGCCACCGATGGCGGCGCGCATCCAGACTGCCCATTCCTCTTCGCGCGCCGAATGATTCATCCGACATCTCCTCTACGCGGGACCGCAGGCTTTCGTTACCGGCAACGGCAACTATTTTTCAAGCCCTTTCGTCTCCCCGGCAGGTTCTTCGCCAGATGCGTCCGCTCCCCATGCGCATGTCAGCCTCACCGCCACACCTGCTCGACTATTCCCTGCCGCAGAAGATAGCCGGCACAATATAAATGAGCCCCTCTCGAAAAAAATTTTGATGCGGCTGTAACATCCGCTCGAGACGCCCCGTAGACCTCCATGCAAGCCAATGACGGCTCGCATCCATCTAGGAGACAGATCCATGAAGAACAGCATCCTCACCCTGGCCATTGCTGGCTCGATCGCCTCGGCACTTGCATCCGTCGCCGCCCCGGCTTCGGCCGCCGATACCAAGGAAAAATGCTATGGCGTCGCCCTCAAAGGGCAGAACGATTGTGCCGCCGGCAAGCATGATTGTGCCGGCAAGTCGACCATGAGCTACGACAAGATGTCCTTCAAGCTCGTTCCCACTGGCACCTGCACCTCGATGAAGACCCCGAAGGGCCACGGCTCGCTGACCCCGGCCTGATCCGAAACCGGATTGACCGTCAATCATCTCTCGTAAGGAGTTTGCATGAGCAAGATGTCCGCACTCGCCCTGGCCGCATCGGTCGCAACGGCGGTGACGCTGGTTGCCGGCGCAACGACAGTGTCTGCCGCCGATGCCAAGGAAAAATGCTACGGCGTCGCCCTCAAGGGTCAGAACGATTGCGCCGCCGGCCCCGGCACGACCTGCGCCGGCACGTCGAAGGTCGACTATCAGCGCAACTCGTGGAAGCTGGTTCCTGCCGGAACCTGCGAGACGATCAAGACGCCGAGCGGCCATGGCACCTTGATGCAGGGTCCGGCCCCAGTCTGACAAGACAGCGCGAACACGTGGGCGGCGCATCGTTTAATCCGGCGCCGCCTGCCTCCCGAACACAAACCGCTTCATAACTTTGCTGGAATTGCCCCAACCCGGAGGCCTGCAATGAAACCGTCAGAACTCCCCCGTCGCGCCGGCGTAGGCTTCAAGCCAGAACATTTTATGGCAATCAATGGCGCCGCGCAGCCGATCGGCTTCTTCGAAGTCCATGCGGAAAACTATATGGGTGCTGGTGGTCCGCCACACGCCCAGCTCGGCAAGCTGCGGCAGGATTATGCCCTGTCCATCCATGGCGTCGGCCTTTCCATTGGCTCGATGCAGTCGCTGGACAAGGGGCATCTTGCTCGCCTGAAGATCGTTTGCGATCGCTATGAGCCGGAGAGCTTTTCGGAACATCTCGCCTGGTCGAGCCACGATACGACCTTTCTCAACGATCTCCTGCCCCTGCCCTATACCGACGCGACGCTCGCGCAGGTCTGCACCCATATCGATCAGGTGCAGACAATCCTCGGTCGTCAGATGCTGCTCGAGAATCCGGCTACCTACCTGCTCTTCGAAGCGAGCACGATCGAAGAAACGGAATTTCTGACCGAAGTCGCCAGACGCACCGGTTGCGGCCTGCTGCTCGACGTCAACAATGTCTTCGTCGCCGCCACCAATCACCACATGGATGCACGCGCCTATCTCAAGCGCTTCCCGGTGCAATGGGTGCGCGAGATCCATCTGAGCGGACATTCGGAGACCGTTGACGATGCCGGGGCGCCGCTTTTGATCGACAGCCACGATACGCCGGTAAAAGATCCGGTCTGGGCGCTTTACGAGGAGCTGATCGGCCGGATCGGACCCGTGGCCAGTCTGGTCGAGTGGGATAGCGATGTGCCGGAATGGCCGGTCTTAAGGGCCGAGGCCGAGGCCGCCGAAGCCATCCTGAAGCGCGCCGCGGCACGTCGGGCAGCCTGAGGAGAGAATGGATGTCTCTCGCCACGCAAAGCGAATTCGCCGCGGCGCTCATTGATCCCGCTCTCGCGGTGCCCCATGGCTTGACGGCCTGGAACGACCCACGACCGGCACGACGTTTCGGCGTCTATCGCAACAATGTCGCCATCGGCCTGATCGGCGCGCTCGCCTCCCGCTTTCCGGCCGCGGAAAGGATCGTCGGTGACGAATTCTTCGCCGCCATGGCGCATGAGTTTATCCGCCTGCATCCGCCGCGCTCACCGCTACTGCTTGCCTATGGCGATGACTTCCCCAATTTCGTCGAGAGTTTCGAACCAACGCAGGAAATCCCCTATCTTCCTGATGTCATGCGATTGGAAGTCGCCCGGGGACGGGCTTATCACGCTGCAGACGCGATACCGCTCGATGCAGCCTTGTTGGCGACCGTCGAGCCAGCGGGCCTGGCGGAGCTGACTTTCATGCCGCATCCCTCCGCCTCAGTGGCACGTTCCGCCCACCCCACCATCACCATCTGGGCGATGAACACCGGCGAAATCGAGCTTACAGATATCGACGATTGGTCTGGCGAGGATGCTCTCGTCATCCGCCCGCAGATGATCGTCGAGGTGCATCGCCTGCCCCCGGGCGGGGCCACTTTCCTGGAGCAGCTATTTACCGGCACCGCTCTTGGCCGTGCCTTCGAGGCGGCTCTTGCCGAAGCTCCGGACTTCGATCTTTCCGCCAACCTCGCCGGTGCGTTCACGGCAGGCGCTTTCATGGCCATTCGCTGAACGCCAGGAGGAACGAAGATGCAGAACCAGATGATGACGGCCGCTCCGGCCGAACGCAGAACCGCGTCCCAAAGGCTCTACAGCGGCTTAAAACTTCTCGATCGCATCCCGCATGATCTGATTGCGTTTATTGCGCGGCTGTCGATTGCCGCCGTCTTCTGGCAGTCCGGCCAGACGAAGGTCGAGGGCTGGCATGTGACGGACAATGCCGTCTATCTCTTCCAGACGGAATACAGGCTGCCGCTGGTCGATCCCTGGATTGCCGCCCATATTGCCGCCTTCAGCGAGCATTTCTTTCCCTTTCTGCTCGTCATCGGGCTCGCTAGCCGGCTCTCGGCGCTGGCGCTGCTCGGCATGACGCTGGTGATCGAGCTCTTCGTCTATCCCGATGCCTGGCCGACGCATGGTACATGGGCAACCTGCTTTCTCGCGATCATAGCGGGCGGACCTGGACGCATCGCGCTCGATCATCTGATCGCCAGGCGGTTCGCTCGCCAGGCTTGAGATCGCTGAGATGGGAGCGCCAGTTGCGAGTGGCGCTCCATGATGCCGCGCGTCGCAGCGACCTTTGAGCCCGCGCATGTCGTCGTTGCAAACCCGCAATTTTGTATGGCATGCTTCAGCGAAGAACGGGTTCGCCGTGGAAGCGGCGGCGCGACGGCTTGGAAACGCCGAAGCCGACTTCCATCATCAGCCGCGGCTTCTGCGTCGGCACAGTGCCCATGTGGAAGCCGAAGGGATCCTCGACGAAGCCGGATCCGGCCTTACCGGTCAGCGTCAGCGCATTCGCCTGCCCATAATAGTCGAGCACCTCGTTTGCCGGATGCCCGACAAGCAATGTCAGCTGATGCCGGACCCGCCGGCGCCTGTGGCTTCCCTTGACGAAGACATGCGGTCCGGTGCCCTCGTCCACATCGACCAGATTGAAGAAGAATTTCAGCATCCGCCAGTCGTCAAGATCGAAGTGATATTTGTCGAGCGAGGCAAGGCTTCTGTCGGTCTCGGAAGCCTGGGTCGGAAAGCTCCACCAGATGCGGGTGGTGATCACCTTGGCCTGCCCGCCGAGGTATTGGCGGGCAACGTCGATCAGTAGCGGATCGCGCTGGACAGCCATAACTGCGGGGCAATCCAGCGAGCGTTCGAAGAAGTGACCGCTGAGAATCGATCGCCCGAAACGCGCCTCCGCTTCTCTGTGTTCGCTGGCGATGAATTCAAGCTTCCTGTTGAAATTCCCGTAGCAGCCGGTATTTCCGGCGAATTCGGCGATCTCCTGGTGAATGTGATCCGGCAGCATCAGGCTCGGATAGATGCCATCCGCCCGCAAGGCGTCGATGACCGCGCTGCGCTCGACGCCGGCAAACATCGAGGCGCCGGAAACCGGGAGTTTGACGGCCCGCTTGGTGGCAAGCCAATGGATCTGCCTAAACGGCAAGGTTCTGGCCAACAGGAACATGGGCAACCAGGCCGGATTCTCTTTGAGATCGGTCAAGTAAGTCGGTATCCTGACAGCCATACGCTTGAAGCGGCCGCCCTGCCGGGCGATGGACTCCAAGTCATTTGCCGGGGGATTGTGCATAGCTATCCTTTCTGCACAGTTGCAAAACCCTTGGCAACAGGCCCAACTTCCTGTTGATTCGATTTAAACCTTTGAAACTTTAAGTTAATTCGCGCTGGCGAATGTCTGCTGCAGTGCGGCAAATAGAAGCCGGCAGCCCTTGGTCAAGAGGGCTAAAACTCGAAATCTGATTGCGCGGGTATAAACTTCTATAGAAACACGCATAGTGTTCCGAGGCGTTTGCCAGATCGCACGGCGCGGTTGTTTTTTTAGCCCTGGCGACCGGCGCACCGCGGACGAACGCGGAACGGCGCGTTTCATTTGCCGTTACTTAGGATAATAGCGCTAAGAATCGGTCAGGCGCAGATGAAGGAAGGAGATTGCGAGTGCGCAGCGGCGGTTTACGCCGGCTGCGATTATGGCAGTCTTCTAACAGTCATATTCCTGTTCCCATTATTGGATAGATGAGCGAGAAAACGTCAAAGAAAGCCCCCTATATGACAGAAACGAAGACCTTTGATCCGGCGGAAGGCATAGTCGATTTCGACGCGGGCGAGGGCGAGAGCCCGACCGTGGTGGAGATGGACGATTATACCAAAAGCCTTGCTCAGGCGAAGGCGAAGTCCGTCAAGCTGATCGACGCCATCACCGGACAGGTGCTGAAGAAGAAGGATGCGGTCCACGTCGACGACCTCCGCCCCTCGCTAGCGGATTTCATTCGACTGAAGCATCCCGAGCTGCGCGCCGACGATTATGTCAGCCGCAAGGTTATGGATGACTATCGCGCCCAATATATCGCCGAATTACTGACGGTGGAGCGCGGCGAGCTTTCAAATCTCGAGGACGAGGTCGTTGAAAGCCTGAAGACTCATGATACGCTCGCCGAGAATATTGAAGAGGACTACGAGGACAACCGCTCCATCGGCGACCGGATGGCCGATGGGGTCGCCTCCTTCGGCGGCAGTTGGACCTTCATCATCTCCTTCTGTTTGTTTCTCGCCGTCTGGATGGCTATCAATCTCATCATGGGCGACAAGCAAGCCTTCGACGCCTACCCATTCATCCTGCTGAACTTGGTGCTCTCGACCGTTGCGGCGCTGCAGGCGCCGATCATCATGATGAGCCAGCGTCGCCAGGAAGAGAAGGATCGCCTGCGCGCCCTCAACGATTATAAGGTCAACCTGAAAGCCGAACTGGAAATCCGCCACCTGCATGAAAAGGTCGATCACCTCCTCAATCGCCAATGGGAGCGACTGACCGAAATCCAGCAAATCCAGATCGAGATGATGCTGGAGCAGGCCAAGGCCGCCACGCGTGCAATCAAGGCCAACAAGGCCGCGAAAGCCAAGACCAGCGCGCTGAAGACCCTCTTTAGCAAGGTCAAAGATACGGATCCGGATGAATCCTCGAACTGACTCCCGGCGATGCCATGGCCCTGCCCTCGGTCATGGCGTTCTCGCCCGCTGCCGGCTTATCCGGGCTGCTTCCAGAGGCCTGTCCGTCAGCGGCCGGTCGTCGGTTTGCAGACAGAACCGGCACGCACAGGAGATAGAACAAGGCACCGAGAACCCACACCAGACCGGGAAAGACGTGCCTTGAGACGAAATAGATCTCGCTGATCGCCAGCGGCGCGATCATCGAAGCGAGGCTCGTCAGGCTGCTCAACACCCCCTGCAGACGCCCCTGTTCGTCCGCCTCCACCCGTTTGGTGATCAGTGACAGCAATGTGGGCTGACCGATCCCGCCGAGGCAGAGGAGCGGAAGCAGCAGGAAGGCGATGAAGCCGCGCGCCGCAAAGGCGATCGCGATATAGCCTACGCTGTCGCAAATGATAGAAGCGACAAGTGCGCGCCGTTCGCCCCAGCCTTCACTCAAAGGGCCGGCAACGAAAGCCTGCGCAAACGCATGAAAGAGGCCGAAGCCGGCCAGCGACAGACCGACTGTTGCAGTATCCCAACCGAATTTTTCCTGGCCATAGAGTACCCAGACGGTGCCGCCGACCTCACCGACGAGGTTGAGAACGATAAATATCGACAGAAGCGGCAGCAGTGTTGGAAATGCGCCGATCCAGCGCAAGGACGCCAGCGGATGGAATGCCGCCGCCTCGATGCGCTCCGGCTTCACCTTGCGCGTCTCCGGCAGAACGATCAGCGCCACGATGAAATTCGCCGCGAGGAGCAGCGCGGCGGCCATGAATGGCGCCCGCAGGGAAATCGTACCCAGCATGCCGCCGATTGCAGGCCCGAGAATAAAGCCGACGCCGAAGCAGGCGCTGAGAAGCCCGAAGGCTCGGGCGCGCCGTTCCTCCGGCATGATGTCGGTAATGCAGGCGGCCGCAACCGCCGCATTCGCAGCCGTCAGACCGGCGATGCCACGCCCGAGAAACAGCCACCACAAACCTGGCGCCCATGCCATGAAGGCATAGTCGATCACGCCTCCGGCCAGCGAGACGAGCAGTACCGGCCTGCGGCCATAACGATCGCTCAGCATCCCGAGGACAGGAGCGGCCAAAAATTGCAGCGCCGCATAGAGCGACAGGAACGCCCCATAGCGCCAGCCGAGCTCCGGCGTATTGGCTACGCTTTGCAAAAGCTCGGGCAAGATTGGCATAACGAGACCCGTGCCGGCGGCATCTAGAACGACGATGGCCAGAACGGTTGGAAGCATCTTGTTCATAACCCAAAACTTATCGTTGATAAAGAACAACTTTATCGCCGATAAATTATACTTCGGAGACTGTCAATCGGAGCGGCCATGAAAATCGACCGGAGCCAGATCGTCGATGCGGCGCTGGCTATCCTGAACGAAGTCGGCATCGATGGCTTGTCGACGCGGCTGATCGCTCAGCGCCTCGGAGTCCAACAGCCGGCGCTCTACTGGCATTTCAAAGGCAAGCAGGCGCTGCTGGCGGCAATGAACGCGGAGATGCTGAAGAGAAATCACAGCCGCAACATGCCTTTGGCCGGAGAGACCTGGCAGGAATTTCTGCGCGCCAATGCCCGTAGCTTCCGTTCCGCCCTCCTGGCATGGCGCGACGGCGCCCGCGTTCATGCGGGAACCGACGTCGATCCTTCGCACCTCGACGCCATCGAAGCCCAGCTCGAATGCCTGCTCACAGCCGGCTTCGATCCCGAAAGGGCCTTGGCGCTGCAGATTGCGATCGGCCGGTACGTCGTGGGATGCGTGCTGGAAGAGCAGGCGGACACGGCCGACGCCCAGGATCGGGCAGTGCTTGATATCGCCGCTGAAAATCATCCGAACCTAGCCAAAGCCTTGTCGCTCTACCGTGCCGACGGCCATGAGGCTCTGTTCGAAGCCGGTCTGGAGCTGCTGATTGCGGGGGCCGAAGCTGCCATATGCCGCGCATGACCACCCGGCCGACACCGGCCGGAAAATGCATCATCTCTCGGCCTTGAAGGTGCGGCCGAGATCCGGCCCAGTGCCGAAATAGTGCCGGAACACGTAAAGCAGCGGGCTCCACCTGCTGGTATCGATATGATGGGTGCCGGTGATGACGATATCTCTGTGCGCGTGCACGCGAACGACCTTCGCCTCGACGATGGAGAAGGCCTCGGCGCGCTCCGAGGGCCATTCCGCGCCGGGAGGATGCGCCGCCACCACCTCCGCCTCGAACTGGATCGGACATTCGGCGATACGCAGAGGCCTCACGAGGTCGGCCGCCTGTGGCGTGAAGCCGGCTACATCGAATTTATCGGCCTCGAAACGATAGCCGATTCTTTCCTTATGCGGAGGAACAGGATCGCGCCCCGTCGTTGGAGCGATCGCTTCGATTTTCGGCCACAGCTCCGGCGATGGAAAATTCAAAACGAGCTGCCGCTCGCGCAGAAGATTTTCCCGCCCTTTGCTAGTCGAAGTAAGACCCAGAACGACGCGGTCATATAGAGCCCAAACCGAGGACATCGGCGAAATATTCGTCGTACCGTCGGGGTTGAGGCTGGTAATCAACACGACAGGAGTGCCGATATAAAGCACGCTGGGCTTGATTTCGGTATGGCCGCGACCACTCTCGGCCGCGTTGAATTCGGCTGTGTTCGTCAACATTGCAAACTCTCCTTTGAGAGGTTCAGTGTAATCGAAGTGATGCCCGCAACAGTTCGGCCGCGACCGAACTGTTGTCCGAGACCGGATTTCCCTGTCCTCATTCCATGAGGGTGGCTCTCTATCGACGAGGCAAGGCGGCTTGCCTGCTGCTGGTGTTTGCCGGCGCGATCGAGGAATACGGTACCCCGGCAGCGCTCGGCCTCTTCCAGCAGATAGGCGACAATCTCGAGGCCGCCGCCCGCGTCTTCGGCGCCAGCAGGCTGACGGCTTTCCGCCGCATCCTGCTGCCGCTGGTGCTGCCGAGCCTGGCATCCGCCATGCTGGTCTTCGCGCTGGCGTCGCGCAAACTCCTCGCCTCGATCGTGCTGGCATCCGTCGGCATGCGAACCATCGCCACCTTCATCTGGCGTCAATTCGAGCAAGGCTCGATCGGACTCGGCATGGCCAATGGCCTTCGTGACCATCAGCCTGGCGACGCTGATCCGCTTCTCTCCCTGTCGCTTCTGCGCCGAAGCGGTCTGGTCGCGGAATAACAAGCTCAAGCAAAATTTGCCGGCTAATAAATATTGGACTCCTCCTGGCAGAGCCGGAAAGCACGATGATGTTCGCACATCCGCCGCATCCCGCCGTAAATCCTGGAATCAAGCCCTGTCGGAAAATTGATATTTCTGCGCTAAGGAGCGGTTCATGTTTACGCTCATAACTGTCAGCAGCCATTCACAGGACATCAAGCGCAGCCGCTTTCTCGCGATAGCCGGCCCCGTGGCAGACGAGCAGGCCGTGAAGGATTTCATTGCAGAACATGCGGCTGCCGATGCCAGCCACAATTGCTGGGCATGGCGGATAGGACAGAACTATCGGTTCAACGACGACGGAGAGCCGAGCGGCACCGCGGGCAAGCCGATCCTCCAGGCAATCGACGGACAGGAGCTGGACGGCATCGTCGTCGTGGTAATCCGCTGGTTCGGCGGCGTTCTGCTCGGCAGCGGCGGCCTGATACGGGCCTATGGCGGCACCGCCGCGCTCTGTCTTCAGGCTGCGGAAAAGGCCAGGATCGTACCCATGACCTCCGCCAGCATAGCGGTGCAGTTCTCGGACCTCGCCTTGCTGAAGGCCCGGCTCGCCGCATTGCCGGATGCAGCGATAACAGCAGAGCAATTCATCGCCACCGGCGCCGTGCTGACCCTAAGCATCCCCACGGCAAACGCCGACGATGCCCTGCGGATGGTCACAGACCTCACGAGCGGTCGCGCGATCATCAGCTGTGACGGCTAGGATATTGACATTCCCTTGCGTTGTGACACCGTTCTCCATGGTTGCCGGCCCAGCGCTTTGAGGCAAAATGACAAAACGATCGCAAGCCGTTATCACCACCGCCGCAGAGCGCCCGCGCGACGGATGGAACGATCCTGTCCACGGCTCCATCTCCTGGCACACGCTGCTCAGCAGCGACATCACCCCCACCGACAGCATGAGCGCAGGCATCGCCGACCTCGCGCCCGGCGATGAGCTCAAGCCGCATCGCCACGACCCTTCGGAGATCTATTTCATCTTCGAGGGAACCGGCATCGTCCGGATCGACGGCGAGGAAACCACGGTCAAGGCCGGCACCACGGTCTTCATCCCCGGCAACGCCGAACACGGCATCCGTAACGAATCATCCGCCAATTTAAAATTTTTCTACGTGTTTCCGACGGGATCGTTTGCGGACGTGGTTTATCGATTTCCAGAGGATTAAGGCTTTTGAGCTGGTTTTTGCGAACCTGCGTGCTCGATAGCGAACCTGCAACAAAGCCTAATTGGCGAAGAGGGTGGGACCTCTCCGCCAATTAGGCCCGCGATACCGGAGAAACTTAGGGTTTACGTAACCCCCTGCCCGCATTCGGGAAATTGCGATACCCGCAGGTGCACCACACGCGATACCCGGAGCTCAAGGATCTCATTTTCGATAACTTTTAGAGGCGTAAAACTTCCCGATCGGGGTGATTTTTGGGCTGCGGGCTATGCGCTTCCCGATCGGTAAGGTTCATGTTGAATGGCGAGAAATCTTCCTGTACGGTAAGTCAGATCAGGAGATGCTTTATGTTCAGGTCCGCACGCGATTTCGGCGCCGCCATCCGAGAAAGACGCAAGGCCCTCGGCTGGACGCAGACCGAGCTTGCCGCCCGTTCCGGTACTGGGGAGCGTTTCATCGTCGAACTCGAATTCGGCAAGCCAAGCTGCCAGCTCGAAAAATCCCTCATCGTAGCGCGTACCGTGGGTATTGAGGTCGGCGATATCAAGACGGTCCAGACCGCTCCACCTTCGCCAGACGACGACCTGGGTTACCTGCCGACCTTCGGTGACGGCTGATGACCACGATCTTCTACGAGAGCCTGCCTGTCGCTCATCTGACCTTCGACAGCGAATGGCGGCTTGACTATGATCCGAGCTGGGAAGCGCGCCGCTCGGCGTTTCCGGTGTCGCTGACCATGCCGGTGCTTTCAGGCCCTGTCGCTGCCGACAGGCTCCTGCCCTGGCTGGCAAATCTGCTTCCGGAAACGCATCTTGCCGAGATCGGCCAGCGGCTGAAAGTCTCGCCCCAGGACATTGTTGGCCTGCTCGGCCACATCGGGCGTGACACAGCCGGCGCATTGTCGATTGGCGAGCCGCGGAGGGCGGGGATCCATCTGCAGCTGGTGCCGGATGCGGTAACGCTCGAGCGCATCCTGGACGAGCTTCCCGCAAAACCCTTCCTTGTCGGAGAACGCGGCGTCTCCATGTCGCTTGCTGGCGTTCAGGAAAAACTGCCGGTCTTCGTCGATGAGGATGGCGCGATTTCCATTCCGGTTGATGGAACACCCTCCACACACATTCTGAAGCCTGACACCAAACGGCTCGCGGGGAGTGTCGAAAACGAAGCGTTCTGCCTTGCCCTGGCGCGCGCCTGTGATCTCGAGGCAGCCGAAGCCACGGTTGGTGTCGCCGGCAAACGACGCTATCTGCTGGTAAAGCGATACGACCGCTTCACCGATCCGCAAGGCGATATCCGCCGGCTGCATCAGGAGGATCTTTGCCAGCTAACTGGCCACTTCCCATCCCAGAAATACGAGCTCTCCTCGACAGGACACGGCGTGACCCTGAAAATGATGTTTGGTGCCGTCAGCGATCTGGTTTCGCCTGCCGAGCGTTTGAAGCTGCTTGATGCGGTAATCTTCAACATGCTGATCTGCAATTCTGATTCGCATGCCAAGAACTATTCCGTTCTGATCGGTGCTGGCGGATCCGCAAAGATGGCGCCGCTCTATGACCTGGTGTGCGCGGCTGTCTACCACCAGGTTGATCAGAGTCTGCCGCAGGGGATAGCTGGCCGGTTCAACGCTCCGGATCTACGGCGCGCGGATTGGCAGTCGCTGGCCGATGAGGTCGGTTTGAGCGGTGCTTCGACGGTAAGGCGTGTCGAGGAGCTTGCTGTGCGGGTCAGCGCGGTGTGTGAAGACGTTGCGCTGCAAGTTGAGGCTTTGGCTGGCGACCCAGCGAGGGCGCTGGAAAGGATTACCCACTCCATTCGAAAGCGGTGTCGGCGAATTCGGGCCCAATGTCGCGGATAGTCAGAAAAGCACGGAGGGCGGAAATTATTTCCGCTTCTCTTTGCAAATGTTGGGTTCCCAAACTGCCCATTCTTCCGTGATGGGACGGTATTCTCCACGAGATCCAGCGTTGTTCTGGCCGTCTCGTCGACCGCTTTGAGCATGTAAATGAGCCAGCTTTCCCACTCACCAGTATCGCGAACATACTGCAACAGCCGGTAGTATTCGCTCTTTGAGGTATTGATGGCTCTGCTGAGATAGAGGATCGGGATTTCAAGCAAATCCACACGCGTGAGATAAAGCACGTTGAGAATTCGTCCTATTCGCCCATTTCCGTACGGGAAGGGATGGATGCTTTCGAATTGATGATGGATCAATGCCATTTTGATCAGCGGATCGAGCGTTGAAAGCTGGTCATCGTTGATGAAGCGCTCAAGCCTGCTCATTGCCGAATTTATTTCGTTCTGGTCCTGGGGAGGCATATAGACGATTTCGCCTGGGCGATGGTTTCTAAGCGCCGTGCCTGGCGTCTGACGAAATCTGTCCGTGCGCCGCTTGAGGAGCTGAAACATGCCGACGATGGTTGCATTGGTAATTAGGCCCTCTGTCTGCCGAAGCTTGTCAAAACCGAATTTGAGGGCATCACGATATAGCGCGACTTCCTTTGCTGCAGGAGACTCGAGCCCCTCTGGAAACAAGTCCGCCTGAAACAACTCGTCTTGGGTGGTGACGATGTTTTCGATTTCCGAGCTCGCCTTTGCCTCCTGCAGCGCAAGCATGTCGATCAGAATACCTTGATTTGGGATTGCCGCTGCCCGCCCCTTCAACTCGGCGAGCGACCTGTTGGCCGCCGCAAGCGCCTTGAAGACTTCGATGGTTTCCAAGCCATCAAGCGATGTCAGATCGGGAAGCTGGTAGGACCGATTTAACATATGCGACTCGATAAGTTAAAAAAACTCGATTTCTTTAACATATCCCTCGCGACAGGTTAAATCCGCATCCATGGTTGCCTATGCAAAGCAATCCAAAATGTGAGTTGAATTCCGAAAAGCAGGCGTGCCGGGGGAGCGCCTTCAACGTGGCCCTGTGATCAATTGTGATCGCAGAGAGTAATAACCCGCGACGCTTGCCGCAGAGGCCAGCGTCATAAGTGTATAATAATAATGTACAAGTTTCTGGCGGAGAGGGTGGGATTTGAACCCACGATACCCTTGCAGGTATGCCGCATTTCGAGTGCGGTGCATTCGACCACTCTGCCACCTCTCCGGTTATGCTGGTCGGCGCGTTTGAGCGCGGGGGCTACATAGCGACAGTCGAAGAGGATAGCAAGGGCGAATATGAAAGCTTTTCATCCTTTTGCCTTGACAGATCAGGGGCGCTTATATATCCCGTGCGACGCAATAGGTGTGGATAAGTCCGTGCCTTGCCCACCCCGCTTCGTGCAGGGTTTCACCGGCAGAACTTTTTGAAGGCTCAAGCCTTTGGAATCCCTGCTAAGTTTCGACTGATAAAAAGACGGCCGCTCGTCCCTGAGGCGAGAGAGCCGGAACGAACATGAAAGGATAAAAAATGTT